>NZ_JBEOWP010000005.1:0-189224 GCF_040296095.1 Micromonospora sp. NPDC002389
CCTCCAGCTTCATGCCCATGTCGGCGAGCATGAACTGCACACCCTGGAACTCGGCGATCGCCTTGCCGAACTGCTTGCGCTCGGCGACGTACCCCCTGGCGTAGTCGAGCGCACCCTGCGCGATGCCGAGCGCCTGCGCGGCGATGGTGACCCGAGTGTGGTCCAGCGTCTTCATCGCGGTGCCGAAACCGGTACCCTCGGCGCCGATCATGCGGTCGGCCGGGATTCGCACGCTGTCCAGGTACACCTCGCGGGTCGGCGACCCCTTGATGCCCAGCTTCTTCTCCGGCGCACCGAAGCTGACGCCCGGATCGGACTTCTCGACCACGAAGGCGGAGATGCCCCGGGAACGCGCGGTCGGGTCGGTGACGGCGAAGACGGTGTAGAACTCGGACACCCCGGCGTTGGTGATCCACCGCTTCACGCCGTTGAGGACCCAGGTGTCGCCGTCGCGCACCGCCCGGGTGGTCATCGACGCCGCGTCGCTGCCGGCCTCCGGCTCGGAGAGGCAGTACGAGAACATCGCCTCGCCGGCGGCGACCGGGGTCAGGTAGCGGCGCTTGAGATCGTCGGAACCGGCCAGCAGCAGCGGCATGGTGCCGAGCTTGTTCACCGCCGGGATCAGGGAGGACGAGGCACAGGCCCGGGCGACCTCCTCGATCACGATCGCGGTGGCCAGCGCGTCGGCACCCGCCCCGCCGTACTCCTCGGGAATGTGCGGGGCGTGGAAGTCGGCGGCCCGCAACGCGTCGTAGGACGCCGTGGGGAACTCACCGGTCTCGTCGGCCTCGGCGGCCTGTGGCGCCACCTTCGCCGTACAGACCTCACGGACGGCTTCCCGGATCGCCTGGTGCTCCTCGGGCAACCGATACACATCGAACGACTGCTCTGCGGGCATGCCGGCCCCTCCCCTTCAGCGCTACTATGCGCAGTCTGTAGCGTCACCTGGACGGCCATCGCGCAGACTGAAGGATAGTCACCACCGTCCGAGAAATGTTACCGGCGCGTAGGCTAAGCCGGAACGGCGCATCGACGCCGCTCGGCGATGATGGAGCACAGACAGCAGAACGACCCCCCTCCGGTGCCCCGCCAGGTGCCGCAGCGGACCGCGACGCGACCACGCGCCGCCAGTGCGAGCGGAGAGACAGGCGTGACCATCCCGTACCCGAACACCCAGCCGATGCCCGCCATCGCCTCGGTGACACCCCCCTCGGGTGCCTCCCGACCTCGGGTGACCTTCCTGGGCACTGGCTATCTCGGCGCGACCTACGCCATCTGTTACGCCGAGCTCGGCTACGAGGTGCTCGGATTCGACGTCGACGCCGACAAGATCGCCAAGCTCAACGCGGGTGAGGTGCCGATCCACGAGCCCGGCCTGGACGAGCTGCTCCGGCGCAACCTGGCCGCCGGGCGGCTGCGGTTCAGCACCGACATCGCCGAGACCGCCGACTTCGGCGACGTGCACTTCATCTGCGTCGGCACCCCGCAGCGCGCCGACGGCATGGGCGCCGACCTGTCGTACGTCGAGGCGTCGGTCACCGGCCTGGCCCAGCACCTGACCCGCAAGGCGCTGATCGTGGGCAAGTCCACCGTCCCGGTCGGCACCGCCGAGTGGGTGGAACAGCTCGTGGGCAAGCACGCCTCCATCGACCTAGGCGTCGAGGTGGCCTGGAGCCCCGAGTTCCTCCAGGAGGGCTTCGCCGTCGACGACGTACTCCGGCCGAACCGGATCGTGGTCGGCGTCAAGAGCGACTGGGCCAACGGCATGCTCTACGCCGCGCACAAGGGCGTCTTCGACCTGGCCGCCACCGAGGACCGCGAGGTGCCCCTGGTGGTCACCGACTTCGCCACCGCCGAGCTGGTCAAGGTCGCCGCGAACGCCTTCCTGGCCACCAAGATCTCCTTCATCAACGCGATGGCCGAGGTCTGCGAGGCGGCCGGCGGCGACGTCACCCAGCTCGCCAAGGCCATCGGGTACGACCCCCGCATCGGCAACCGCTTCCTCCAGTCCGGGCTCGGCTTCGGCGGCGCCTGCCTGCCGAAGGACATCCGCGCCTTCCAGGCCCGGGCCCAGGAGCTGGGCGCGGGTGAGGCGCTGCGCTTCCTGCACGAGGTCGACCTGATCAACCTGCGTCGACGGACCCGGGTACTCCAGCTCGCCGCCGACCTGCTCGGCCGCCGGTCCGGTCCGGCCGGCCCGGACCTATCCGGCACCCGGATCGCCGTCCTCGGGGCGACCTTCAAACCCAACACCGACGACGTACGCGACGCGCCCGCGCTCGCCGTCGCCGCGCTGCTGCACAAGGCCGGTGCCGAGGTGCACGTCTTCGACCCGCAGGGCATGGAGAACGCCCGCCGGGCGGTGCCGGAGCTGACCTACGAGCCGGACATCAACGCGGCGGTGACCGGTGTCGACCTGGTCTGCGTCCTCACCGAGTGGGCGGACTTCCGCAACGCCGACCCGAGCGCGCTCGGCGAACTGGTCACCGGGCGGCGCGTGGTGGATGCGCGTAACTGCCTCGACTCGGCACTGTGGACGCAGGCGGGGTGGGAGTATCGGGGGATGGGGCGGCCCTGATCTTGTTTTCGGTTGTTGGGGTGGGGTTTTCCGGGGGAGCCCACCCGCTCCGGGCGGTCAGGCTTGATCCCTGCGCGGGTGGGCTCCCCCGGAAAACCTGACTTCCCGCAGTCTGCGTGAGTCGGTCCATCCCCGGCGCGGGGTGAGATCGGGGCCTTCGCTTCGCTCGGCGGGCCGGGTGGCTCGGCGGGCCGGGTGTGGCTCCGTCCGGTGGGTTCGGGTCGGGGGGTTCGGCTCGGGGCTGGTCGATCTTGGGTGTGTGACCCGCCGACAACGGTCGAATTCCTGGGCTGCATTGGGCATGCTGCGACAGTGGGAATCCACACTGCGGGTGGAGGGGTGTCGTGGCGAACTTTCAGTGCTCCTCGTGCGGCCAGGAGATCAAGCCGGCCGTCCGCTGCCCGCGCTGCGGTGCCCACCAGCCACAATGGGCCGAGCACCTGGCGGACATCGAGCGGTCCATCGCGGAGATGAAGGCCCGTGAGGCCGCCATCGCCAGTGAGCAACGGCAACTCGCGTCCAAGATGCAGGCCGCGATCTTCCAGCGGGACATCCTCGCGCACGCCGGCAACTCGGGTGACGAACGTCTCAAGCAGTCCGGCCGGTCACGCCGCGTGTTGCGCCGCCGCCCGCCGCGCACCGCCCCGGGCGACGGCACCACCACCACGGCCGCGACGACCGACCGCACCACCCCGCCGCCACGGCGGCAGCCCACCGACGACGCCACCGAAGCGACGCGTACGCCACCGGGCGACGGTGCCACCTCGACGGCCCGCATGCCTGCCGGCGACGACGCCACCGGGTCCACGCGCGTCCCCACCGATGACGGTGTCACCGGCTCGACGCACAGGCCCACCGGAGACGGTGTCACCGGTCCGACGCGCATCGCCGACGACTCCCCCGGGACGACGCGCGCGCCGTCCGGTGACGGTGCCACCCGGTCGACGCGGACGCCGGCCGGTGACGGCGGCACCTCGACGGCCCGCAAGCAACCCGTCGACGGCAGGCGTCGGCCGCCCATGGACGGCAGCAGCCGGGCGACGTACGGCCCGGCCGGTGGTGACGCCCCGCCACGGGTGCCCCGGCAGGGTGCCGCCTTCGGGGCCGGCGAGCCGCCTCCGGACGCGCCGGTCTGGCTGGACGCCGACGACCCGGAGCACCCGCCGGAAGCCTCCTCGCGCGAGGTGCAGAACATCCCGCTCGGGCTCGGCGCACTGCTGCTCGGGGTGGCCGCGGTGGTCTTCGCGGTGGTCGCGACCAGCTCGATGGACGCGTTGTCCCGGCTCGGCATCCTGCTGCTCGCCACCGTGCTCATGCTGCTCGCCCCGCCGGTGCTGGTCCGGCGTGGACTGACCTCCACCGCCGAGACCATCGCGGCGGTGGGCCTGCTGTTGGTGCCGCTGGCCGGGTACGCACTCTGGGCCGTCGACGCGATCGGCGCCGGGGGTGCCTCCGGCGCGGTCTTCGCCGGAGTGATCTTCGCGGTCACCGCCGCCGTCTCGGTCGGGTACGCCGGCTGGACGCGACTGCGCGCACCCCGCTTCGCGACCGTCCTGGCCGCCCAGCCGGTGGTGCCGCTGCTCGCGTACGACCGGATCAGCGGACCAGTCGGCTGGGCGCTGGTGCTGACCGTGGTGGCCCTGCTCGACCTCTGGTTGGCCCGCTCCCCGGTCACCGTGGAGCAGCTGCCCGCCGACGAGCCGAGCCCACCCGGCCGAACGCCCCCGCCCCGCCAGCGGCAGGCCGAGGGACGGCCCGAAGGAGCGCCGGAAGAGGCCGGTGAGCTGCTCAACCCGATCAACGCCGGGCGTACCGCCACGCCTACCCGGCCGGTACCCGGGCTGCGGGAGCTGACCTGGGTCCTGCACGGCGTCGCGGTCGCGGTCGCCATCGCGTACGCGGTGACCGCCCTGGTGCAGGCCACCACCGTGCCGGGCGCCACCGTGGCCGGTCTGGTGCTGCTGCTGGCCGCCGCCGTCTGCCTGGCCGGGACGCTGGTGCTTCGACGGCCGCCGCTGCCCGACATCGGTGCGGGCGTGCTCACGTTGGCCGTCATCGGCGCGCTCGGCCGGATCGCCTCGGTGGCCCTGCCCGGCCGCGCCCTGCTGCTGATCGCGGCCGTCATCACGGTTACCGGCCTGGCCGTCCGGGCGGTGCCGGAGTCCGCCCGCCGTGGCCCGCAACTCGCCTCCGCGATCGCGTTGACGGTCACCGGGGTGCTGGTCGCCGGCAGCGCCCTGCGGGCCGGGCTCGCCCCCATCCAGGCCGCCCTGCCGGCCTGGGCGGCGGACCTGGACCGGTACCCGGCCGAACTCGCCGCATCGGTGGGACCGGCCGCCTGGCAGCTCGCCACCAGCGCCTTCCTGCTGACCGTGGCCGCCGTGCTGGCCCTGCCGCCGGAGATCCGCCGCGAGTTCGCGGTGACCGGTGCCGCGTTGACCGCGCTCGCCGTACCCGCCTCCTTCGGGCTGTCCTGGGCGTTGGCGCCCTGGCCGATGGTGGTGACCGCGATCGGGATCGGGGCGGTCGGCCTCTCCGCCCGTACCCCCCGGGCCGCCCTGGCGCACGCGATCGCCGCCACCGGCGTCGGTCTGGCCGGTGCCGGCGCGGCCCTGGCCCGCCCGGCGTCGACCGCCGCCGTGCTGCTCGCCCTCGTGCTGGCCGGCATCCTGATCGCCGCCGCGCCCCGGATCCGGCTCGCCCCGGCGACGGCCGACACCGTCTCCGCCTGGGCTGCCGGAGGCGCGGCCTTCGCCCTGCCCGGAGCGGTCGCCGCCTTCGTCGCGGCGACCCTGCCCACCGACCCGATACTCACTCCCGCAGCGCTGCGGGAGGTGACCGTCCCGGTGCTGGCGGCCAGCTTCCTCGCCGTCTGCGTCACCCTCGGCTACGCGGCCATCGTGCAGGTGTCCCAGCGCCACATTCCGACGCCGTTGTCGGTGGGTACCGGCCTCGGCGCGCTGGTGGTCGCCGCCGCCGGTTTCGGCGCACCGGGCGCCACCGTGGCCGACGCCTGGGTGGGCGCGCTGCTGCTGGTCTCCGCCGTGCTGCTCTTCCTGGCCCCGTCGATCGACAGCGGCCGTCGCGCCGACGCCACGATGGACGGCTCCGACCTGGCCGCCGCAGCGGTCACCGCGGCGCTGGTCGCCACCCTGCTGCGGATCGGCACGGTGCTGGCACCGGGCGGACAACTCGCGGTCGCCGCCGCGCTGGTCCTGGTGGTCTCGGTGGCCGCGCGGGCCATGCCCGAGCAGTGGCGGCGCGGACCGGTGCTCGGCCTCGCCGTCGGCGGGGTGCTGATCGGGCTGCTGGCCGGGTGGATGGCGCTGCGCGGTGGCGTGGGCGTGCTGGCCACCCCCGGCCCGATCTGGAACGGCGACCTCACCGGCTGGCCCGCCGCACCGACCGGCGGTACGACGTGGCAGGGACCGATCGCACTGCTGCTGCTCGCGCTGGCCGCCGGCATCCTGCTGCCGTCGCCCTGGCGCTACGACGTCGCCAACGCGGCAGTGGTGCTCGCCACCATCGGCGCCGCCGCCGCGTTCAACCTGAGCTGGTGGTCACCGGTGGTGATCGGTGCGATGGTCGCCGCCGTCCTCGGCATGGCCGCGGTCGCCGCCGTCGACCCCCGGGCCGGGCTGTCCCGGATCACCGCCGCCGGGGTGGTGGCGCTGCACGCCACCGGCGCCGGTCTGGTCCGGCCGTGGACGACCGCGCTGGCTCTGGCCAGCGTGGTGCTGATCGGTGCGGTGGTGGCGGCGCTCGCCCGGTCGATGGCGGAGCCGCTGGTCGACGACATCCACGTCGAGGGAATGCCGCCGCACCTGGCGCAGATCGGCGGAGCCGGCACCGGTGCCGCGCTGCTGGCGCTGCCCGGCGCCACCGCCGCCCTGGCCGTCGAGTTCGGGCACCCGACCCAGGTGGTGCTGACCGCCGGCCTGGCCGCGTCCAGTCTCGGGCTGGCCGCCATCGCCGCCGTCCGCCGCCAGGTCCCGCAGTACCTGCCCTGGGCGAGCGCCGGGGTGGTCGGCGGGGCGAGCGTGACCGCGCTGGCCGCCGTGCCCGTGCACCTGCCGATCGGCGTGTACGCCGCCGCCGCAGCCCTGCTCGGGGTGCTCGCCGAACTGGTACGGGGGGCCACCGAACCACCGGTCGGCGCGGCGCAGCCGGTGCGTCGGTGGACGGTCCTGCTGGACGGCGCCCTGCGCCGGCTGCCCGACGACGGCGGACGGCGTCGGTGGCGGGTCAGCCCCGCCGCCGGGGCGCTGGCCGCCGCCACCCTGCCGGTCATCCTGGCACTGGTCTCGATCGCCCCGGCGCTGCTGGCCGCGCTGGTCGACCCGCACCGCACGCTCAGCCGGATCTGGCAGGGGCCCCCACCGGAGCTGCTGAACCCTCCGCCGGCCGCGGTGAACCCCACCCATGTGCTCACCGCGCTGCTGCTGACCGTGACCGCAGCCCTGGCCGCCACCGGGTTCAGCGGCGGTCGGCGTACCCGGGCGGTGCCGGTGGTGCTGCCCGGCGCCGCGGTGACCCTGCTGATCGCCCCGGTCGCGCTCGGCAGCGGCTGGCCGGCGAGCACCCTCTCGGCGTTGGCGGTGTTCGCCATCTCGATGCTGGGGCTGGCACTGACCCCGCCGCCCCCGATCGAGGAGCGGGCCCGGTCGATCCGGCTGGCCCGGGTCCTGGTCTTCGTGATCGGGCTGGCCGCCGGTGGGGCGGGACTCGCCGGCAGCCTCGCCACCCGGGAGCTGACCCTGTTCACCCTCGCCGGTGGGGTCGCCGTCGGGGTGGTCGCCGCCCTGTACGGCACCACCTCCCGGGCGCGCATCCTCGGTTGGCTGTTCGCCTCGCTCAAGGCGCAGCTCCTGGTGCTCACCGCCGGGCTGGTGGCAGGTCTCGCCCCGGTCTGGTCGGCGTTCGGCGTACTCGCGGTCGGTGCGGCCCTCCAGGTCTTCGCCGCCATCCTGCCCCGGTTCCGTCGCCCCGAGGCACGGCGCGAGGCGGCGACGGTGGAGTGGAGCGGGTACGCCGCCGCACTGATCGCGCTGGCACTGGCCTTCGACTCGCCCCGGCACATCGCCGCCCTGCTGGCCGCCTGGGGTGCGGTCCTCGGGCTCGCCGCCACCCGGCCCGGTCGACGGCCGATGGAACGCCGCATCCTGTTCTGGGGCGTGGTGATCTGCGAGATCACCGCCTGGTGGATCCTGATGTGGGTCGCCGACGTGGCGCTGCCCGAGGCGTACACGCTGCCGTTCGCGGCGTTGGCGCTGCTGGTCGGGGTGCTGGAGTTGCGGCAGCGGGCCGACCTGAGCAGTTGGGTCGCGTACGGGCCGGCGCTGGTCGCGGCCTTCGTACCCACCCTGGCGATCGTGCTGGCCACCGACTCCAGCACGCTGCGGCAGGTGCTGTTGCTGCTCGGTGCGGTGGCGGTGCTGGTCTTCGGCTCCATGACCCGTCAGCAGGCGCCGGTGATCGTCGGCGCGGTGGTCACCGCCATCGCCGCCGTACACGCCCTGTTCAGCCTCGGGCCGTGGCTGGTGCTGATTCCGGTCGGTCTCCTGCTGCTCGTGCTCGGCGCCAGCAACGAACGCCGCCGCCGCGCCCAGGAACGCCTCCAGACGGCGCTGCGCGGCATGCGGTAACCGGGCCGGGTGGATGTAAGGAGGGGTCCCCTGCTAACGCCTCGTGCATAGCAGGGGACCCCTCCTAACACAGCGCTCCTACAGCGAAGCGCGCAGAGCCGCGTCCTTCTCGGCGACGAGCTGCTCCAGATCCGCCTGGTACGCCGACATCCGATCGACGAGCGCCGGCTCACCGATGCCCAGGATGCGTACGGCGAGCAGCCCGGCGTTGCGCGCGTTACCGATCGACACCGTGGCCACCGGCACCCCCGCCGGCATCTGCACGATGGACAGCAGCGAGTCCAGGCCGTCGAGGTGCTTCAACGGCACCGGCACGCCGATCACCGGCAACGGCGTGACCGAGGCGATCATGCCGGGCAGGTGGGCAGCACCACCGGCACCCGCGATGATCACCTTCATGCCCCGCCCAGCGGCGGCTCGACCGTAGTCGATCATCTTCACCGGAGTCCGGTGGGCCGAGACCACCTCGACCTCGTACGGCACCTCGAACTCGGCGAGCACGTCGGCAGCCGCCTTCATGGTCGGCCAGTCCGAGTCGCTACCCATGATCACACCGACGGTGCTCACGCTGTTCTCCCTCTCGTTCACACCTGCGGGGCCCGCACGGTCACTCCGCAGCATCGCGGAGCCGGTGACGGACGGCCCGTACGGTCACTTCGCGGCGTCGCGCGGACGACGCGTACGGTCACTCCGCGCCGTCGCGGAGCCAGCGGGCGGCTCGTGCGGCCCGGGCGCGTACCTCGTCCAGGTCGTCGCCGAGCACCGTGACGTGCCCGATCTTGCGACCGGGACGGACCTGCTTGCCGTACAGGTGCACCCGGGCGGTCGGTACGGCGGCGAAGAGGTGGTGCAGCCGCTCGTCGATGGACATTCCGCCGGGCTCGCCACCGAGCACGTTCGCCATCACGACCACCGGCGCGGTCAGCCCGGTGTCGCCCATCGGGTAGTCGAGCACGGCCCGCAGGTGCTGCTCGAACTGCGACGTCCGGGCGCCCTCGATGGTCCAGTGCCCGGAGTTGTGCGGGCGCATCGCCAGCTCGTTGACCACGATCCGGCTGCCGCTCGGGGCCGCCGGATCGGCCACCTCGAACAGCTCCACCGCGAGCAGGCCCACCACGCCGAGCGCGGTGGCCAGGTCGATGGCGAGCTGCTGGGCCGAGACCGCCAACTCCTCGGCGAGGTCGGGCGCGGGTGCCAGCACCTCGACACAGATGCCGTCCCGCTGCACCGTCTCCACCACCGGATAGACCGCGACCTGCCCGAACGGTGAGCGGGCCACCTGCACCGCCAACTCCCGGCGCAACGCCACCCGCTCCTCGACGATGAGCTTCGTCCCGCCGTCGAGCAGGGTCCGCACCAGGTCGTCGGCGACGGCGGCGTCGGCCACCGGCCACACGCCCCGGCCGTCGTACCCGCCGCGGGCCGCCTTGAGCATCACCGGCCAGCCCACCTCGTCGCCGAAGGCCACCACGTCGGCCGGGGCGGTGATGGGTCGCCAGGCCGGGTTGGGCGCGCCGAGCCCGCCGAGCCGCTCCCGCATGACCTGCTTGTCCTGGGCGTGCACGAGTGCGTCGGCGGGCGGGAACAGCTTCACCCCCTCGGCGGTGAGGGTGCGGATGTGCTCGGTGGGCACGTGCTCGTGGTCGAAGGTGACCACGTCGCAGCTCTTGGCGAACGTGCGCAGCGCGGCCAGGTCGGTGTGGTCGCCGTACTGGACGTCGGCGGCGACCAGCGCCGCGCCGTCGTCCGGGGTGAGGGCGAGCACGCGCAGCGACTGGCCGAGGGCGATCGCGGCCTGGTGGGTCATCCGGGCCAACTGGCCGCCACCCACCATGCCGACAACAGGCAGACCGGTACGGGAATCCATAGCGGCGTCAGCCTATCCGGGCCGATCGGGGTGCCGGCCAGCGGACACCGGTGTCAGCGCAGTTGCGCCACCAGGTCGTCCACGCCGCTCACCGGCCGTTGGCAGACGAAACCCCGGCAGACGTACGCGGCGGGCCGCCCGTCGAGCAGCGGCCGACCGGCCAGCAGCGGCACCCCCGGCTGGTCGGGCTGCCCGGCGACGATCACCGCACCGGGTGGGGCGTGCCGGTACGCCGCCGCGACCAGCGGATCGTTCGCCGGGTCCCCGGTGACCACCGCGATCTCGACCGGGCCGGCGAGCAGCGCCTCGCCCACGGTGGCCGCGTACCCGGTGAACCGGGCGTGCCGCCCGACGATCGGCGCGACGGTGGCCAACGCCGCCTCGGCCGCCTCCCGGTACCGGTTCTCCCCGGTCAGCGCCGCGTAGCTGACCAGGGCGGCGGCGATGGCGGAGCGGCCGGAGGGGGTGGCGTTGTCGGTCGGGTCGGCGGGCCGGGCCACCAGGCGCTCCGCGTCGTCGGCGGTGTCGTAGAACGCCCCGTCGGGTGCGGCGAAGTGCGTCAGGGCGGCGTCCAGCAACTGGCCGGCCAGCTCCAGCCACCGCCCCTCGCCGGTGACCTGGTGCATGGCGCAGAACGCCTCGGCCACGCAGCCGTAGTCCTCCAGCACACCGGCCGGCTCACCGACCCGGCCGTCCCGGGAGGCGCGGCGCAGCCGCCCGTCCACCACGTGCACCCGGGCCAGGTGCTCGGCGGTGTTGCGCATCGCGCCGTCGGCGACGATGACGACCCCGTCGAGCAGGTTCGCCTCGCCCTCGGTGCCGATCCGGCCGGCGGTCTCGACCAGCCGGACGAACTCGGCGAGCGCGGTGACGGCCAGCCCGTTCCAGGCGGCCACCACCTTGTCGTCGCGGGCCGGCTGCGGGCGGGTGTCACGGACGGCCAGCAGCCGTCGGACCACGTCCTGCCAGCGGGCGCGGACCTCCGGGGCGGCGTCGTCGACGTCCCGGGCCAGCCGCAGCACGCTCTTGCCGTGCTCGAAGGTGCCGGATTCGACGACCGTGAAGAGGTCGGCGGCCCAGCGGCCGTCCTCCTCGCCGAGCGCCTCGACCAGTTGGGCCGGCGTCCAGGCGTACGTGAGCCCTTCGACGCCCTCGGTGTCCGCGTCCAGCGCCGAGGCGAAGCCCTGGCCGGGACGGTGCAGCTCGTCGGCGAGGAACCGGGCGACGTCCCGGGCCACCCGCAGCGCCAGCGCGTCGCCGGTGAGCCGCCAGAGCTGCGTGTAGACCCGAAGCAGCAGGGCGTTGTCGTAGAGCATCTTCTCGAAGTGCGGCACGGTCCAGTGCTCGTCCACCGCGTACCGGGCGAAGCCACCGGCGAGCTGGTCGTGGATGCCGCCCCGGGCCATCGCCTCGCAGGTGTGCCGGACGATCTCCAGGCTCCGCGCCGAGCCGGTGCGCTGGTGGTGCCGCAGCAGGAAGAGCAGGTTCATGTGCGGCGGGAACTTGGGGGCACCGCCGAAGCCGCCGTGGGTCTCGTCGTACTCGTCGGCCAGTTGGTCGGCGGCGGCGTCGAGCAGGTCGGCGGTGAGCGGGGCGGTGGGCCCGCCGACGGCCTGGGCGCCGCCGATCGCCTCCACCACCGCGGCGCCCTGACGCAGTACGGCGTCGCGCTGGTCCCGCCAGGCGGTGCCGATCGACTCCAGCAGCCGGACGAAGTTCGCCCGGGGGAAGTACGTCCCGCAGAAGAACGGGGTGCCGTCCGGGGTGGCGAAGACCGTCATCGGCCAGCCGCCCTGGCCGGTCATCGCCTGGGTGGCGGTCATGTAGACGGCGTCGACGTCAGGCCGCTCCTCGCGGTCCACCTTGATCGACACGAAGCCCTCGTTGAGCAACTTGCCGACGCCCGCGTCCTCGAACGACTCGTGCGCCATGACGTGACACCAGTGACACGCGGAGTAACCGACCGAGATGAGCACCGGCACGTCACGGCGCTTGGCCTCGGCGAACGCCTCCTCGCACCAGGGCCACCAGTCGACCGGGTTGTCCGCGTGCTGGAGGAGGTACGGGGAAGTGCTGCCAGAGAGCCGATTCACGACTCCCACCCTCTCACGCCGAGGCTTCACGCTGCTGGCGTGGCTTCCTCCTCGGCCCGCCGTAGTCGGTCAGCGCTGCGGCGGGCACAGCTCAATCTTCAAATCGTCAGGTAAGCTAGCGGAGCTGCGACGATCGGGAGACTGGGGACCCTAATGGCAAGACGCACCATCGAGGTCGATGACGAAGTGTTCGCCTTCCTGCAGCAGCACTGCGAGCCACTGGTCGACACACCGAACGATGTGCTGCGCCGCCTGCTTCTCAGGGAAGACTCGGAGGAACCGCAGGAAAGAGCCGCACCAACCACAAGGCGCTTGCCGCAACGGCCAGGAGCCCTGTTGCCTTTGATCAACGCCGGCGTCCTCACCCCCGGAGACGTTCTGCGGCACGAGCAACCGAGACGACGCATGGTTCACGAGGCAACCGTTACGCCGCGAGGCTGGCTAAAGCTTGCGGACGGAAGGTCGTTCTCAACTCCGTCACGAGCACTTGCGGAGCAGACCGGCACGACGATCAACGGCTGGACCTACGTCCACGTGCCGAGCGGCAAGTCGCTCTATGAACTCCGGAGCAAGATCGAGCACAGCTAGGACTTGCGCTGCCAATCGTCGGGCCCTACGATTGGCAGCGTAGGCTCCGGTGATCATTCCTTAGAACAGCCCGCAGCCCATCTGATCGGGACTTAGCGCATACAAAACCCCGGCGGCATGCCCTCGCAGGCAGAGGCGGACCGGGGTCTTCGTGCTCAACGATAGCGCAATTTGACCAGGAGCGGGAGACGGGGCATGCAACCGGAAGAGCTGGCGGCACTCGAACAGCGCCTCTCACCTGAGCGCCTTGGTCCGTACAAGCTGGCATGCGGCGGCGATCTGCGGGCAGCACTCGCGCTGTATCAGTGGAACGTCGAGGTCACGGCAGCGCTCTCGGCAACCTTGGGCCACGTCGAAGTGCTGTTACGAAACGCCATACACTGCGAACTCGAAGCCTGGTCTGCCCGAACCTTCGGCGAGCGATGCTGGTATCTCAATCCCCGATCTTCAGCGCTACCGAACGGTTTCCTGTCCGCCGAGGCGATCGGAGACATCGCCAAGGCGAGGGCTCGTGCCGTACGTAACGGACGGCCCGAAACGCCTGGACGCGTCGTCGCAGAACTGAACCTTGGTTTTTGGCGATTTCTTCTCGCTCGTCGGTACGACCGTGGGCTGTGGCATCCCTGCCTTCACAAGGCCTTTCCTCGTCAGCGGCGTGCAGCGGTCTTCGATGCGGTCGGCTCGCTACACGAGGCACGAAACCGGATGGCCCACCACGAACCGATGTTCAATCGGCCCCTGGTCAGCCTGTACCAAACTTCGCTGCAAGTCGCCGACTGGATCTGTCCCACGAGTCGACGCTGGGTCGAGCAGGGCAGCCGGGTCATCACCGTTCTCACGGCCCGGCCGCCCTTGGCCGGCAACCCACAATGACTGACGCGGCGTAGCGGATTACCAGCGGGTCGCCACGGACGGGTGGCAGCCTTGATGCGGCGCGCTTCGCTGCCATATGCCGGCTGACGCACTACTGCCGCCCGTCCGTCCCGTCCAGGAGGCGGACAGGCGGGTCGCGGTCAGGAGGCGCCGTCGGCGCGCAGCGGCAGGACGTTGCTGGGACTCTGGCGGGACAGGGAGCCGAGCACGGCACCGATCTTGTCGGCGGGCATCGGCTTGAAGAAGTGGTAGCCCTGGGCGGCGGTGCAGCCCAGCTCGGCCAGCGCCGACCGCTGGGCGGCGGTCTCCACGCCCTCGGCCACCACCCGCAGCCCCAGCTCGTGGGCCAGCCCGACGGTGCTGCGGACGATCGCCGCCGCCTCCGGCGAGTCCGCCATCCGGAGTACGAACGACCGGTCCACCTTCAACTCGTCGACCGGGATCCGGGTGAGGAAGGCCAGTGAGGAGAAGCCGGTGCCGAAGTCGTCCACGGCCAGTTGCACGCCCATCGACCGGAGCGCGCTGAGCACCTGGTCGATGACCTCCAGCTCGCTCATCACCACGGTCTCGGTGATCTCCAGGACCAGCCGGTCGGCCGGGACCTGGTGCCGGCGCAACGCGTCGGCGATCTCCGCCGGCAGGCGGTGGTCGAGCAGGCTGCGGGCGGAGAGGTTGACCGAGATCGGGATGTCCAGGCCCTCCCGGGCCCAGCCGGCCGCCACCCCGAGCGCCTTGTCCAGCACGTAGCGGGTGAAGCTGCCCAACTGCTCGCTGTTCTCCACCGGCCGGATGAAGTCGGCCGGCCCCAGCCAGCCCCGGCGCGGATGTCGCCAGCGGATCAGCGCCTCCACCCCGGTCGGCGCGCCGGTGGCCAGGTCCACGGCCGGCTGCAACACCAGCACGAGCTGATCGTCGGTCAGCAACGCCTCCCGCAGCTCGGCGAGCAGCGCCAGCTGGTCGGTGCTGGCCGCGTCCCGGGAGCCGTCGTACGCCGCCACGCTGCCGCCACCGGACTTGGCCTGGTACATCGCGATGTCGGCCCGGCGCATCAGCTCGGTCAGGTCGGCGGTGCCGGCCGACGCCACCACCACGCCGACGGACACCTCGACGGACATCCGTACCCCGGCCACCTCGGTCGGCGCGGCCAGCCGCTCGGTGATCTCGCGGGCCTGGCGCAGCGCGTACGCCATCGGGGCGGTACGGTCGCCGAGCACCGGGACCGAGGTCAGCAGCAGCGCGAACTCGTCGCCGCCGAGCCGGGCGAGCAGGTCGCCTCCGCGGGTCAGAGCCCCCAGCCGGTTGGCGGTCAACCGCAGGAGCTGGTCACCGGCGGCGTGCCCGAGCGTGTCGTTGACCTCCTTGAACTGGTCGATGTCGAGCAGCAGCAGGGCCACCGGGTGGTCGTGCCCGAGTTTCCGCAGCGCCTGGTCGCCCTGGCCGAGCATGGCCGTCCGGTTGGCCAGCCCGGTCAGCGGGTCGTGCACCGCCTCGTACGAGGAACGCGCGGTGACCACCCGCAGCTCACGGTGGGTGGCCGCGTCGTGCAGGGCGGCGGAGAGCGCCTCGGCGAAGGCGACCAGCGCGTGCCGTTCCCGGTCGGTGGGCGGCGCCGTGCGGGGCAGCCGGACCCGTAGTCGGCCGACCCGGTTCTCGCCGACCGACAGGTCCCGGAGCAGTTCGTCCGGGGAAGGCTCGTCGTCGCCGGGTGGCGCGATCTCCCGGTCGACCACCTGACCGCTGGGATCGCCCCGGTAGCGGCGCCAGCGACCGTCGCCCCGGACCACCTCCACGTCCACGAGCTCCGCCTCGAACACGGTGAGCGCGCCGGTCACCCCGGCGGTCGCCACACCACGCTCGTCGAGCTGGTTGAGCGCCGCCGTCGCCTCCGCGAACGACCGCCAGGTACGCCGTTCGCGCTCGTCGCGCAGCCGCTGCCGGTAGGTCTGGTGGAGCAGCCACAGCGGCGCGGGCAGCAGCACCAGCCACCGTGGATCGAACTCGATCAGTGCCACCACGAGCAGGGCGGCCACCACGTTGCCGACGAACATCAGCAGCTTGCCCCGCAACGCGCCCAGCAGCGGTCGCCCGATCGGCATGTCGTGTCGCAGCGCCAGCATGACCCCGCCGAGCCAGGCACCGGCCAGCAGGTACGTGAGGGCACCGGCGGCGACGGCGAGCGCGAGCGCCGGGGTCGGAGTGGCCAGCAGGGGTTCACCAAGCGAGGTGGTGACCGACACCGCGAGGGCGACGGCGGCGGTCTGGGACGCGGCGATGCGCACCACGTCCCAGGTGGACCTGCCCTCGTCCACCACGGACAGGATGGTCCAGGCCAGCATCATGCCGATCAGGGCCGCGCCCGGCAGCCATCCGGGCGGCACCAGATAGAGGCAGACGATCAGCGCGGCCTCGGCCCAGGTGATGGAGACCACCCCGGCGGCGGCCCGGAACCGCAGCCGGGCCAACTGCGACAGTGCGAAGAGTGCGATCGCGATGCCGAAGCGGGTCAGCCCGCCGTACGGCCCGAACGGGTCGTCGGCCGGCAGCCCGACCGGCACGCTGAGCCCCACCACGGCGGCCACCACGGCGGTGAGGACGACGGCGGCCGTCAGCAGGTGCACCCCGATCGGGGTGCGACGGCCCTCCGGCCGGTCGAGCGGATGACCGGCCCTGCCGGAGGTCACCGACCCACTCCCGCCGGGCGGTAACAGGGCGCGCGGAGGGCCGAAACGACTGCGATGGTCATCGGCGCCCCCTCCCGCGCACGGCATGAGGACGTCTGGTCCTCCCGGCGGAAGGCTAAGCCAAACCGGAAGGTCGCAACAGGGGGCGACCATCCGGTTCAGCGTGAATCATGCCCCGATCAGCCGTCGCGACCCTGCTGACGCCGGTTGGGAGCGTCACCGGATGAATCCAGCATCACGTTCTCATCTGTCGGATCACCGACCGTTCGCTGCGCGGTGCCCGACTCGGCGGGGGCGGGCTCCTGACCGGGGAAGTGGTCGGGCAGGCGGCGCAGCCGGGAGTTCATGTTGCGGATCAGCAGCACGGTGGCGGTGCCCAGGACGAGGATGAGGAACAGGCCCATCGGACCGGCCAGGCCCCCCGTGCGGGTGTCCCCGAAATTGTTCTGGGCGAGCACCTGAGCAGCGGTCAACATGGGATTCCTCCGGAGTGCGATGTCCGACCAGGGTAGCCCGCCGCCGGATCAGCGGGCATGGGCCGTCTCCCGGATGCCCGCGAACAGGTCCGACTCGGGCAGCGGCGAGTCGACCAGCGAGCGTACGAGCTGGAAGTCCTCCGTCGGCCAGGCGCGCTGTTGCAGCTCCATCGGCACCTGGAACCAGAAGCCGTCCGGGTCGACCTGGGTGGCGTGGGCCCGCAACGCGTCGTCCCGGACCGGGAAGTGTTCGGCGCACTCGACCCGAGTGGTGATCCGGGGCCCCTTGTCCGGCCGGTCCTCCCAGCGGGTGATCCACTCCGCGTACGGCGACTCGGCGGCGCCGGTGGCCAGGACCGCCTCGTGCAGGGCGAGGATCTTGCCCTTGGAGAAGCCGATGTCGTAGTAGAGCTTGAGCGGCTGCCACGGCTCACCCAGCTCGGGGTAGCGCTCCGGGTCACCGGCCGCCTCGAAGGCCGCCACGCTGATCTTGTGGCACATGATGTGGTCCGGGTGCGGGTAGCCGCCCTCCTCGTCGTACGTGGTGACCACGTGCGGGCGGAACTGCCGCATCAGGCGGACCAGCGGACCGGCGGCCACCTCGACGTCCTGGAGTGCGAAGCAGCCCTCCGGCAGCGGCGGCAGCGGGTCGCCCTCGGGCAGGCCCGAGTCGACGAAGCCCAGCCAGGCCTGCTCGATGCCGAGGATGGCGCGGGCCGCGTCCATCTCCGCCCGGCGGATGTCGGCGATGTTGGCCCACACCTCGGGCCGGTCCAGCTTGGGGTTGAGCACACTGCCCCGCTCGCCGCCGGTGCACGTGACGACGAGCACGTCCACCCCCTCGGCGACGTATTTGGCCATGGTCGCGGCGCCCTTGCTCGACTCGTCGTCTGGGTGCGCGTGCACGGCCATGAGCCGGAGTTGTTCTGCCACGGTCGGCGCTCCTCGTCTCTGCCCCACCGGCGGGCCACGGGCCACACCGCTGACCTGCCGGAATCCTCCCCCGTCGCGGTCCCGGCCCGTACCGGCCTGTCATATTTGACCCCAGGACCAGCAATGCCCGATCGGACAGGAACGACGGCGCTCTGCCATTCTTGCCGATGGGCCCGACAACGACGCCAGGAGATACCCGCCGGTGACCGAGACGCACGCCACACCTGCATCGACCGCGCCGGTGTTCCCGCCCGGCCGGTACGGTCGCCGCCGCACGCCGGGTCGACGTCGGCGCCTGCTGACCACGCTGCTGGTGATCGCCGTGCTGGTGGCGCTCACCGCCGTCTCGTTCCGGCTCTACCGGCAGTACGGCGACCCGGCCTACGACGCCCAGGTGATCACCTACGGCGAGATCACCGACCAGCAGGTGGTGGTCAACTTCCGGGTGAACCTGCCGGCGGGCGGCTCGGCGGTCTGCGCGCTGCGGGCCCGGGACCACGCCGGGGCGGAGGTGGCCCGGGAGGAGATCCCGGTGACCGCCGCCGACGGGCAGCGCAGCGTCACCGTCCGGCACACGCTCGCCACCAGCGCCCGCCCCTTCATCGGCGAGGTCGTCCGCTGCCGACCGGCGGTCTGAACCCATCCGGAACGGCCGGTCGCACCCGCCGGGACGGCAGGCCGAACGCCCGCGCGACGACGGGCCGGACCCACCCGTGACGGTGGCCTGAACCCGTCGCGACGACGGGCCGGACCCACCCGGCCTGCGGCGGGGAGGCGACGGTCGAGTCGCCGCGCGGCCCGGGGCCGCCCAGCGCACCAGCGTGATCACCGACACTCCTTGTCGTACGGCACTGGTAACTTGGAGGTTCACCTGTCAGCCAGCCCGCACAACCGAGGAGGACCGCCTGTGTCCAATGGCAACGAGGCGCCCGCCACCTGGCTGTCCCAGGACGCCTACGACCGCCTGAAGGCCGAGCTCGATGAGTTGATCGCCAACCGGCCGGTCATCGCCGCCGAGATCAACGCGCGGCGCGAGGAAGGCGACCTGCGCGAGAACGGCGGCTATCACGCCGCCCGTGAGGAGCAGGGCAAGGCCGAGGGGCGCATCCTCTACTTGAAGGAGCTGCTCCGCACGGCCCAGGTCGGCGAGGCGCCGACCGTCGACGCCGTGGCACCCGGGATGGTCGTGACGATCTACTTCGACGACGACGCCGACGACACAGAGACCTTCCTGCTCGGTTCGCGGGAGATCGCCTCGACCACCGATCTCACCGTCTACAGCCCCGAGTCGGCCCTCGGCCAGGCGATCCTGGGCGGCAAGGCGGGCCAGGCCTGCACCTACACCGCGCCCAGCGGCGCGGACATCAAGGTGACCGTGGTCAGCTTCGAGCCCTTCTCCGGCTGAGCCACCCGCCGCCCCGGCAAGGGTCGGCCGTCGCAGCAACCCAGAGGCGTGACACCGGGCGGTGTCACGCCTCTGGTGCGATCGAGACCTGGTAGCCGCTGGCCCGCAACGCACTGATCAGCGTGTCCGAGTGCTCCACGCCCCGGGTCTCCACCGACAGCGCCACCTCGACCTCACCGAGGCGCAGGTGCGGATTGGCCCGCTGGTGCTCCACGTCCACCACGTTGGCCCGGTGCTCGGCGATCTGCCGCAGCAGCGAGGCGAGCTGCCCGGGCCGGTCCGAGCAGCGGACGGTCACCCGGAGATAGCGCCCGGCCGCCGCCAGGCCGTGCTCGATGACCCGCAGCATCAGCAGCGGATCGATGTTGCCGCCGGAGAGGACCGCCACCACCGGCGGCTCCACCTCGACCGCCCCGGCCAGCAACGCGGCCACCCCCACCGCGCCGGCCGGCTCCACCACCTGCTTGCCGCGCTCCAACAGCATCAGCAGCGCCCGGGAGATGTCCTCCTCGGTGACCGTGACGATCTCGTCGACGAGCTTGCGGACGTGGGTGAAGGTGACGTCACCGGGTCGACCGACCGCGATGCCGTCGGCGATGGTGGAGAAGTCGGGCAGGCGTACCGGCTCACCGGCCACCAGTGAGGGCGGAAAGGCCGCCGCGCCCGCCGCCTGGACCCCGATCACCCGGACGTCGGGGCGCAGCGCCTTGGCGGCCACCGCCATCCCGGAGACCAGCCCGCCGCCGCCCACCCCGGTGACGATCGTCCTGACCTCGGGGCACTGCTCCAGGATCTCCAACGCGACCGTGCCCTGGCCGGCGATCACGTCCCGGTGGTCGAACGGGTGGATCAGCACCGCGCCGGTGCGCTCCGCGTACGTCTGCGCCGCCACCAGGGATTCGTCCACCGTGGCGCCGACCAGCTCCACCTGGGCGCCGTACCCCTTGGTGGCCGCCACCTTCGGCAGCGGCGCGTTCACCGGCATGAAGACCGTGGCGTGCGCGCCGACCAGCCCGGCGGCGAGGGCCACCCCCTGCGCGTGGTTGCCGGCGCTGGCCGCCACCACCCCCCGCTCCCGCTCCGGCGCGGACAGACGGGAGATCCGCACGTACGCGCCGCGCACCTTGTACGACCCCGCGCGCTGGAAGTTCTCGCACTTGAGCCAGACCGGCCCGCCGAGCGCCGCGCTCAGCGGACGGCAGGGTTCCAGCGGGGTGGTGCGGGTGACCTCGGCGAGCAGTTCCCGCGCCGCCCGCACGTCGTCCAGGCTGACCAGTTCCGTCATGCCCCGATCGTGCCACCCGCCCCACCGGGGTCCCTCACGGCCCGGACCGGCGCGGACGCCGACCAGGGCACGTCCGGTACGGCGGCGGCCGGCGTCCACCGGCCGCGCCGGCCACGTCGACCGAGCCGCCCTCGTCGGCCGAGCCACCCGCGGCGGTACGCACGGTCACGCGCTTGCCGGTGACCCCGTTCCGACGCGCGGGTAGCCGGGTGCGTGCCGGGGCCACGGGGCCGCCATCTCGAACTGGCCGGCGACGCCGAGCAGCAGCAGTTCCGACCCGGGCGGCCCGACCAGTTGCACGGCCAGCGGCAGGCCGTCCGGACGGCGACCCACCGGCACCACCAGTGCGGGCAGCCCGGCGATGTTCCACGGTGCCGCGTACGGGGCGTACCTGATGTTGACCAGCATGTTGGCCCGCCAGGACCGGGACGACCAGCTCGTGGCCGGCGGCGGCGCGCTGGCCAGCGCCGGGGTGAGCAGCAGGTCGACCGAGTGGTCGGCGAAGAAGCCGATGGACCGCTCACGCCAGGCCGACCGGTCGGCCTCCCGGACGTACCCGCGCCGCCAGGCCCACTCGCCGAACGTGACGTGCCGGCGGCTACGGGGTTGCAGGTCCCGCCGGTCGATGCCGGCGGCCCGCACGTCAGCGGCGGCGGCGGCGAACCAGGTGGCGATGCCCTGCAAACCGAGGGCGGTCGGATAGACCGGGTCGGCCGGGACGGCGTCGTGCCCGGCGGCGGCGAGCAGCCGACCGGCGGCGGCGACCGCGTCGCGGTTCGGTGCGTCCGGCGAGACCCCGCGCACCGGGGAGCGCAGCGACACCCCGACCCGCAGCCGCTGCGGCGGGACCAGCTTCTCCTGGGCCCGGCCGGCGAGCACCTGGAAACCCACCGCCGCGTCGGCGACCGTGGTGGCGAGCATGCCGTGCTCGGTCAGCCCGAACCAGTCCTCCGCGCCGAGCTGGCAGGGCACCACGCCCCGGCCGGGCTTCAGGCCGACCAGACCGCAGCAGGCCGCCGGTATGCGGATCGAGCCGAGACCGTCGTTGCCGTGGGCGATCGGCACCAGCCCGGCGGCGACCGCCGCCGCCGCGCCGCCCGACGAGCCGCCCGGGGTACGCCCCAGGTCCCAGGGGTTGCGGGTGACCGCGGTGCCGTCGTCGGTCACCCCCCAGAGGCCCAGCTCGGGCATCCGGGTGACGCCGAGGATCACCGCGCCCGCGCCGCGCAGCCGGCGGACCACCTCGTGGTCGGCCTCGGCCACCGGGGTACGCACTGCGGCCGAACCGTTCCAGGTGGGCACCCCGGCCACCGGGGTGTTCTCCTTGACCGCCACCGGCACACCGGCCAGCGGCAGGTTGCCCAGGTCCTCCTGCTCGTCGACCTTCTCCGCCTCGGTGACCGCCTCCCCGCCGCGTACCGTCCGGAACGCGGCGAGGTCGACGTCGGCCTTCGCGACGTGGTCGAGATGGTCGGCCAGGACCTGGGTGGCGGAGACGTCGCCCCGCCGTACGCCCCGGGCGATCTGTTTGGCGGTCGCCCCGACCCAGGTCGGCATGATGTCCTGCACGGCCACCCTCCCCAGCCAGCGGTCAGCCCAACGCCTGCTCCAGATCGGCGAGCAGGTCTTCGACCGTCTCGATGCCGACAGACAGTCGCACGAGATCGGAGGGAACTTCAAGCGGCGAGCCGGCAGCGCTGGCGTGTGTCATCCGACCCGGGTGTTCGATCAGGGATTCCACCCCGCCGAGGGACTCCGCGAGCACGAAGAGTCGGGCCCGGTTGCAGATCTCGACGGCGTGCTCCTCACCCCCGGCCGCCCGGAACGAGATCATGCCGCCGAACCGGCGCATCTGCTTGGCGGCCACCTCGTGACCGGGGTGCGACGGCAGGCCCGGATAGAGGACCTCGGCCACCTTGGCGTGCCCGTCCAGGTAGCCGACGATCCGTTCGGCGTTGTCGCAGTGCCGGTCCATGCGTACCCCGAGGGTCTTGATGCCGCGCAGCGTCAGCCAGGCGTCGAACGGGCCGTTCACCGCGCCCATGGCGTTCTGGTGGTAGCGCAGTTCCTCGCCGAGCCCGGCGTCGGCCGCCACCAGCGCCCCGCCGACCACGTCGGAGTGACCGCCGACGTACTTGGTGGTGGAGTGCACGACCACGTCCGCGCCGAGGGCGATCGGCTGTTGCAGGTACGGCGAGGCGAACGTGTTGTCCACCACCAGCAGCGCCCCGGCGTCGTGGGCGACGGCGGCCAGGGTCGCGATGTCGGCGATGCCGAGCAGCGGGTTCGTCGGCGTCTCCAGCCAGACCACCTTGGTGGTGCCGGGCTGGATCGCGGCCCGCACCGCGTCCGGGTCGGAGACCTTCGCCGGGGTGTACGTCAGCCCCCACCGCTGGGCCACCTTGGCGAACAGCCGGTACGTGCCGCCGTACGCGTCGTCCGGGATCACCACGTGGTCGCCGGGACCGCAGACGGTCCGCAGCAGCGTGTCCTCGGCGGCCAGCCCGCTGGCGAAGGCGAGACCGACCGGCCCGCCCTCCAGCGCGGCCAGGCACTCCTGGAGCGAGTCCCGGGTGGGGTTGCCGGAACGGCTGTACTCGTATCCGAGCCGGGGCGCACCGACGGCGTCCTGGGCGTAGGTGCTGGTCTGGTATATCGGTGGGATCACCGCGCCGGTGCGGGCCTCCGGGTCCTGGCCGGCGTGGATCGCGAGCGTCTCGAAGCCGTGGGTCATGACGCAGACGTTAGTCCTCCCCCGCGTCCCAGCGTATGGGAGCCGACTCACCGATTCGCCCGGCCCACGATGTCGGACCTGTGGGCGATACTGGGCGGGTGAACTCGACCAAGACCCTGCCATCCCGCCTGATCGGCGCGGCCGAGCGCGTCCCGCCCTCGCTGTCGCTGCTGGCCGGGCCGGCCAACGGTCGCGTCGCCCTGCCGGTGCGGCTGGCATGGTCCGGTCTGACCGAGTTCGACGTGAGCGACGCACGGCAGCGTCTGACGCTGTATCGCACGTTGTTGGACTGCGGCCAGCGTGAGGACATCGTGCGCTACGTCAACGCCGCCCTGCTGCGTGCCGACTGGCCCCGGATCCGGCGGTTGACTTCCCGACGCCTGGTTGCCCTCTGGGAGCGGCAGCTCCCAGAGTTGGCCACCTGACCAATGGACGAACTGCATCGACGGTTGTTGCGCGTCGGCTTCGACGCCGGCAACGATCTCGGCTTGGTTCTCGCTGGTGGCTACGCTCTGTCAGCGCACGAGCTGACCCGGCCATAACCTGAGCCGATGGCGGGATGTGTGTTCTGCGGGATCGTGGCGGGCGAGGTGCCGGCGTTCCGGGTGGTCGACACCGACGAGGGTGTGGCGTTCCTGGACACCCGTCCGGTGTTCAAGGGGCACGTGCTCGTGGTGCCGCGTACCCACCTGGTCACCCTCGCCGACCTGCCGCCGGAGTCACTCGCCGGCTATTTCGGGCTGGTCCGGCGGCTCAGCGTCGCGGTGGAGAGCGGTCTGGGCGCGGGCGGCACGTTCGTGGCGATGAACAACAAGGTGTCCCAGTCGGTGCCGCACCTGCACACCCACGTGGTGCCCCGGACCAAGGGCGACGGCCTGCGGGGCTTCTTCTGGCCGCGTACCCGCTACGCCGACGACGCCGAGGCGACCGCGTACGCCGAGCGCGTGCGGCACGCCCTGGCGGACAGCGCCTGAGCGAGCGCGGGGCGGGTAAGGAAGTGGGGTCCGCCGGTGTTGCACGCGGGGAAGGTACGAAAGGAGTTCCACCGTGTTCCTCCGCAGCATGAAGGCCGAGATGATCTCCCCTGACCGGGCCCTGCCCGGCCGCCCGATCGCGATGCCGGTCGCCGACCGGCACGAGGTCCTGGGCACCCCGCTCAAGGGGCCGTTCCCCGAGGGCTCCCAGGTCGCCGTGTTCGGCATGGGGTGTTTCTGGGGTGCCGAGCGGCTGTTCTGGACCCTCCCGGGCGTCTACACCACCTCCGTCGGATACGCGGGTGGCTACACCCCGAATCCGACCTACGAGGAGGTCTGCTCCGGCGGGACGGGGCACGCCGAGGTGGTCCAGGTCGTCTACGACCCCGCGACGATCAGCTACGAGGACCTGCTCAAGGTCTTCTGGGAGAACCACGACCCGACCCAGGGCATGCGCCAGGGCAACGACGTCGGTACGCAGTACCGCTCGACGATCTACACCACCACCGACGAGCAGTTCGCCACCGCCGAGGCGTCCCGGGAGGCGTTCGCGCCGATCGTGGCCCGCGCGGGCAAGGGCGAGATCACCACGGAGATCAGCCGCCTCGGCGACTATTTCCTTGCCGAGGACTATCACCAGCAGTATCTGGCACCGACCAAGAACCCGAACGGCTACTGCAACCACGGCCCGAACGGGCTGAGTTGCCCGGTCGGCGTGGCACGCACCACCGGCTGACCCTCTTGCGACCGGCTCGCCCGATGGGCGGGCCGGTACGCACCGGGCGCGATGATCCAAATTGCGGCGCTCGTCACAGGCCGACAGGCGGGGCAAGTCGGACAGATCTCCGCAGTCGGGCATCTTCTGCCCGCTCTCGCCGGCAGATGTCGTCCGGCTGATCGTGCGGGCGCGGATTCTAGCAATGCTGTTACACGACCGTCATGGTCTCAACAGGCGAATCGCAACAACCTCTGGCAGCATTGGCTCGCATGTGCGGACTGGCTGGGGAGTTCCGACGGGACGCGTCGCGTGCCGACGTCGGGACGGTGGAGCGAATGGCCGCCACGATGTGCGACCGGGGGCCTGACGGTGGTGGGGTGTGGGCCCAGGGACCGGTCGCCCTCGGCCATCGCCGTCTGAAGATCATCGACTTGTCGGCCGCCAGCGGCCAACCGATCGTCGACTCGGCCGCCGGCCTGACCGGCGTGTTCAACGGCTGCATCTACAACTACCGCGAGCTGCGCGCCGAACTGGCGGCCAAGGGCCACCACTTCTTCTCCAGCGGCGACAGCGAGGTCGTCATCAAGGCGTACGCCGAGTGGGGGCTCGACTTCGTCGACCACCTGATCGGCATGTTCGCCGTGGCGATCACCGAACGGGACACCGGCCGCCTGGTGCTGGCCCGGGACCGGCTCGGCATCAAGCCGCTCTACCTCGCCGAGTCGCCCGGCGTGGTGCGCTTCGCCAGCACCCTGCCCGCCCTGGTGGCGGGTGGCGGCGTGGACACCACCATCGACCCGGTGGCGCTCGCCCACTACCTCAGCTTCCACAGCATCGTGCCGCCGCCGCGCACCATCCTGCGCGGCGTCACCAAGCTGCCCCCGGCCACCGTCCGGGTCTACGAGCCCGACGGCGCCACCCACGAGCGCGTCTACTGGGACCCGTCCTTCCTGCGCCGGGACGAGCACTCCGGCTGGTCGGAGAAGGACTGGCAGGACGCGCTGCTGGAGTCGCTGACCACCGCCGTACGGCGCCGCATGGTCGCCGACGTGCCGGTGGGCGTACTGCTCTCCGGCGGCCTGGACTCCAGCCTGGTGGTCGCCCTGCTCGCCGGTGAGGGGCAGCGCGGTCTCTCCACCTTCTCGATCGGCTTCGACGCGGTCGGCGGCCGGGAGGGCGACGAGTTCCGCTACTCCGACGTGGTCGCCAAGACCTTCGACACCGACCACCACCAGCTCCGGATCGCCGCCCAGGACCTGGTGCCGCCGCTGGAGGCCGCCGTCGCGGCCATGAGCGAGCCGATGGTCAGCCACGACTGCGTCGCGTTCTACCTGCTCAGCCAGGAGGTCTCCCGGCACGTCAAGGTGGTCCAGTCCGGCCAGGGCGCCGACGAGATCCTGGGCGGCTACCACTGGTACCCGCCGCTGGCGGAGGTCGGTCGCGAGCAGGCTCTCGACACGTACGCCCGGGCCTTCTTCGACCGCGACGCGAGCGGCCTGGCCCGGGTGCTCAACCGGGAGTGGCTCACCGACGCCGACCCGGCGCGGGAGTTCGTCGCCGCACACCTGGCACGGGCCGGCGCGCAGACCGCCGTCGACGCCGGACTGCGCCTCGACACGCAGATCATGCTCACCGACGACCCGGTCAAGCGGGTCGACAACATGACCATGGCGCACGGGCTGGAGGCCCGGGTGCCCTTCCTGGATCACGAGTTCGTCGAACTGGCCGCCGCCTGCCCGCCGGAGCTGAAGTTGGCTCAGGGCGGCAAGGGGGTGCTCAAGGAGATCGGCCGCCGGGTGCTGCCACACGAGGTCATCGACCGGCCGAAGGGCTACTTCCCGGTCCCGGGCCTCACCCACCTGGAGGGCAAGCTCCTCGACCGGGTACGGGACGCGCTCTCCGCGCCCGAGGCCCGCCGCCGCGACCTGTTCCGCACCGATTACGTCAACGCCCTGCTCGACGCGCCCAACGCCGAACTGACCCCGTTGAACGGAAACAAGCTGTGGCAACTCGGACTCCTGGAAATGTGGCTCCAGAGCCACGGAATCGACTGACCGTGACCGACACCCTGGCGACCGGGGTGGCCCGGACCGACCGAGGTCGAGGCGCGGGACGACGGTACGAGCGGGTCGGGCCGGGCGGTGATCCGATCGCCGCGAACACCGGCGGCGACGCCACCGACGACGACCGTTCCGGCGGTGACGAGGGCGTCATCCTCGACTGCGGGTGGGGACGGCTGGTCTTCGGCCAGACCTTCGCCGACCAGGCCGCCGTCGCCGACGTGCTGCGCTCCGAGGCGGCCGGAGCCCGGGACATCTGCATCTATCTGCGGGACCCGCACGTGCTGGTGTCCCGGCTGCCCGACGAGCTGTTCATCGACCCGTCGCTGACCTTCCGGCTGCCGCTGGGCGGGGCCCGGTCGGGTCCGCGTCGGGCCGACGGGACGAGCGAGGAGGCCGGTAACGCCGACACCCCGGCCGCCGTGAACGGGCGTGGCGAGCTGCCCGGGGTACGCATCCGCCGGCTGCGCGACGCCGCCGACGCGGACGCGGTCAACCGGATCTACGCGGCCAACGGCATGGTCACCGCCCCGGTGGACATCCTGGTCGACAACGCCGCCACGGACCGTTTCCTGCACCTGGTGGCGGAGGCGGCGACCGGCGAGATCGTCGGCACCATCACCGGCGTCGACCACGTGGCGGTCTTCGACGACCCGGACAACGGGGCCAGCCTCTGGTGCCTCACGGTCGACTTCAACCAGGCGCCGCCCGGCACCGGCCAGGCGCTGATCACCGAGCTGGCCACCCGGCTGGTGGCCCGGGGGCGCGCGTACGTCGACCTCTCCGTGCTCGCCGAGAACGCCGGGGCGATCCGGCTCTATGAGCGGCTCGGCTTCTATCGCACCGCCACGCTCTGCGTGAAGCGGAAGAACCCGATCAACGAGCGGCTGTTCCTGCCGGCCATGCCGGCCGGTTACGACGAGCTCAACCCGTACGCGAAGATCGTCGCCGACGAGGCGATGCGCCGGGGCATCCGGGTGGAGGTGACCGACGCGGCCTGGGGCGAGCTGCGGCTGACCAGCGGCGGCCGGACCATCCTCACCCGGGAGTCGCTCTCCGAGCTGACCTCGGCGGTGGCCATGAGCCGCTGCGACGACAAGCGGGTCACCCGTCGCATCCTGACCGAGGCCGGCCTGTCGGTGCCGCGTGGGCGGACCGCCACCGGTGACGCCGCCGACGCCGAGTTCCTGTCGGAGGTGGGCCACCTGGTGGTCAAGCCGGCCCGTGGCGAACAGGGCAACGGCATCACCGTCGGCGTACGCACCGACGAGACGCTGGCCGCCGCCGTCGAACTGGCCGCCCGGTTCTGTCCCGAGGTGCTGCTGGAGGAGCTGTGCACCGGTGAGGACCTGCGCGTCGTGATGATCGACCACGAGGTGGTGGCCGCCGCCGTACGCCGACCCGCCTCGATCACCGGCGACGGCGTGCACGACATCACCGAGCTGATCGCGCGGCAGAGCCGGCGTCGGGCCGCCGCCACGGGTGGTGAGTCCCGCATCCCGCTCGACGAGATGACCCGGGACGTGGTCGCCGAGGCCGGGTACGCGCTCACCGACGTCCTGCCCGAGGGTCTGGTGCTGGCCGTGCGCCGGACCGCGAACCTGCACACCGGGGGCACCATCCACGACGTCACCGGGGAGCTGCACCCGATGATCGCGGAGGCGTGCGTGGCGGCCAGTCGGGCGCTGGACATCCCGGTCACCGGGCTCGACCTGCTGGTACCCGCCCCGGACCGGCCGGAACACGTCTTCATCGAGGCCAACGAGCGGCCGGGGCTGGCCAACCACGAGCCCCAGCCGACCGCCGAACGCTTCGTGGACCTGCTTTTCCCCGGGACTCGGGCACCGCAACGGCTGTGGACCCCGGCCGGTGCGGCACCATCTGGGGCATGACCGTACGCAAGACCACTCCGCTCCCCATCGACCTCGACTATCTGCGTCAGGTGATGGTCGAGCTGTTGGACATCCCGAGCCCGTCGGGGCGCACCGACCACGTGCAGCAGTACGTCGGCGAGCGCCTGTCGGCGCTCGGCATCCCGTCGACGCTGACTCGCCGGGGCGCGCTCAGCGCCTGCCTGCCCGGCCCCCGGGAGACCGGGGCGGACCGGGCGATCGTGGTACACACCGACACCATCGGCGGGATGGTCAAGCGGCTCAAGGAGAACGGTCGGCTGGAGCTGAACCCGATCGGTACGCACAGCGCCCGATTCGCGGAGGGCGCGCACGTCCGGGTCTTCACCGACGACCTGGACCGGGTGGTCACCGGTCAGGTGCTGCCGCTCAAGGCCAGCGGGCACCGCTACAACGAGGCGGTGGACGAGCAGGGCATCGGCTGGGATCAGGTCGAGGTACGCATCGACGAGCCGGTGGAGGACATCGCCGGGCTGCGGGCGCTCGGCATAGACGCGGGGGACTTCGTGGCGTTCCTGCCCAACCCGACGGTCACGCCCAGCGGCTACGTCAAGTCGCGGCACCTGGACGACAAGGCCGGCGTGGCGGCGGTGCTGGCGGCGATGAAGGCGATGGTCGACGCGGGGGTGAAGCCCGCCGTCACCGCGCACCTGCTGGTCACCGTGACCGAGGAGATCGGCCACGGCGCGTCGCACGGGCTCGACCCGGACGTGGCCGAGATCGTCTCGGTGGACGCGGCCGTGGTCGCCCCCGGGCAGCAGTCCCGGGAGAACGCCGCCACCCTGGCGATGGGCGACGGGGTGGGGCCGTTCGACTACCACCTGACCCGGAACCTCGCGGCGATCGCCCGTGAACACGACGTCGACCTGGTCCGCGACGTCTTCGACTACTACCGCTCGGACGTGGCGGCGGCGGTCGAGGCAGGCGCCCACGCGCGGGTGGCTTTGCTCGGCTTCGGCGTCGACGCCACCCACGGGCACGAGCGCACCCACCTGGACGGGCTGCACCATCTGGCCCAGTTGCTCTGCCTCTATCTCCAGAGCGACCTGGTGTTCCCCGAGTGGGACGCCGAACCGGAGGGTGACCTGGCCGACTTCCCCTCGCTGGCGGTGCAGCCGGCCAGCGCGGACGGCCCCCGCAAGGGCCCGATCGGCATCTCCCAGGACTGACCGGGACGCCCGGCACGGCCCGCCCCGACGGATGTGATCGAAATCCGTTGCCGGTGCGGCCGCCGCTGGATAACGTGGCGGTACACGTGAAAGGAGGTGGTCCAGACTTGTATAGCAATCGGACTCGTGAGGTGGCTGTCCGCTAGCCGCTGTCCTCGACAGTGACCGTCTGTTCGCAGGCGGGCAGTAACAAGCGTCGAGACCGTGTGGCAGCGGTGCGGCGAATCCACGACAAGCCACCCGACCCCCGGGGTGCCGACTCAGTCCAGTCGGCCCGCGCCAGCGCGGACACCCCGGGGGTCGCCCTTTGTCCGGGTCAGCCCAGGAGGTCGCCGTGTCGATGCGCGAGCTGGTGGTGCTGGGGACGGCCAGTCAGGCACCGACCCGGGCCCGCAACCACAACGGGTACGTGCTCCGCTGGGACGACGAGGTGATCCTCTTCGACCCAGGCGAGGGCAGCCAGCGGCAACTGCTGCACACCACGGTCACCGCCACCGACCTGACCCGGATCTGCGTCACCCACTTCCACGGCGACCACTGCCTCGGCCTGCCCGGCACCATCCAGCGCCTCTCCCTGGACCGGGTCTCACGGCCGGTGGCGGTGCACTTCCCCGCCGAGGGCGCCGAGTACTTCGCCCGCCTGCGGCACGCCAGCTCCTTCCACGAGACCGCCGAGCTGGCCGTCACCCCGATCGAGGCGGACGGGCAGCGCATCGCGCTGCACTGCGGCACGCTGGAGGCCCGCCGACTGCGGCACCCCGTCGACACGTACGGGTATCGGCTGGTGGAGCCGGACGGCTGCCGGATGCTCCCGGAGAAGCTGGCCGCGTACGGCGTCGACGGGCCGGCGGTCGGCGAGTTGCAGCGCGTCGGCCACCTCGACCGGGACGGGCGTCGCGTCACCCGGGAGGAGGTGAGCGTGCCCCGCCCCGGGCAGCGGTTCGCCTTCGTGATGGACACCGGCCTCTGCGACGGCGTGTACGCGCTGGCCGACCAGGCCGACCTGCTGGTGATCGAGTCGACGTTCCTGGAGTCGGAGGCGGCACTCGCCGCCGAGGTCGGGCACCTCACCGCCGGCCAGGCCGCGCGGGTGGCGGCCGAGTCGGGGGTACGCCGGCTCGTGCTGACCCACTTCTCCCAGCGCTACGCCGACCCGCTCCGCTTCGCCGAGGAGGCGCGCCGGCACTTCGACGGGGATCTGGTGATCGCGGAGGATCTGACCACGGTTCAGGTGCCGCCCCGCCGGGTACCCTCGGCTGAGTGACTGTCACGCTGCGTGCCGCAACCGTCGACGACCTGATGGCGGTGGGCCGGCTCCACCAGCGTTCGCGGGTCGCCGCGTACTCGTCGTTCCTGCCGCCGGAGGCGTTGGCCGACCCGACGCCGGAGGCCCTGGGTGCGTACTGGGCGGCCCGGTGGCCGTACGAGCGGGCCGACCACCGGATGACGGTGGCCGAGCGGGACGGCCGGCTGGCCGGCTTCAGCTATCTCGGCCCGGACGACGAGGGCGAAGCGGCGGTCGGGCTGCTGCACGCCATCCACCTGGACCCGGCCGAACGCGGCCGGGGCATCGGCCGCGCGTTGATGGTCGACGCGCTGGACGACATGCGGGCGCGCGGCTGGCAACGCGCGATGCTCTGGGTGATGCGGGACAACACCCACGCCCGCCGCTTCTACGAGCGCGGCGACTGGCAGCCGACCGGCGTCGAGCGGGACGAGGTCGTCGGCCCCGTCACCACCCCCCAGCTCCGCTACGCCCGCGACCTGTAGGGAACAGTCCGTGCCGGCAGTCGACCTCGCGGATCGGCCGCTGCCCGACCAACACAATCCGGTACCCGCAGGTCGCAGGCCGTCTCGACGTACAGGTCCAGAAACCGCCAGCCCCACGCCCCGCAGGTCGGCAGACTCTGACCTGCGCTGCCACGCGGCCGTCCCCGGCGAGGCGCGGCCCGAGCAGGCAGCCGAGTTCGACGTGAGAAGAGGATCGGTATGACAGACCCGTTGCTGGTCGAGAAGGCACGGACCCTGCGGGCACTGCACGACGCCCCGGTCCTGGTGGTGCCGAACGTGTGGGACGCCGCCAGCGCAGCGTTGGTGGCGGAGGCCGGCGCGGCCGTCATCGCGACGACGAGCGGTGGTGTCGCCTGGTCGCTGGGGCATACCGACGGTGAGGGCCTCACCCGAGCGGAGATGGCCGACGCGGTGCGCCGCATCGCTGCCACCGTCCGCGTCCCGGTGACCGCCGACGTCGAGGGTGGGTACGGACCCGAGCCCGAGGACGTGGCCGCCACGGTACGAGCCGTGGTGGCGGCCGGCGCTGTCGGGATCAACCTTGAGGACGCCCGGGCCTCCGACGGGACGCTGTTCCCGGCGTCGGTGCAGGCGCGGCGGATCGAGGCCGCGCGGGACGCCGCCGAGGAGGTCGGCCTGCCGGACTTCTTCCTCAACATTCGCACGGACGTGTATCTGCGGCAGGTCGGGGCTCCGGACGGGCGCCTGGCGGACGTGCGGGCGCGGGCCGACCAGTATGCGAAGGCCGGTGCCGACGGCCTGTTCGTGCCCGGGTTGCTGGACCTGGACGCGCTGGCGTCGCTGGCTGCCTCGACCTCCCTGCCGGTGAACGCGATGGGCGGCCCGGGTGGACCCACCGTGGCCGAACTGGCCGAGGCGGGCGTGCGGCGGGTCAGCGTCGGCACGGGGATCGCCCAGGCGGCCTACGGGTTGGCCAAGCAGGCGGCCCGGGAACTGCTGGAGTCGGGCACCTACCGCACGCTGGACCAGTCGGTCAGCTACCCCGAGATCGACGCGCTGTTCGCCTAGTCGATCGGTTGCGTCGTCGGCTTGACCTCAAGTCCAGATCAACTTCTATGGTCAGAACTCGTTCGACGTCCCCTGATCGACGAGGAGGAATCGTCTCATGACGGTTGCCTGGGCATACATCTACGAGCATCCGGGGAGCGACCCCGCCGACGACCGGGTCGTGCTCGACCGCGACGGCCAGCGCACCTACCTCGTGCCCGTGCCGGACCCGTCGATGGCCCCTGCCGTGGCGGCGGACCTGGTGGCCGAGGGGGTCGCGCTGATCGAACTCTGCGGCGGTTTCGCGCTGCCGGCGGCGGCACGGGTGGCCGAGGCCGTCGGCGGGCGGGTGCCCGTCGGCCACGTCACCTTCGCGGTGGACTCGGTGCGCGGCGCGGCGCGGTACGGCGACCTGTTCGAGGCCGACCAGCCCCAGGCCGGCTGACCGCCGCACCCGCGAGCCGAAGCCGTCGACTGTCGTCCCGATGTCCAGCGGGTGGGCGGCCAGGCAGCGTGATGATCGTTGGCTGGCCGCCCAATCGCTGATCGGGCCCTCTTCTGTGCCTCAGCGGGCACCGAGGTGGGCGAGCAGGTCCTGGCGGGTGAGGACGCCCTTGGGCTTGCCGTCGATCAGCACCAGCGCGGCGTCGGACTTCTCCAGCAGGTTCACCGCCTCGCTGACCGGCTGGCCACCACCGATCATCGGCAGCGCCGGCCCCATGTGCCGCTCGATCGTGTCGTGCAGTTGGGCCTGGCCGGTGAAGAGCGCGTCCAGCAGGTCCTTCTCGGCGATCGAGCCGGCCACCTCGCCGGTCACCACCGGCGGCTCGGCCTTGAGCACCGGGAGCTGCGAGACGCCGTACTCGCGCATGTAGTCGACCGCGTCGCGGACCGTCTCGGTGGGGTGCACGTGGACCAGCTCGGGAAGCTGACCGGGCTTGGCGGCCAGCGCCTGCGCCACGGTCGGCTCGGAGCCGGAGTTGTCCAGGAAGCCGTAGCGGGCCATCCAGGCGTCGTTGAAGATCTTGGACAGGTAGCCCCGGCCACCGTCCGGCAGCAGCACCACGACCACGTCGTCCGGCCCGGCGGCGCGGGCCACCTCCAGTGCCGCCACCGCCGCCATCCCGCAGGAGCCGCCGACCAGCAGCCCCTCCTCGCGGGCCAGCCGCCGGGTCATCTCGAAGGACTGCTTGTCCGACACCTCGATGATCTCGTCGGCCACGTCCCGGTCGTAGGTCTCCGGCCAGAAGTCCTCACCGACCCCCTCGACCAGGTACGGCCGGCCGGTGCCGCCGGAGTAGACCGAGCCCTCCGGGTCCGCGCCGATGACCTTGACCTTGCCGCCGGACGCCTCCTTCAGGTAGCGCCCGATGCCGGAGATGGTGCCGCCGGTGCCGACGCCCGCGACGAAGTGCGTGATCCGGCCCTCGGTCTGCTTCCACAGCTCCGGCCCGGTGGTCTCGTAGTGCGAGCGGGGGTTGGCCGGGTTGGCGTACTGGTTGGGCTTCCAGGCGCCGGGGATCTCCCGGGCCAGCCGGTCGGAGACGTTGTAGTACGAGCGGGGGTCCTCGGGCGCGACGGCGGTCGGGCAGACGACCACCTCGGCGCCGTACGCCCGCAGCACGTCCTGCTTGTCCTGGCTGACCTTGTCGGGGCAGACGAACACGCACCGGTAGCCCTTGAGCTGCGCCACCAGGGCCAGCCCGACACCGGTGTTGCCGCTGGTCGGCTCGACGATGGTGCCACCGGGCCGGAGGATGCCGGCGGCCTCGGCGTCCTCGACCATCCGCACCGCGATCCGGTCCTTGACCGAGCCGCCGGGGTTGAGGTACTCCACCTTCGCCAGCACGGTCGCCTGGATGCCCTCGGCGACGGTACGCAGACGCACCAGCGGGGTGTTGCCGATCATCTCGACGACGTTGTCGTAGTACTGCACCTCGTTGTGCCCTTTCCTCCGGCGCCGGCGCCGGAGGCCGGGCGGGTGATCGCGTGATTCCCGCGCCCAGGGTACGTCGGGTCAGGGCACCACGTGCCCCGGGATCACGGAGCCGCCCCGCGCCTCCCACTCCAGGAAACGCTCGGTCTCGGCCAGCACCGCGCCGGCCAACCAGGTCACCATGACCGCGTCGTCGATCAGCCCGAACACCGTCAGGAACATCTCCGGTACGGCGTCGATCGGCGAGACGATGTAGGCCGTGGCCGCCGTCATCATGGCCAGCCGCAGGCCGCCGTCGTACTGGCCGCGGGCGGTGGCCGAGATCATCCTGGGCAGCGCCCCGATCCGCGCGCCGATCGACGGACCGCCCCGGGCACCGGCCGTCAGCGCCCGGGCCAGGGCGACGAACGCCGCACCCCGTTTCAACGTCTTAGCCATCGTCGTGCTCCTCTCCACCGTGCAGCGTGACGGCCCGGCGCAACCTCCACGATCCGTCACACGACACCGCAGCGCCAAGTACCCAGATCGGTCGTTTTCCAGGCATCCGTGCAGAGTCCTCGACGACAGCGAGCCGTCGTACCCGCGCGCTAGTGTCGCCTCATGGGGGTGGTTGATTCCGTCGTCTCGGAGCGTCCGCGCTGGCAGCGCGCGCGGCGGGTGGCCCGGCTCGCGGCCATCGGCACCGGCGCCTCGGTGGCCGCCGCGGTGGCCACCACCGGAGTGTTGTTCGGCCAGGCCCGGCAGGCCCGGCGGACCATCCCGATGGCCGAGGCGCCACCTCCGCGCTGCGACGGGGTCTACGGTGCGAAGTTCCCGGGTACGCCGATCACCGTGGTCGTGCTCGGCGACTCCTCGGCCGCCGGCTACGGCGTGCACCGCCGCCGCGAGACGCCCGGTGCGCTGCTGGCGACCGGCCTGTCCCGGCGGCTGCGACGGCCGGTCCGGCTGCACCGCTTCGCCGTGGTCGGCGCCATCTCGGCGGGCCTGCGCTTCCAGGTCGAGGCGGCCCTGGAGTGCAATCCCGACGTCGCGGTGATCCTCATCGGCGCCAACGACGTGACCAACCGGACGCCGCCCGCCCTGGCCATCCGCCATCTCGCCGAGGGGGTCCGCGCACTACGGGCGGCCGGGGCCGAGGTGGTCGTCGGCACCTGTCCCGACCTGGGGGCGATCCGGCCGATCCAGCCGCCGCTGCGGTGGCTGGCCCGGCGGTGGAGCCGGCAGCTCGCCGCCGCCCAGACCGTCGCGGTCGTGTCGGCGGGCGGCTGGACGGTCTCCCTCGGTGACCTGCTCGGTCCCCGGTTCGACGCCGAGCCGGGGCGGATGTTCGCCTGGGACCGGTTCCACCCGTCCGCCGAGGGTTACGCGGCCGCCGCCGCGGCCCTGTTGCCCACGGTGGTCTCCGCGCTCTCGCAGGGCGCCGAACGCGGGCCTTCGCGCGCGCGCCCGGAAGGCGTACGGTCATTGCCGAAGGCCGCTCAGAAAGCGGCCCAGCACCCGGGGACGGAGGTCAGCGGCACGCAGGTCCGCGGTAGGGATAGCGGGCCGGCCGGCCGGTGGGCACAGCTTCGCCGCCGGGGCTTCTTCGGGGGCGGCGCGACGCCACAGCCGGCCTCCGCGATCGACTCACCCGCAGTGGAGGGACTCAGATGATCGAGCGGATCAGGCCGCAGCACGGGCCACGGTGTGCCGGTACGCGCCTGGGAGCGACACGATGACCGGGCTCTCTCCCGGTGCCCGGGTCGCCCGCACCGCCGCCGTCTCCCTGCTCGCCAGCACGCTCGGTGGTGCCGCCGTCCTGGCCGGACAGGCCGTGGCGGCGCGCAACCGCCGGTACGCCCAGCCGGAGCTGGGGCTCGCGTTGCGGGCCACGGTCGGCCGCAGCGACGCGCCGGTGCTGCGGCTGGTGCTGCTCGGCGACTCCTCGGCGCTCGGCGTCGGAGTCGACCGGCTGGGCGACACCATCGGCGGTCAACTGGCCGAGTTGCTCGCCGAGGGGCCCGCCGGGCGGCAGGTGCACCTGTCCAGCGTCGGCGTCTCCGGTTCCCGTTCGACCGACCTGGCCACCCAGGTGGCCCGAGCGCTGCTCGGCGAGCGGCCGGACGTCGCGGTCATCCTGGTCGGCGCGAACGACGTGACCAGCATGCGCCGCCCGGCCGACGCCGCCGCCTACCTCGGGGCGGCCGTGCACCGGCTGCGCCAGGCGGGCGTGGAGGTCGTCGTCGGCACCTGCCCGGACCTGGGCGCGGTACGCGCGATCGCCCCTCCCCTGCGTCAGGTCGTCGGCCTGGTGGGGCGCTGGGTGGCGCGGGCGCAGACCGGCGCGGTCCTGGACGCCGGTGGCACGGTCGTCGACCTGGCCACCGAGACCGGTCCGGTGTTCCGGGCCGACGCGGGCACGTTCTGCCACGACGGCTACCACCCCTCGGCGGACGGCTACCGGGTCTGGGCGCACGCACTGCTGCCGGCCGTGGTCGCCGCAGCGGCGGTGACGCCTCGCCGCTGACCTGGGTCGATCGGCAGCCCCGGCGGGGTGACATTTCCCGACTGCGGAAAACTTCCGCTGCAAGTTACCGCCGAGTTAGCGTGTGCCCATGCCGATTGAGTCGTCCCGCGACGCCGTGATCGTCGCCACCGCCCGCTCCCCCATCGGCCGGGCCCACAAGGGTTCCCTCCGTGATGTCCGGCCGGACGACCTCGCCGCCACCATCGTGCAGGCCGCCCTGGACAAGATCCCCCAACTCGACCCACGCGAGATCGACGACCTCTATCTGGGGTGCGGTCTGCCCGGCGGCGAGCAGGGCTTCAACATGGCCCGGGTGGTGGCCGTGCTGATGGGCCTCGACGGCCTACCCGGCGCCACGACCACCCGCTACTGCGCCTCGTCCCTGCAGACCACCCGGATGGCGATGCACGCGATCCGCGCCGGTGAGGGCGACGTCTTCGTCTCCGCCGGTGTCGAGACCGTCTCCCGCTACGCCCGGGGCAACTCCGACGTCCTGCCCCCGGAGGCACAGGCCCTGCTGGGACGCTGGGAGAACCCCCGGTTCGCCGAGGCGCGGGACCGCTCCAAGAGCCGTACGGAGGCCGGCACCCCGGTCTGGACCGACCCCCGTGAGGAGGGCGCGCTGCCCGACGTCTACCTGGCCATGGGGCAGACCGCCGAGAACCTGGCCCAGGTGCACGACGTCAGCCGCGCCGACATGGACGCCTTCGGCGTCCGCAGCCAGAACCTGGCGGAGAAGGCGATCGCCGACGGCTTCTGGGCCCGCGAGATCACCCCGGTCACCACGCCGGACGGCACCGTGGTCTCCGCCGACGACGGCCCGCGTGCCGGGGTGACGCTGGAGGCGGTCTCCGCGCTCAAGCCGGTGTTCCGGCCGGACGGGCGGATCACCGCAGGCAACTGCTGCCCGCTCAACGACGGGGCCGCCGCCGTGGTCGTGATGAGCGCCCAGCGGGCCGAGGAGTTGGGGGTGACCCCGTTGGCCCGGATCGTCTCGACCGGCGTCACCGCGCTCTCGCCGGAGATCATGGGGCTCGGTCCGGTCGAGGCCAGCCGGCAGGCGCTGGCGCGGGCCGGCATGACCATCGACGACGTCGACCTGGTGGAGATCAACGAGGCGTTCGCGGCTCAGGTGATCCCGTCGTACCGGCAGCTCGGCATCCCCGAGGAGAAGCTGAACGTGGCCGGCGGCGCGATCGCGGTCGGCCACCCCTTCGGGATGACCGGTGCCCGGATCACCGGCACGCTGCTGAACGCGTTGCAGTGGCACGACAAGACCATCGGCCTGGAGACCATGTGCGTCGGCGGCGGGCAGGGCATGGCGATGGTCCTCGAACGCCTGAACTGACTAGAGCGCGGTGCGGGTCGCGGCCACCTCGGTCGCGGCCCGCGCCAGCGTCTCCTCGGGCGGGCCGGCGGCCAGCAGGTCGGCGGCGACCACCCGGAGCTGGTCGGGCAGGACGAGATCGTTGTCGAGCCGGGGCACGCTGCGCCGCGGCTGCCCCTCCGCGTCGGCGGCCAGGTTGGCGATCTCCTGCACCAACCGGTGCACCAGGTCCGCCCGGGACACGTTGCCTCGGGAGGCGGGGGCCGCCCAGCGGGGGTGCTGCCAGTGCCCCACCTGCCGCACCAGCAGTTCCACGCCTCGCCCCACCTCGTCCCGCCCCTGCGAATCGCCCATCCCCGCACTGTACGCACCGGCCCGGAGCCGGCGATCATGGCCGCCGTCGACGGCTGCGGCCCGGGCGACGGGGGTGGCTTCGAACGACGGCGCCCGCCCCGGGTGGGGCGGGCGCCGGTCGGTCGCTGGGCGGCGATGGTCAGTCGTCGCCTTGGAAGTAGCTCAGCAGGCGCAGCATCTCGATGTAGAGCCAGATCAGGCTGACCAGGATGCCGAAGGCGGCGACCCAGGAGTAGCGCTGCGGCAGGCCCATCCGGACGCCGTCCTCGACCTCCTTGAAGCTGAGGATGAAGCTCAGCGAGGCGACCACGATGCAGACGATGCTGAACCCGATGGCCAGCGGGCTGCCGTCACGCAGACCGGTGTTCACACCGAACATCGCCAGCACCAGGTTGATCAGCATGACGGCGAAGAGACCCGCCATCACGGCGACCATGCCCTTGACGAACTTCGGCGTCGCCCGGATGACCTTCGCCCGGTAGAGCATGGTCATCACGAAGAAGACACCGAAGGTGGCGGTCACCGCCTGGATCACGATGCCGTCGTACAGCGACTCGAAGAACTTGCTCACCGCGCCGACGAGCACACCCTGGACCACCGCGTACGCGACGACCAGAGCCGGGTTCGCCATCTTGGAGAACGAGATGATCATGCCGAGCACGAGGCCCACGACGGCGGCACCGATCCAGGCGACGCCGAGCAGCGCGTCGGGCACCATCACCCAGGCCGCCGCGCCGGTCACACCGACGATGGCCAGGAGCATGACGGTCTTGACCACCACGTCGTCGATCGACATGGGGGTGACCGCCGGCGGCGCGGACGGGTAACCCGGCGCACCGGGGTAACCGGCCTGCGGCGGGTACTGCTGCTGGGGGTATCCGGGCTGTCCGTACGGCCCGGTCGGGGCGTACCCGGCGGCACGCTCCCGCTCGGCCGCCTGACCGAGCCGGGCGAGCACCGGGTTCGAAGTCTTCACTCTCTGGCCTCCCTAAGGGGGTCGTGGCACGTCAACGCGCGCTACAAGAGTAAACGGCCGGAGCAGCGCCATGTCGATCGGAATGCTGAGGGAACCCTGAGAGTGCCCGGGGCGGGGGTCGAACCCGCACGCCTTGCGGCAGCCGCTTTTAAGGCGGCCGTGTCTGCCGTTCCACCACCCGGGCGGGTGACCCCGACGCGAAGACACGCGTGGTGCAGTGCCACGGTAGCGGGTTCCCGCTCGCTGCGGCGTCCCGCGCGGAGCACCCGCACTAGGGTCGAGGCCGTGAGCAGCGCCGCACCCACCGCACGCGAAAACGGCGTGTCCGAGCGGGCGATCCGCACCACCGATCGGGTACGCCTGCCACTCCGGGCCCGGCTGGTGGCGGCCGTCACGCGGCACCCGGCCGACCTGCTGGTGGGGCTGGTGTTCGTGGTGCTGGCGGGCTGGCTGACGCACGGGCTCTGGCCCGACCCGACGGGCCGGGTGCTCGCCCTCAACCCCGAGGACCAGGTCCTCTACGAGTGGTTCCTGACCGTGGACGCGCGGGCCCTGCTGGGCGACTTCGGGCTGCACACCGACCGGCTCAACGCCCCGGACGGGGTGAACCTGATGGCGAACACCTCGGTCATCGCCCTCGGCCTGCTGTTCGCACCGGTCACCCTCGCGTTCGGCGCGCCGGTCACCTTCGCCCTGCTCGCCGCCGGCAACCTGGCCGCCACCGCGACCGCCTGGTACCTGCTGTTCGCCCGAGTGCTGCGCGTCCACCGCCTGGCGGCCGTCCTGGGCGGCGCGCTGTGCGGCTTCGGCCCCGGGATGGTCTCCCAGACCAACAGCCACCTGCACATGACCGCCCAGTGGCTGCTGCCGGTCGTGGTCTGGCTGGTGGTGCGCCTGCTCCGGGCCGCCGACGGCACCGGGCGCGCCGGGCCGGACCGGCGGCGGCTGGTGACCTCCGCCGTGGCGCTCGCCGTCGTGGTCTGCGTCCAGGTGTTCGTCGGCGAGGAGGTGCTCTTCCTCGCCACCGTCACCCTGCTGGTGATGGCGGCGACCGTGGCCGCCGCGGACCGGGACCTGACCCGCCGCGCGCTGCCCGCCTTCGTCGGCGGGATGGCGCTCGCCACCGGCCTGGCCCTGCTGGTGCTCGCCCGCCCGCTGTGGCTCCAGTTCGCCGGGCCGCTCGGCGTCGCCGACGGCATGTTCAGCCCGCACTACTTCTCGGCGGACCTGCGGAGCTGGTGGGCGGTCTCGCCGCTGACCCTGCTCGGTGACGAACGCTCGGCCGAGCTGACCACCGGGCCGGCGGAGTACAACACCTTCCTGGGCTGGCCCCTGCTGGTGGTCACCGCCGGGTGTGCGCTCTGGCAGCGGCGTCGCCCGCTGGTGTTGGCCTGCCTCGCCGGCATCCTGGTGATGGGTACGCTCTCGCTCGGCCCGGAGGTGATCCACGCGGGCGAGAGCACCGGCCTGCCCGGGCCGTACGCGTTGCTGGCCGGGCTGCCGGTGGTGGACGGTGCGCTGCCGATGCGTTTCGCCCTGGCGGTGCCGCCGCTGGCGGCGACGATCCTGGTGGTCGCGCTGGACCGGGCGCTGCGCGCGGGGCGGCGCGCCCGGCGGATGGCGCTGGTGACGGCCGGTGTGGTGCTCCTGCCACTGGTCCCGACGCCGCTGCCCACCGCCGCGCGCACGCCGGTGCCCGAGTTCGTCACCGCCGGGCACTGGCGGACCTGCGTCGAACCGGGCGGGGTGTTGGTGCCGGTGCCGGTGGCGACGCCGAAGGACCCATGGCCGATGCGATGGTCGACGGCGACCGACGCCGCGTTCGGCATGCCGGAGGGCTTCTTCATCGGCCCGCACGGCCGGGGCGGCAGCGCCGCGATGGGGGTGGCCCCACGGCCCACGGCCGCACTGCTCGCCGAGGTGAGCCGGAGCGGCCTACGCCCGGTGGTCGGCGAGAACCAGCGCCGCCGGGCCGCCGAGGACGTACGGCACTGGGGTGCCTCCTGCGTGGTGCTGGCGGTCGCCACCGCGCACGCGGACAGCCTGCGGCTGACCCTGGAGGCGCTCTACGGGCCGTCGACCCGGGTGGCCGACGCCTGGATCTGGCGGGTCTGAGCCCGCGCGGCCGGTGGGCCGCGCGGGCTCGGACCACTACGCCTTGGAGCCCGGGTAGGACGCCTCGGCGAACTCCTCGCGCGGGTCGTGCAACTGACCGAGGGCGACCACCTCACGCTTGAGGAAGAACGCCAACGTCCAGTCGACCACCACCCGGACCTTGCGGTTGAACGAGGGGATACGGCTCATGTGGTACGTCCGGTGCATGAACCAGGCCGGCCAGCCGGTCATCTTGACGCCGTAGACCTGGGCCACGCCCTTGTGCAGGCCGAGGCTGGCCACGCTGCCGGCGTGCTTGTGCTTGTAGTCGACCGGCTGCCCGCCCCGGACCACGGCGGCGATGTTGTCGGCCATCCGCTGGGCCTGGCGTACCGCGTGCTGGGCGCTCGGCGAGCAGAAGTTGCCCGGCGGCTTGGTCAGGTCCGGTACGGCGGCGCAGTCCCCGGCGCTCCAGGCGCCCTCGACCACCCGGTCACCGTCGACCACCTGGAGGGTGGGCCGGCAGGTGACCCGACGCCGCTCGTCGCGGGGGAAGTCGGTGGCGTCCAGCATCGGCGCCGGCTTCACGCCCGCCGTCCAGACGATGGTGTCCGAGCTGAAGCTGTCCCCGTCGGAGAGCTTCACCACCCCGTCGACGCAGGACTCCAGGCGGGTGTCCAGCCGGATGTCCATGTCCCGCTTCAGCAACTGCTGCACGGTGTAGGCACCCATGTCCCGGTCGACCTCGGGAAGGACCCGTTGGGTGGCCTCGACCAGCACCCACCGCATGTCCGACGCCGTCAGCTCGGGGTAGTACTTCAGCGCGTGCCGGGCCATGTCCTCCATCTCGGCGAGCGCCTCGATGCCGGCGTACCCGCCGCCGACGAAGACGAAGGTGAGGGCGCGGCGCCGGACCTCCGGGTCGGTCGTCGCGGCCGCCACGTCCAACTGCTCCAACACGTGGTTGCGCAGATAGATGGCCTCGCCGATGGTCTTGAACCCGATGCCGTGCTCGTGCAGGCCGGGGATGGGCAGGGTCCGGGAGACCGAACCCGGTGCGACCACGACGTGGTCGTACGCGATCTCCCGTGGCGGGCCGATGATCGGCTGCACGGTGGCGGTCTTGCGGTCGTGCTCGATGCGGGTCACCGCACCGGCCACCACCGTGCACTTCCGCAACTCGCGACGCAGCGGCACCACGGAGTGTCGCGGAGAGATGTTCCCTCCCGACGCCTCGGGGAGGAACGGCTGGTAGGTCATGTGCGGCTGCGGGTCGACGACGATGACCTCGGCCTCACGGGAGCTGAGCTTCTTCGACAGGCGCAGGGCCGCGTAGAGCCCGACGTGCCCGGCACCCACCACAAGGATCCGCTTCGGATTCACGCTTACATCTTTCCCGTGCCAGCGCCGGTAACCCCGCTCGCGGCACCCTTCTGTGACCGAGCACAACCTCAGTGTGACCCGCGCTACCGCAGGGACGAAACCGGACGAATCACAGCGGCACCGCAGGCCCCGGCGATCCCGTCCGAACCGCCGTTCACCTGCGTCGCAGCAGCCAGGCCAGCATCGCGGTCAACCCGACGACCACCAGCAGACCGGCGATCGTGACCGGCATCCGTCCGGTGCCGTCGCTGCCGACCCGGGCCAACTCGACCAGCAGTACCCCGAGGACCGACGTGGCGAGCACCACTGCGCCCGCCCGTGTGAGCCAACGCACGATCAGATCCGGGTCCACCGCCGCGTCGTACGGCAGCAGTGCCGCCAGTGCGGTCAGCGTGTGCGCGAGATAGAGCAGCGCCGCCACGACCAGCAGCCGCCACAGCGCGATCGGCCGCTCGTGCAGGTCGGTGGCGAGCACCCAGCCGGCGACCGTGACCAGCGCGGCGAAGCTCGGCCAGAACCGGTGCGGTGACACTGCGGGCGCCACCGCGACCACGGCCAGCGCGCCGAGCGTCTGCCCCTGGAGCATCTGGACGGGGTACGACAGCAGCAACCCGGCGAACGTGACGAGGAAGACGCCGAAGCGCACCAGGATCGGGGCCAGGGTGATCCGGCCGGCCGCCGTGCGTACCGCCTTGAGCCGTGCGATCACCGGCCACCCACCCGGGGTGCGGTGGCCAGCCGGGCCACGTCCCGCAGCACCTGGTCGAGGCTGCCCGCACCGGCCCAGGGCACCACCGGCACCCCGTGTTCGCGGAGCTGGGCCATCATCGTCTCCCGGTCCAGCCGCCACAGCCGGTACGCCACCTCGGCCCAGCCCCGGTCGGTCGGCGGGGTCAGGTCGGCCGGCAGGGTGTCCACCGCGACCACGAACCGCCCCGAGCGGGCCAGCCGGGCCAGCATCTGCGCCGACCGCTCCTCCAGCAGCGGCGTGAGGACCACCACCAGCGCGTCGGCGGAGAGCACCTGCGGCCCGAACACCTGGTCGTAGGGCTCGTGCGGGGAGGACTGCGCCTTCACGTCCAGCAGCCACTCCAGGACGGTCAGATACTGGCGACGCCCGGTGGCCGGGCGCAGGCGTCGGGCGCTCGGGCCGTACTCCAGCAACGACACCCGGTCGCCCCGGTGCAGGTAGTGCTCGGCGATGGCGGCGGCGGCCCGGACCGTGGTGTCCAGCACCGAGGCGGTGCCGGCGATCCCGCCGGAGCGGCCCGCCTCGGCGAGCACGTCGAGCAGCACGACCACCTCGGCGTCCCGGTCGGAGAGGGTGGACGCCACGTGCAGTTGCCGGGCCCGCAGCGACACCCGCCAGTCGATGCGGCGCAGCCGGTCGCCGGGGGCGAACACGCGGACACCGGCCAGCTCGCCGCCCTCGCCGGGCCGACGCGAATGGTGCGCGCCGACCAGGCCGGCGGCCCGGGGCATCGCCTCGACCGCGTCGAACGGCTCGGTCTTCGGGTACACCTTGGACCTGATCGGCTCGGCGTAGACCGCACGGGAGGTCAGCAGGCCCTGCGCGGCGGCGACCCGGGCACCGGCCGGGCCGATCCGGTGCCGTCCCCACCGCAACGCGGTGCCGGAGAGCTCCAGGTCGACTGCGGTGTCCGGGGCGACCGAGGTGACGAACGGCCGGTCGGTCGGAGAGGACCGCCGGCCGGCGGGCGCGTCGCCACCGGCGAGGGCCGCCCGGGTCACCCGCAGCCACGGCGAGACCCGGGTACGCAGCACCGCCACGTCGTACGGCACGGTGCCCGGGTTGCCGACGCTGACCGTGCCGCTCACCTCACCGCCCTCCACCAGGTGCGCCTCGTCGGCACTGATCCACACCTGGGGCAGCTCGGTCGGTCGGCGGCGCAGCGCGTACGCGGTGCCGAGCGCGAACGGGACGGCCAGCACGACCAGGTCGACCCGGCCCAACAGCACTGCGGCGGCCAGCAGCAGGCCGGTGAGCAGCACCGCGCGGCCGAGCGCCGCAGTCGGCGTCCAGCTCGGCGGGGCCGGTCGGTCCGGAGCGGTCACGACGGGTCAGTGTCCCGGTCCACCGGCGGCGTAACTGGGCAGCGCGCCACTGGCCGGCGCGGGAGTGCCGTCGAGGACCTCGCCGACGACGAAGGATGGGTCGACCCGGCGGAGCCACATCTCCGGCCGCAGCGTGATCCGGTGCGCCAACGCCGGTGCCGCGACGTCCTTGACGTCCTCCGGCACCACGTAGTCCCGGCCGGAGAGCACGGCCCGCACCCGGGCCAGCAGCAGCAGTGCCAGCGAGCCACGCGGCGAGGCACCGACCAGCACCGACGGGTGTTCCCGGGTGGCCGCGGTCAACGACACGATGTACCGGCCGACCGAGTCCTCCACCACCACGTCCTCCAGCGCCGCCTGCATGGCGCGCAGCGTGGCGGCGTCCACGACCGGTTTGATCTCGGCCTCCTCGCGGCGGCGGGCCATCCGCCGACGCAGCACCTCCCACTCCTCCTCGTGCTCCGGGTACCCGAACGACACCCGCAGCAGGAAACGGTCCAGCTGCGCCTCCGGCAGCGGATAGGTGCCCTCGTACTCGATCGGGTTGGCGGTGGCGAGCACGTGGAAGGGCTCGTCCAGGCGGTAGGTGACCCCCTCGACCGAGACCTGCTTCTCCTGCATCGCCTCCAGCAGGGCGGACTGGGTCTTCGGCGGCGTCCGGTTGATCTCGTCGGCCAGCAGCAGGTTGGTGAAGACCGGGCCGGCCCGGAAGGTGAAGTCGCCGCTGCGCTGGTCGTAGAGGAACGAGCCGGTGACGTCGGCGGGCAGCAGATCCGGGGTGAACTGGAGCCGGCGGAAGTCCAGCCCGAGCGCCTGGGCGAACGACCGCGCGGTGAGCGTCTTGCCCAGGCCGGGCAGGTCCTCCAGGAGCACGTGTCCACCGGCGAGGATGCCGGCGAGGACCAGCTCCAGCGAGTCCCGCTTGCCGACCACGACCTGGCCCACCGCGTCCAACACCGCCCGGGCGAGGCGGCCGACCTCGGCGGGGGGCATCGTCTGGCCGACGTCGTTCATCAGATCTTCTCCAGTTCGGCGACGATCGCCGCGAGATCGCGCGGCGAAGGGGTACGGCGGGGCGGGGTGTCCAGGAACGTCGACAGTCGCTCGCCCAGCAGGGCCCGGGCCCGGCCGGGATCCGACTCGCGGGTCACGCCGTGCTTGAGCCGGAGCCGCTCGTCGGCCAGCTCGGCGAGGCGGGGCAGGATCACCTGGGAGAAGCGCTCCGGCTGGGTCTTGGACCACTCCAATGGAAGCTCCCACCCGTTGATCGCGGTGCGCAGCGCGTCCCGGGCGTCCCAGTTGTACATCCCGTCCTCCTCGCCGTCCTGCTGCGGCCGCGCCACGGTCTGTCCGGAGCGCGGCGGAGGGGCGAGCGTGGCGACGATGCGGCGTACCGCGAGCACGGTGACCACTCCGGCGACCAGCACCACCAGGGACACCCGCAACCCGACCGCCCGCAGCCCGGCGATCAGGACGACGGTCGCGGCGGCGGTGACGCCGAGGAACCCGAGCAGGCTCCGCAGCCGCCCACCCCGGGGCGGTTCCTGCTGGACCGGCCGTTCCTCCTCGAAGCTGAGCAGGTCGTCGATACTGGTTTTACTCACGCCGTCACCTGGTCGTGCTCGACGGTGGCGGTGAGTTCGCCTCGCAACCGTTGCAGGGCGGCGCGGGCCTGGTCGCGGGTGCGCTCCTCTACCGGGCGGGTCGCGTACCGCGCCTCGCGGTAGACCTGCGCCAGCTCGGCCAGCACGTCGGCGCTGACGATCGCCGGCACGCCGTTGGCGGAGTCGCCGCGCAGCAGCCGGGTGACCAGGTCGGTGGGGGTGTCACCGGCCAGTCGGGGCACCCCGACACCGGCGGCGGCCTCTTCGAGGCGGACCCAACAGGCGATCACCGCGGTTCTCGGGTCGGTGTCCCGGTCGTCCAGGTCGACCAGGCCGGCGTCGACCGCGGCGACCACCTCGCGGGCGGTGCCGGCGGCGCTGCGGCGGGCCGGACGGGCGGGCAGCCGCCGGGTGACCCGGCGGGTCATGCCCCGGATCACCGTCCAGGCGAGGTAGCCGATGACCACGAGCAGGACGAGCCCGAGCAGCGCCAGCGCCACCGTGCCGATCCAGGGTGGGATCTCGGCCCGGGTCTGCTCGGCGGCATCGCGCGGCTCGACCGGGATCGAGGGACGCGGGTCGTCGGTCGGGTACTCCAGGACGAACGGAGCGTCCTGCACGGCCGGCGGGATCCGGCTCGCGCCGATCGACGAGTGCGCGGCGGCCAGCGTGACGACGGCGAGCAGGCCGATCACCGCCGTGACGGGCCACCACTTGCGCAGCAGGTCCACGTCGACCTACCTTCGCTCCACCAGGGCGTACGGCGGGCTCGTCTGCGTCGCGTCCGCCATCTCCACCACCCCGCAGCGTCAGTCCACCCCGGCCAGTTGTTTCGCCCGGGCGAACACATCGTCAAGCATTCCTGGTGTCAGCCGTCCGGTGAAGGTGTTCTGCTGGCTGACGTGATAGCAACCGAGCAGTTCCGGTACGGCCGTGCCGGACCAGTGTGCCCCATGGCCGAACGACGGTCGCGGGCTGGGCGGACGGACGCCGTACACGTGGCGTGCCACCGGCCACCACGCGGCCCAGGCGAAGGCGCCCAGCGCCACCACCACCCGCAACGTCGGTCGGATCAGGTCGACCTCCCGGTGCAGCCAGGGCGCACAGGTGTCCCGCTCGGCCGGGCTCGGCTTGTTGTCCGGCGGGGCGCACCGCACCGCCGCGAAGATCCGGGTGTGTCGCAGGGCCAGCCCGTCGTCGGCGGCCACGCTGGTCGGCTGGTTGGCCAGGCCCGCGCGGTGCAGCGCGGCGAAGAGCACGTCGCCGGAGCGGTCGCCGGTGAAGATCCGTCCGGTGCGGTTGCCGCCGTGTGCGGCCGGGGCCAGCCCGAGGACTGCGATCCGGGCCTCGGGGTCACCGAAGCCGGGTACCGGCCGACCCCAGTACTCCTGGTCGCGGAAGGCGGCGCGTCTGGTCCGCGCCACCTCCTCCCGCCAGGTGACCAGCCGGGGGCAGGCGAAGCAGTCGGCGACGGCCGCGTCGAGGTCGGTCAGGTCGGCCGCCCGCGTGGCGCGGGCGACCACGTCGGCCGGGGTACGCGACTCAGCCAAGCTTGGCCCGGAACAGTTCGAGCGTGCGGGCCCAGGCGCTGGTGGCGGCGCGCAGGTCGAACTTCTCCGGCCGGTCCTCGTTGAAGAAGGCGTGCGCGGTGCCCGGGTAGTCGTGCAACTGGCAGGTGCCACCGGCGTTCTCGATCGCCCGGCGGACCGTCTGGACCCCGGGGTCGGTGGAGGTGCCGTCCGCCTCGGAGCAGTGCACGAGGGCGTCCTTGCCGGCGTAGTCGGTCCACTCCGGACGCATGCCCTCCCAGGGCAGCCGGGGGTAGAACGCGGCGGCGGCGACGATCCGCTCGGAGTGGCTGGCCGCCCAGAGCGCCAGGCTCGCCCCGGCGCAGAAGCCCGCGCAGCCGACCTTTCCGGTCACCTCGGCACGCCCGGCGAGGTAGTCGGCGGCCACCGCGATCTCGCGGGCCGCCTCGTCCATCTGTGGACCGTTCAACAGTCGTCGGGGCTCGCTCGGCTTGCCCGCCGGCTCGCCGTGCCGGAAGTCCGGCGCCAGCGCGACGAAGCCCGCCTCGGCGAAGCGGTCCACCACCGACCGGATCTGCGGCACCAGGCCCCACCAGTCCTGGATGACGATGACCGCAGGGCTGGCCGTGCCACTGGCGGGCACCGCGAGATACCCCTCGCCGGTACCTCCGTCGCCACGGTAAGTAACCATCTCGCCCATCGGCCCATCCTCCTAGCGGTCAGTCATCGTTGGCTGGTCGCCCAGTGGTCGTACGTGTCGGTAGCCTGCCACGCGGTGACCATCGCTAGGAAGATGCGCAAGCAGTGGTGTTCACCTCCCGTTCGCACACCCCGCTCGACACGTCGACGGCGGCACCGGGCCGGTGCCGCCGTCGACGGTGCGGGACCATGCCCTGCCGTCAGGCCTTGCGCGTCAGGCAGAGCAGGTAGCCGGTGGCGCCGGGCTTGACGCTGTAGAAGACGTAGCCGTCTTCGCCCTCCTTGAAGTACGGCTCGCACGCCTCACCGGTGCGGGCCTGGGCCTCGGTCTGGTCGTCGACCCGACCGACCACGTTGTACGCGGCGTCGGTGTCGGTGCAGGCGACCACCTTCGCACCGCTGACCTCGGTCTCCTGCTCGCCGATCGTCTCGGGGAGCTCGGCGATGCAGTCACCGGACTTCGCCTCGGCGGTCTTGTCGGAGTCGAAGAGGCTGGCGAGGCCGAACTTCAGACCGGTGATGACCGCGAACACGACGAGCGCGCCGACGATGCCGATCAGCTTCTTCTTGCCACCGGACTCACGCGCCGGTTCGGTCGGCGGCGCCGACTGTCCCGCCGCCTCTCCGGAGGGCGGTGCCGGCACACTCGACGGGTCCTGCGAAGCATTCGGCGCGGGAGCCGATGCGACCTGCTCTGACACGGTTTGTCCTTCCAGGGTGGATGAGCAGACGACACCGTAAGCGATCACCGATGTCGTCCGTCGCCCCGTGGGCATCAACCGTTCAGCTATTTCCCAGAAGGCACTCAGCCGACCGGAGCGAGGCTCCAGGCGATGCCGTCGAGGATGTCGTGCTCGGAGGCCACCACCGAGTCCATCCCGGCCCGTTCCATGATCACCCGGAGAACGAGCGCGCCCGCACCGATGACGTCGGCCCGGCCCGGGTGCATCACCGGGATCGCCAACCGCTGCTCCCGATTCGCCGCCAGCAGCTCGGCGGTCACCTGCGCCACCCGGTCGTACGACACCCGGGCATGGTGGATGCGGGTCGGGTCGTACCCGGTGAGGCCCTCGGCGATCGCGACCACGGTGGTGACCGACCCGGCGAGCCCGACCAGCGTGGCCGCCTCGCGTCCCGGCACCACCGTCAGCGCGCGGTCGACCGCCACCGCGATGTCGGCCTGCGCGGCGGCGATCTCGTCCAGCCCGGGCGGGTCCCCGTGCAGGTGCCGCTCGGTCATCCGGACGCAGCCGATGTCCATCGAGATCGCCGCGTCGACGCCGCCGTCCCGGCTACCGACCACGAACTCGGTGGAGCCGCCGCCGATGTCCACCACCAGGTACGGCGACCGCGCGTCGGACGGCAGTCCGCGTACCGCGCCGGTGAACGAGAGCCGGGCCTCCTCGTCGCCGCTGACCACCTCGGGCGCCACGCCCAGCGTCTGCTGCACCATGGCCCGGAAGTCGGCGGCGTTCTCCGCGTCCCGGCTGGCCGAGGTGGCGCACATCCGCACCCGCTCGACACCCGACTTCTCGATCTCGGCGGCGTAGTCGACCAGTGCGACCCGGGTCCGCTCGATCGCCTCGGGGGCGAGCCGGCCGGTGGCGTCGACGCCCTGACCCAGCCGGACGATCTCCATCCGCCGGGACACGTCGCGCAGCGGCGCCGAGGGCCCCTCCGACGGGTCGGGCAGGTCGGCGACCAGCAACCGGATCGAGTTGGTGCCACAGTCGATGGCGGCCACACGCGTCGTCACGACGGTCACCCTACAGTGGCGTGCCGACCGGGCACCCGCCCTCAGAGGCGCAGCAGCATCCGGGTGTTGCCCAGCGTGTTCGGCTTGACCCGCTCCAGGTCGAGGAACTCGGCGACGCCCTCGTCGTACGAGCGCAGCAACTGCTCGTAGACGGGGTGCGGCACGGGAGCGCCGTCGATCTCGGTGAAGCCGAACGAGCCGAAGAACCGGGTCTCGAAGGTGAGCACGAAGATCCGCGCGATGCCCAGGTCCCGCGCCGCCTCGATCAGCTCGGCCACGATCCGGTGCCCGATCCGTCGACCCCGGCAGGTCGGGTCGACCGCCACCGTCCGGATCTCGGCCAGGTCCTCCCACATCACGTGCAGCGCGCCGCAGCCCACCACCGCGCCGTCCGCGACCCGGCTGGCGACCCGGAACTCCTGCACGTGCTCGTAGAGCGTGACGGTGGCCTTGCTGAGCAGCCGCCGGTCGTCGGTGTAGGTGTCCACCAGCCGACGGATGGCGCGGACGTCGGCGGTGCGGGCGGGCCGGACCAGGATGTCGTCGGCCCCGTCCGGAGCGGGCTCGCCGCTCACTCGGCGTCCGGCACGTCGACGCACCGGCCCGCCGCCCACCAGGGCTCGACCAGGTCCAGCGTCTCGTCACCGAACGGGTTCACGCCGGGCCCCGCGCCGAGCGCGTGACCGAGGTGGACGTGCAGGCACTTCACCCGGCCGGGCATCCCGCCGGCCGAGATGCCGGCGATCTCGGGGACCTCGGCGATCGAGTCCCGCCGGGCGAGGTAGTCCTCGTGCGCGGCCCGGTAGCGGTCGGCCAACTCCGGATCGGCGGCCAACCGGTCGGCCATCTCCCGCATCAACCCGGCCGACTCCAACCGGCTGCACGCCGCGGTCGCGCGGGGGCAGGTCAGGTAGTAGAGCGTCGGGAAGGGGGTGCCGTCGGCCAGCCGGGGCGTCGTCTCCACCACGTCGGGCAGGCCGCACGGGCAGCGGTGCGCCACCGCCCGGGTGCCGCGCGGCGGGCGTCCGAGCTGCGCGGCCACCGCGGCGAGGTCGGCCTCCGTGGCCGGCTCCCGCTTCGGTGGGGGTACGGAGGCCGCCGCCGGCTCCTGCGGTGGTACGACAGTCACGGTGCCATCTCTCGTTCGTGCGGGGGTGGTCGGTGCTCAGTCGACGGTCGGGGTCGCGTCGGCGGCGCGCACGCTCGACCAGAGCGTGTCGTACCAGCGGTCCGGCGTGGACGGGGTGCCGGGCTGGGCGGTGCCGGCGTCCCGGGCGGCGCCGGCCGGGTCGTCGAGCAGCACCACCAACTTCTCACCGGGCCGGGTCATGAAGAACCGCTCCCGCGCCTTGGCCTCGATGAACGCGTCGTCCTGCCACTTCTCGGCCTCCTCGGTCAGGTCGGCGATCAGCTTGCGCTGGGCGGCCTGCGAGGCCTCCATCCGCTCGATGTCGGCCTGCTGGTCGAGATAGACCCGGACCGGATACGTGTAGGCGAGCGCGAGCGCGATCAGCACCGCGACCAGCACGGTGGCCCGGCCGGTGAGACCTCGGGATTGGGGTGCGGAGAGCCGGGTGACGCCGCCGGCGGCGGTGCGCCGGGCTGCGGCGGGCCGCTTGGCGGAGCGTACGCCCTCGGCACCGCGGGCGGCCGACGGCGCCCGGCCGGCGGTGGTACGCGACTCGGCGCGGACCCCTCCGCCGTCCCGGACCGCGCCCCGGCCAGTGCCGGGCCGACCGGTGCGGCCCGGCCGGCGGGCCGGACGTTGACCACCCGGCGTGCGGCGCTGCTGCATCACACCCCTCCCCCGAGGTTCACCACCCGTCAGGCGGAACGGTAACGCGGGAAGGCGCCCGCACCGGCGTACCGCGCCGCGTCGGCCAGCTCCTCCTCGATGCGCAGGAGCTGGTTGTACTTGGCCACCCGGTCGGAGCGGGCCGGGGCACCGGTCTTGATCTGGCCGCAGCCGGTGGCCACCGCGAGGTCGGCGATGGTGGTGTCCTCGGTCTCGCCGGACCGGTGGCTCATCATGCACTTGAAGCCGGCCCGGTGGGCCAGGTCGACCGCGTCCAGGGTCTCGGTCAGCGAACCGATCTGGTTGACCTTCACCAGCACCGCGTTCGCCGCCCGCTCGGTGATGCCCCGGGCGATGCGCTGCGGGTTGGTGACGAAGAGGTCGTCACCGACGATCTGGACCCGGTCGCCGATCGCGGCGGTCAGCGTCTGCCAGCCGGCCCAGTCGTCCTCGGCCAGCGGGTCCTCGATCGACACGATCGGGTACGCGTCGGCGAGCTTGGTGTAGTACTCGCTCATCTCCTCCGCGCTCTTGGCGACGCCCTCGAAGGTGTAGCGCCCGTCGGAGAAGAACTCGGTGGCGGCGACGTCCAGGGCGAAGACGATGTCGGTGCCGAGCGTGTAGCCGGCCTTCTCCACCGCCTCGGCGATCAGGTCGAGGGCGGCGGCGTTGGTGGGCAGGTTCGGGGCGAAGCCGCCCTCGTCGCCGAGCCCGGTCGACAGGTCCTTCTTCTTCAGCACGGTCTTGAGCGCGTGGTAGACCTCGGCACCGGAGCGCAGCGCCTCCCGGAAGCTCGGCGCGCCGATCGGCGCGATCATGAACTCCTGGATGTCGACGTTGCTGTCGGCGTGCGCCCCGCCGTTGAGGATGTTCATCATCGGCACCGGGAGCAGGTGCGCGTTCGGCCCGCCCAGGTAACGGAAGAGGCTCAGCCCGGCGCTGCCGGCCGCCGCCTTGGCCACCGCCAGCGAGACGCCGAGGATGGCGTTGGCGCCCAGCTCGCCCTTGTTGTCGGAGCCGTCGATGTCCAGCATCTTCTGGTCGATCACCCGCTGTTCGCTGGCGTCGTACCCGATGAGCTGGTCGACGATGCGGTCCTCGATGTTGGCGACCGCCTTCTCCACTCCCTTGCCCAGGTAGCGGCCCTTGTCACCGTCGCGCAGCTCGACCGCTTCGAAGGCGCCGGTGGAGGCGCCGGAGGGCACCGCCGCCCGGGAGACCGTGCCGTCGTCCAGCCCGACCTCGACCTCGACCGTCGGGTTGCCCCGCGAGTCCAGGATCTCCCGAGCCTCGATTACCTCGATGGTTGCCACTGAGTCGCTCCTCGTTCGTGTCGTCTCGTGCGGTATGGGCCGCGACGGTGCGGCTGAGGCAGGTGTTGAACGCAGCGTATCGGTCCCCGTTCCTCCGCACCGCGACCGGGCGGGCCACGACCCGCTCTGTGACCGCCGACGGGTCGGACATTCCCGAATTCTCGTGCGTCAACCGGCAACGAGTTTGCACGAGCGGGACCTGATCGATCAGGCTTGGCGCCATGCCCGCCGCCTCGACCACCCTCCGTACGCTCGCCGTGTCGGTCATCGCGTTGCTCACCGTCACCGGCTGTCAGGCTCTGGACGACGCCGGACGGGCCATGGGACGGGCCGACGTGGTCAACGAACTCGCCGCCCGGATCGACCGGGCGCTGGAGTTGACCTACTCGGCGCAGTACCAACTCTCCGGCGGACGGACCGCGTCGATCAACCAGTCGCAGGACCCGGCCCGGTCGGCGTACGAGTGGCCGGACGGCAAGCTCACCGTCACCGCCGAGGCGACCACCCGCTGCGAGGCCGACGACGGGCGGACGGTCTGCACGCTCGAGGCGCCGCCCGCCGCGAACAGCAAGCCGCCGGTGGTCGTCTTCGCCGCCGCCGAACGCGAGGGCCTGGTCACACCGCCGCTGGTGATGGGCCTGCTGACCAGTGCCGCACTGGATCCCGGCGCGGTCATCACCCAGCGCGAGAACACCATCGCCGGGCACCACGCGACCTGCGTCGACGTGCGGCAGACCGCCGAGAGCTTCAACGCCTGCGTGACCGCGGAGGGCGTGCTCGGCAGCTTCACCGGCCAGATCGACGGCGTGCCGGTCGAGTTGGCGTTGAGCCGCTACCAGGAGCAGGTCGACGGCGCCGCGTTCGAGCTGCCGCCGGGCGCGGGCGTGGTGGACCGCCGACCCGCCACCTGAGGCTCAGATCCCGAGCAGGGTCCGCAGGTGGCGCGGCGGCGGGCAGTTGTGCGCCAGCATCTCGTCGTGCCAGTCCCGTAGCGCCACCTCCGACGGGCGGGCCGCGGCGATGTCGGCGACCTCCGCGTACCCGACGAAGTAGGTGGAGAGCTGGGCCGAGGTGAGCAGCGAGCGGCGCCACTTGCCGGCCGCCTCGCCCTCCTCCTGGAAGCCCCGCCCGGTCAGCAACGCCATCGCCTCCGCCTCGGGCACCTCCTCGGCGTGCACCAACTGGTCCAGCAACGCGTTGATGGTCATCCGCAACTGCATCTTGAGCTGCTGCAACCGCACCGGCAGCCCGCCGAAGCCGTGCCCGGCCATCAGCTCCTCGGCGTAGACCGCCCAGCCCTCGACGAACGGACCGGACCGGGTCAGCGCGCGGACGCGGGTGGTGCCCCGGTGGCGGCGGGCGTGGGCGAGCTGGAGGAAGTGACCGGGCATCGCCTCGTGCACGGTCAGGTTCCTGATCATGTGATCGTTGTACTCGCGGTAGAACGAATCCACGCGATGCGCCGGCCAGTCCGCCGGAGTCGGCGCAATGCAGTAGAACGTGGGCAGGTCGGCGGTCTCCAGCGCGCCCGGCGCGTCGCAGTAGGCCACCGCCACGCCGCGCGCGAACTGCGGCATCACCTGGATCACACAGGGGTCGTCCGGCACGCTCACCAGGTCGTACGCGCGCACGAAGTCGCTCGCCTCGTCCATCGTGATCGAGGCCAGGTCGACGATGGTGTGGTCGTCGGGGTGCTCGGCGGCGAGCAGGTCCAGCGCGCGGCGTACCGTCTCGTCGTCGGCCGGACCGCCGACCAGCTCGACCGCCGCCGCGCGGATCTCCTCGCCGACCCGGTCCAGGTTGGCCCAGGCCCGGCGTTGGATCTCGGCGGCGCCCAGCTCGGTGTCGAGGGTGTGCCACAGGCGGGCCTCCCAGCGCCGCCGCCCCAACCGGGGATCCCGCCCCGGCCCGTCCTCGGTGGCCAGCCCGGTGCGCAGCCAGGCGACGAACTCCTCCAGCGCGGCGATCGCTGCGGTGGCCGCCGGCTCGACCCGGTCGACCAGCGCCGGTGCCTGCGCGAGCAGCGCCGGCACCTCGTCCCGGACCAGCGCGGCGGTGCCGGTGAACTGCCCGACCGCCGTCTCGGCGTGGATCCGGGGCATGTCGCGCAGCGTCGCCCGCGCGGTCGCCAACGCGTCCGGTACGGCGGCGAGCCGACCGGCGAGCGCGGTCAACCGCTCCTCGACCGGCGCGTACGGCCGGGCGACGAGGGCGTGCAGCAGCGGGCCGGGATTGTGCGCGAGTGGATCCCACTCGTGTGCCCGGATCTCGGTCAGCTCGAACAGTTCCCGGTCGACCGCCGCCGCCAGCAGTGCGTGGTCCACCTGCTCCTCGACGTCGCCCGGATCCGGGTCGATCTCGCACAGCACGCTGGCCGCGTCCACAAGCATCGCCCGGTCGGCCGCCACCGCGTCGGCGGAGAGATCCGGCAACCGGTCGTCGTACCGGTGGTCCCCGACCGAGGTGGCCACCCCCGGCCGACTGACCAGCAACGCCTCGACGATCCGCTCCGCCACCACCCCGAACTTCTCCACCCCCCGACCCTAACCACCCCACCCACCCCCCGCCCCTGGAGCGGACCCGCCCCGCCCTGCCTCCCGCAAACGGTCCACCCACTCCGGTGATCAAGGAGTTTGCGTCGTGCCGACACGGTTCTCCGACGCAAACCTCTTGATCACGGAGCCACGCCGGACAACTGACAGGGGTTTGTGCACCTGGCTAAGTAGATCGGCCCTCTGGGCTGCCCCAACCTCAGCGCGATGGTGGGGCTTCGGCCCTTGGCAGCAGCGTGGCAGCGTAGCTGTTCGACACGCCGGGCATGGAGCAGCTGCAGTGCCACGATCCGGGGAGTGCGTCAGGGGGGGCGGTGCGTCAGGGGGGGCGGTGCGTCAGGCGGCGGTGCGCCTGGGGCGGTGCGTCAGGTGGGAGGGCGGGGGGTGGATTCGGCCTTGCGGATGGACTCGGCGTGGGCGAGGGTGGCGCGGCGCAGGGCGGTCTCCGGGTCCAGGCCGGCGTCGCGGGCCTCGGCCACGGCGGTCAGCAGGGCGGCGCCCAGGGCCGCCTCGGCGTCCGGCTGGGCATCCGGCGACGGGAGCGGCACACCGAGCCCGGCCCGGGTGGCGCGTTCCAGGATCTTGGCGGCCAGGGCCAGCGCTGGCTGGCTCACCGCGATGCCGTCGAGCACCGAATCCCGAGACTTCTCGGCCTGCTTGATCCGCTCCCAGCTCGCGGTGATCTCCTCCAGGCTGCCCGCCTCGGCGTCGGCGAAGACGTGCGGGTTGCGCCGGACCATCTTGTCGACCAGGCCACCGGCCACGTCGTCCACGGTCCACCGCTCGCCCTCGGGCAGCTCCTCGGCCAGCCGGGCGTGCAGCACCACCTGGAGCAGCACGTCACCCAACTCCTCGCGCAACGCGTCGGTGTCCCCGGCGCCGATCGCGTCGTACGCCTCGTAGCACTCCTCCAGCAGGAACCCGGCCAGACTCCGGTGGGTCTGCGCCCGCTTCCACGGATCACCACCCGGGGAGAGCAGTCGGTCCAGCACCGCCACCGCGTCGAGCAGCCGGGCCCCCGGCGGATCCCAGGAGCCGTACATCAGCTCCAGCTCCGCCAGCCCCGGTTCGCGGGCAAGCCGCAACCCCAGCTCCCGGGCCAGCGACTCGTCGCCGGCCGGGCCGGCCAGCCACACCACGGTCTCGTGCGTCGTCGCCGTGTCCAGCAGCGCGGGCACCGCCGGCCCGTCGAGCACGCGCACCTCGGCACCGGCGACCCGCAGGGCGTTGGTCAGCTCGCTCTCCGCACCGGCGAGCACCGGCGCGGCGCGTACGACGTCCCAGGCGGCCGCCGTCAGCAGACCGGCCGGCAACCGGGGCGAGGTCACCAGCAGGACGATCCGGGGCACGGTCAGCCGTCAGCCGGGCCGGTCTGCGCCGGCCTCGGGGTGGAGACGTCGGTGACCGCGTCGGAACCCGGCTCACCCAGCGGCACACCCACCGCGACCGCCTGACCGGCGAAGCTGAGCACCGGGAACTCCAGCGGACGGTAGCGCGGGTTGACCGTCACGTCGTACGTCTCGACCGCCCCGGCCAGGGCGTCGCGGGTGGCCAGGGCCTGGCGGAGCTGTTCGCCGTCGAGCTGCGGGGCGGCCTGCTCCACGGTCACGTCGGCGGGTACGGCACCGGCGCGCTTGCCCGCCGCCACCAGGTCGGCCAGCTCCTGCTCGGTCGGTGCCACCGGCGAGCCGACCGGGATGCCGGACAGGCAGGTGTACAGCTCGGCGACCTGCCGCGCGTACGTGGCCTCGGGGCTGATGCCGAGCTGCTGGGCCACCTGGGCGACCTCGGCCTGCCCCTGGGGGCGGTAGCCCTCGGCGGCGGAGATCCGCTCGCAGACCTGGCCGAGCACCAGGGTGCTCACCACCTCGCTGCGTCCGGGCAGTCGAACCTGCTGGCCGGGCACCGGCTCGGCCGCCTCGGTCGGCTCCGGGTTCTTGGCCCGGGCGTCGTCGATGACCTCGGTGACGGCGTCCTCGGTGATCCGGTGGTCACCGACGTACGCGGCGACACCGGGCTCGGAACGGCAACCGGAGAGGGCGACGAGGCCGACCGCCACGCTGGCGACGGCGACAAGACGGCGAGCACGCATGCCCGTCACTCTCTCATGCCCCCTACCCACCGGTGCCACCAGCACCCACGGCCACTGCGGGGGCACCGAGGACGTCGGAGAGCAACTGCGCGCACCACTCCAGCAGCGCCTGGTCGCGCAGCGGCTCGCCACCGATCCGACGGGTCGTCGGCCGGGGCACGCTGACCTGGTCGAGCGCGGCCTTGTAGACCGAGTCCGGGTGGTAGCGCTTGAGCCGCATCTGCTTCGAGTCGGGCAGCGGCAGCGGCCCGAAGCGCAGGTGCTTGCCCTGCATGCTGACGTCGGTGAGGCCGTACTGCCGGGCCAGCAGCCGGAACCGCGCCACCGCGATCAGGTTCTGCACCGGCGCGGGCGGCTCGCCGTAGCGGTCGGTCATCTCAGCCGCCACCTCGCGCAACCGTTCCTCGTCGCGCGCCTCGGCGAGCTTGCGGTACATCTCCAGGCGCAGCCGCTCCACGCCGACGTAGTCGTGCGGCAGGTGAGCGTCCACCGGAAGGTCGATCTTGACGTCCGTCTCCTCCTCGGGACGTTCGCCCTTGAACGCCTGCACCGCCTCGCCGACCATCCGGACGTAGAGGTCGAACCCGACGCCCTCGATGTGCCCGGACTGCTCGCCGCCGAGCAGGTTGCCGGCGCCCCGGATCTCCAGGTCCTTCATCGCCACGTACATGCCGGCGCCCAACTCGGTGTGCTGGGCGATGGTGGCCAGCCGCTCGTGCGCGTGCTCGGTGAGCGGCTTCTCCGGCGGATAGAGGAAGTACGCGTACGCCCGCTCCCGGCCCCGGCCCACCCGGCCCCGGATCTGGTGCAACTGGGCCAGGCCGAGCAGGTCGGCCCGCTCCACGATCAGCGTGTTGGCGTTCGGGATGTCGATGCCGGACTCCACGATCGTGGTGCAGACCAGGACGTCGAACTCCTTCTCCCAGAAGCCGACCATGACCTTCTCCAGGGCGTCCTCGCCCATCTGGCCGTGCGCCACCGCGACCCGCGCCTCGGGCACCAGCTCACGCAGCCGCCGGGCCGCCCGCTCGATCGACTCGACCCGGTTGTGCAGGTAGAAGACCTGTCCGTCGCGCAGCAGCTCGCGGTGGATGGCGGCGGCCACCTGCCGGTCGTCCTGCGCCCCGACGGCGGTGAGCACCGGGTGCCGTTCCTCCGGCGGGGTGGCGATGGTGGACATCTCCCGGATGCCGGTGATCGCCATCTCCAGGGTGCGCGGGATCGGGGTCGCCGACATGCTCAGCACGTCGACGGCGGCCCGCATCGACTTGAGGTGTTCCTTGTGCTCGACGCCGAACCGCTGCTCCTCGTCGACGATGACCAGCCCGAGGGACTTGAAGCGGGTGGCCGCCGCCAGCAGCCGGTGGGTGCCGATGACGATGTCGGCGGTGCCGTTGGCCACCATCTCCAGGGTCTGCTCGGCCTCCTTCGGCGTCTGGAAGCGGGAGAGCTGCCGGATCGTGATCGGGAACTGGCTCATCCGCTCGGCGAACGTGTTGTAGTGCTGCTGCACCAGCAGCGTGGTCGGCACCAGCACCGCGACCTGCTTGCCGTCCTGGACCGCCTTGAACGCCGCGCGTACCGCGATCTCGGTCTTGCCGTAGCCGACGTCGCCGCAGATCAGCCGGTCCATCGGGACGCTCTGCTCCATGTCCCGCTTGACCTCCTCGATGGCGGCGAGTTGGTCGGGCGTCTCCTGCCAGGGGAAGGCGTCCTCCAGTTCCCGCTGCCACGGGGTGTCCGGACCGAAGGTGTGCCCCTTGGACGCCTTGCGGGCGGCATAGAGCTGGATGAGCTGGGCGGCGATCTCCCGGACCGCCTTGCGGGCCCGGGCCTTGGACTTCTGCCAGTCCGAGCCGCCCATCTTGTGCAGCGTGGGCTGCTCGCCACCGACGTACCGGCTGAGCTGGTCGAGCTGGTCGGTGGGGACGAAGAGACGGTCGCCGGGCTGGCCGCGCTTGCTCGCGGCGTACTCGATGACCAGATACTCCCGGGACGCGCCGTTGACCGTCCGCTGCACCAGCTCCACGTACCGACCGATGCCGTGCTGCTCGTGCACCACGTGGTCGCCGGCCCGCAGTTCCAGCGGGTCGATGGTGTTGCGCCGCCGGCTCGGCATCTTGCGCATGTCCCGGGTGGAGACGCCCCGGCCACCGGTGACGTCACTGCCGGTGAGCAGCACGAACCGGGCCGCCTCGTCGACGAAGCCGCCGGTGAGGCTGCCGCAGGTGACCAGCACCTCGCCCGGCACCGGCGCGTCCGGGACCCGTTCGGTCATCCGGGCACCCAGGCCGCCGTCGCGGAGCACCTCGACGGCCCGGTGGGCGGGGCCGTGCCCCTCGAAGACCAGCGCGACCGACCAGCCCTCACCGGCCCAGCGCGTCAGGTCGGCCACCACCCGGTCGGTCTCGCCGTGATAGAGCGGCGCGGGCTGGGCGCTCAGGCTGACCGCGATGGCGTCGTCGGGGGTGACGTCGACCGCCTCCGGCGCGTCCTCCCACGGCTGCCGCTCCGGGGCGGCCTCCGGCTCGACCATAATTCGGCCTCCGCGCCGGTAGCCGGCACTCCGGACCGAATGAAGGTCGTCCGCCAGCCCGAACGGGGACAGCGTCCACCAGGGCCGACGCAGCGTGGCGGCGGTCGCGCGGACGTCGGCCAGGGTGCGGAAGGCGGCCGCGCCGAGGTCGATCGGGGCCTGGCCACCGACGGCCGCGGCGGCCCAGCTCGCCTGGAGGAACTCCTCCGAGGTACGCACCAGGTCGTGCGCCCGGGTGCGGATCCGCTCCGGGTCGCAGAGCAGGACGTACGTGCCCTCGGGCATGCAGTCCAGCAGCAACTCCATCGAGTCGTCGCCGATCAGCGCCGGGGCGAGGGACTCCATGCCCTCCACCGGTACGCCGCCGGCCAGCTTGTCCAGGATCTCGGCCAGCTCCGGATGCTGTCCGGCCAGCGTGGCGGCCCGCTCCCGGACCTCCGGGGTGAGCAGCAGTTCCCGGCAGGGCGGTGCCCAGAGTTGTGGCACCTGGTCGATGGTGCGCTGGTCGGCCACGGCGAAGGTGCGGATCTCCTCCACCTCGTCGCCCCAGAACTCGACCCGGGACGGGTGCTCGTCGGTGGGCGGGAAGACGTCCAGGATGCCGCCGCGTACGGCGAACTCGCCCCGCTTGGTGACCAGGTCGACCCGCGCGTACGCCATGTCGGTCAAGCGGCGCGCCACCTGCTCCAGGTCGGCCTCGTCGCCGGCGGACAGCCGCACCGGCTCCAGATCGCCGAGCCCCTTGAGCTGCGGTTGCAGCATCGACCGGACCGGCGCCACGACCACCCGCAGCGGCCCGGTGCGCCCGTGGGCGTCGGCCGAGTCCGGATGGGCCAACCGGCGCAGCACCGCCAGCCGTCGGCCGACCGTGTCGGAGCGCGGCGAGAGCCGCTCGTGCGGCAGCGTCTCCCAGCTCGGGAAGATCGCCACCTGCTCGGCGGGCAGCAGGCCACCCAGCGCCGCCACCAGGTCCTCCGCCTCGCGGCTGGTGGCGGTGACCGCCAGCACCGGCCGCCCGGCACCGCCGACGGCGGCGTCCCGCCCCTGGTCGGTGGCGTCCGCGGCGACGGCGGCGACCGCGAACGGGCGCAGCGCCGGTGGCGCGGTCAGGTCGAGGCCGTCGACCTGGGCCGCACCGGAGCGCGCCAGGTCACGCACACGGGCCAGCCCCGGGTCGGCCAGGGCGGCGGCGAACAGTCCGGTGAGCGCAGTCATGATCACTTCCGCGGGTGAGGACACGACGATCACCCCGCGTCCGTCCGGACGGGGGGTTCCACCGGTCGACACTATCTCTCCGGTCGGACGATCCACCGCCGTCCACGACGTCCGCGCTCTCGGCCTCCTGGTCCGGCGGTCCGGTCGACGTCCCCAGCAGGATCTTGACGGCCGCCGAGCGCTGTGGTCGGCTGCCCGGCATGAACGGGGAGTTTCGCGCACAGTTCGACGCAGACGTCACCTTCGCCAACGGCGGCGGTCTACGCACCGAGGGCTTCCGGCTGGACATCCCCGGCCGGAGCATCACCGACGAGGACCTGGCGGCGCTGTTCGTCCGGCACCTCGGGCTGCTGATGGTGGCCGAGGTACGGATCACCGGCACGACGGTCGTCGAGGAGCCACACAAGGGCGGTCGCGGCGTCGCGGCCACCACTCCGAGCGCCGGTCGCCGGTTCGTCGAGCTGAGTCACGTCCTCACCGACGGGATGACCACGCTGCCCGGCTGGCCGGCGCCCCGGATCACCGAGTGGCTGACCCGGGAGGAGTCCCGGAGGAACTACGCACCGGGCACCGAGTTCCAGGTCGGGCGGATCGACATGATCGCCAACACCGGGACGTACCTGGACACCCCCGCACACCGGTACGCCGACGGCAGCGACCTGGCCGGCGTCGGCCTGGACCGCCTGGCCGACCTGCCCGCGCTCGTGGTGCGCCTGCCCGCTGGCACCCGTGCGGTGGACCGCCTGCTGCTCGCGCCGTACGACGTCGCCGGGAAGGCCGTCCTGCTCCACACCGGCTGGGACGCGCACTTCGGCACCGACCGGTACGCCGCACCGGAGGCGCCCTACCTGACCGGTGACGGCGCTCAGGCGCTCGTCGACGCCGGTGTCGCCCTGGTCGGCATCGACTCGATCAACATCGACGACATGAGCCCGGTGGCGGGCGGTACGCGTCCCGCGCACAGCACCCTGCTGGCCGCCGGTGTCCCGATCGTGGAGCATCTGACCGGGCTGGACCAGCTCCCGCCCGACGGCTTCCGATTCACCGCCGCCCCGCCGAAGGTAGCCGGCATGGGCACCTTTCCCGTCCGCGCCTACGCCCGCATCGACTGAGACCGGAGAACCGTGACCTACCCGCCCCCCGGACAACCGCCCTACGGCGGACACCCCGCCCAACCGCCGCACGGCGGACAACCCGGTCAGCCGCCCTACGGCGGTTGGCCGTCGGGTCCGCACCCGACCCCCGTGGTCAAGCGTATTCCCGACGACCAGCCCTTCGTCGTACGCCCCAACCTCGTCAAGCGTGGTCTGGTCATCGGCGGCGTCCTGCTGGCCGCCCTCGGCCCGATCATCTGCTGCCTCGGCTTCCTCGTCCTCGGCTCGATGGAGACGGAGGGACGCCGCGCCGGCGGACTCGGCATGGCGGGGCTGCTGGGCTGTCTGATCCTTCTGGTCGCCCTGCTGGTCGGCCTTCAGCTCTGGCTGATCGGCTCCGGCGGGCCGGTGCTCGCGCTGAGCCACGAGGGGCTCTGGATCCGCAGCCGGCCCACCCGTGGTCAGGCGATCTGGCTGCCGTGGGAGGCCGTCGCGCAGATCTCCCGCCGCCGGTGGAGCCTGGAGAAGATGCTGGTGGTCAAGCCGCACAACCCGGCGACGATGCCGAACCTCGGCGGTTACACGGCGTTCGACAGCGCACCGTTGAACGTCCTGTACGGCTCCGGCCTGGTCGCCACCCTCAACTTCGCCGACAAGCCGGAGGCGGAGATCCTGGCGGCCGTCGCCCACTACAGCGCCGGTCGCTGCCAGCTCACCTGAGCGCTCCCGGGGTGGCGGTTCGGCCGCCGCCCCGGGCAGGGACCGTCAGTAGCGCACCGAGATGCGGCGGTCGACCGCGTCGACCCGCACCTCCCCGCCGTACGGGACGATCAACTGCGGGTCGGTGTGGCCGAGATCGACGTCGAAGACCAGCACCGCGTCGGGGGCGTACTCGGCAAACGCCCGGGTCACCGCGGCCCGCTGCTCCCGGGCGTAGCCGGCCTTCTCGTCGGGGGTGAGCCGGCGGTCGAAGTTCCACGCCTTGGCGCGGCCGACCAGCGCGGCGGGAAAGCCGGCGAGCAGGCCGCGCTCGCCGAGGCCGCGCAGCATGCGATAGACCTCGACGGCGGGCGGCAACTCCTCCGAGGTCTCGATCAGGAGGACCGACCCGCGCAGCGACTCCACCGGGGCGACCCGGTCGGCGGCGAGCAGCCACTGCAGCACCTCCAGGTTGCCGCCCCAGGTGCGGCCGGTCACCACCGTCGCCGGCCCCTGCCAGCGCCAGCCCGCACCGGCGAACATCACCGGCGCCGCCGCCAGGCAGTCCGGGTCGTTCCAGTCGGCCGGCTCGTCGCCCCACTCCGGCGCCGGGGCCAGGTCGTACCAGTCGGAGTCGAACAACGCCGCGCGCAGCGAGTCGGCGGTCATCGGGTGCAGCGCGCCGGGCCGACCGAGGTGCACCAGCACCGACCCGCCGTGATAGCTCACGATCCCCAACCGGTGCAGGTGGTTGAGGAGGTTGGTGTTGTCCGAGTAGCCGAAGTAGGGCTTCGGGTTGGCGCGCAGCACGTCGTCGTCGAGGTGCGGGGTGACGGTGATCTGGTCGTCGCCGCCGATGGTGGCCAGCACGGCGGTGATCGTCGGGTCGGCGAAGGCGTCGGTCAGGTCGCGGGCCCGGTCGCGCGGGTCGGCACCCATCACGCGGGTGGTCGGGTACTCCACCGGCTCCAGGCCGTACTCCTCGCGCAGTCGGCGCAGGCCCAACTCGTACACCTGCGGGAAGAGGCCCGGCAGCCCGGCGGAGGGCGAGACGACCGCGACCCGGTCCCCCGGTCGGGGCTTCGGTGGGTAGCGCAACGACGGCATGGGCCGACGGTACCGCCCCGCGTCCGGCGTGGCCTTGATCACCGCCGGTGGGCACGCCCAGCCGCGGATCTGCCCGCTGCATGGGCCGCCACCAGCGCGGACGCCCCTCACTCCTCCCCCCGGATGAAAGGAGGGGACCCCTCCTATACAAAAGGCGATAACAAGGGGCCCCTCCTTACAACCGGGTGCGCGCGGATACGATCGGGGAAGTCGGACAGCGCTGTCCTTCGTACTCACGTAAGGAGCGCACGGTGACCGACCAGCACGATCACGACGGCCCCGACGCCGCCCTGCGCGCCGACATCCGCCGGCTGGGCACCCTGCTCGGGCAGACCCTGGCCCGCCAGGAGGGCCGCCCCCTGCTCGACCTCGTCGAGGAGATCCGCGCCCAGGTACGTACCGACGCCCCCGCCGCCGCCCGGCGGCTGGGCGGGCTCGACGTGACCACCGGCACGAAACTGGCGCGCGCCTTCTCCACCTACTTCCACCTGGCCAACATCACCGAGCAGGTGCACCGGGCCCGGGACCTGCGGCGTCGCCGCGCCGTGCAGGGCGGCTGGCTGGACCAGGCGGCCAAGATGATCGCCGAGCGCGGGGTACCCGCCGAGGAGATCGCCTCGGTGGCCCGCCGCCTGGCGGTACGCCCGGTCTTCACCGCTCACCCGACCGAGGCGGCCCGCCGCTCGATCCTGTCCAAGCTGCGCGCCATCGCCGACGAGTTGGACACCGAGACCGCCAACGCGATCCTCTACGGGGCCAGTGACGAGGGCCCCGCCAACCGTCGGCTGGCCGAGCTGCTGGACCTGATGTGGCAGACCGACGAGCTGCGGCTGGACCGGCCGGACCCGACCGACGAGGCCCGCAACGCCATCTACTACCTGCGCGACCTGTACGCCGAGGCGGCCCCACAGGTGCTCGACGACCTCGCCGAGACACTGCGCACCCTCGGCGTGGAGACCTCGCCGACCGCCCGCCCGCTGACCTTCGGCACCTGGATCGGCGGCGACCGCGACGGCAACCCCTTCGTCACCCCGACGGTGACCCGTGAGGTGCTGGCCATCCAGCACGAGCACGGCCTGACCGCCACCGAGGCGGCGATGGAGGAGCTGATCAACGAGGTCTCCGTCTCCCGTCGGCTGCGCAACGTGTCGCTGGACCTCTCCGCCAGCCTCGCCGCCGACCTGGACGCGCTGCCCGAGGTGGCACCCCGGTTCCGTCGGGTCAACGCCGAGGAGCCGTACCGTCTCAAGGCCCGCTGCGTCCGCGCCAAGCTGGCCAACACGCGGGCCCGGTTGCGCCAGGGCACGCCGCACGTGCCGGGTCGCGACTACCGGGGTTCCGCCGAGCTGATCGCCGACCTGGAGCTGCTGCGCGCCTCGCTGGCCCGTAACTCCGGGCAGCTCACCGCCGTGGGCCGGCTCGCCTCGACCATCCGTACCGTCTCCGCGTTCGGCCTGCACCTGGCGACCATGGACATCCGGGAGCACGCCGAGAAGCACCACGAGGTGCTGATCCAGCTCTACCGGGCGGTCGGCGAGGTCGAGGACTACCCGGCGCTGACCCGGCTGGAGCGCACCAAGCTGCTCGCCGACGAGTTGACCGGTCGTCGGCCGCTCTCCGCCGCCGACACCCCGTTGACCGATTCGGCGCGCAAGACGTTCGACGTGTTCGGCGCCATCCGCGAGGCGCAGGACCGGTTCGGCACCGAGGTGATCGAGTCGTACATCATCTCGATGACGCTCGGCGTGGACGACGTACTCGCCGCGGTGGTCCTCGCCCGCGAGGCCGGTCTGGTGGACGTGCACAGCGGACGGGCGCGGATCGGGTTCGTGCCGCTGCTGGAGACCCCGGCCGAGCTGAACTCCGGCGGCGAACTCCTCGACGAGCTGCTGTCGCTGCCCGCGTACCGGGCGCTGGTGGCCGCTCGGGGCGACGTGCAGGAGGTGATGCTGGGCTACTCCGACTCCAACAAGGAGGCCGGCATCACCACCAGCCAGTGGTCCATCCACCGGGCGCAGCGGGCGCTGCGGGACGTGGCCGCCCGGCACGGGGTGCACCTGCGGCTGTTCCACGGCCGGGGTGGCACGGTGGGGCGCGGTGGCGGGCCGACGCACGACGCGATCCTTGCGCAGCCGTACGGCACGCTCGACGGCGCGATCAAGGTGACCGAGCAGGGTGAGGTCATCTCCGACAAGTACACGCTGCCCGCGCTGGCCCGGGAGAACCTGGAGCTGACCGTGGCCGCGGTGCTCCAGGCGACCCTGCTGCACACCGCGCCCCGGCAGCCGGCCGAGATGCTGGAGCGCTGGGACGCGGCGATGGACGTGGTGTCCGAGTCGGCGTTCCGGTCGTACCGGTCACTGGTGGAGAACCCGGACCTGCCGGAGTACTTCTGGGCGTCCACCCCGACCGAGCTGCTCGGCGCGTTGAACATCGGCTCCCGACCGGCGAAGCGCCCGAACACCGGCGCCGGCCTCAGCGGGCTGCGGGCCATCCCGTGGGTGTTCGGCTGGACCCAGACGCGGCAGATCGTGCCCGGCTGGTTCGGGGTGGGCTCCGGCCTGGCCGCCGCCCGCGAGGCCGGGCTGGCCGACGTGCTGTCCGAGATGAACCGCAACTGGCACTTCTTCCGCACGTTCCTGTCGAACGTGGAGATGATGCTGACCAAGACCGACCTCGGCATCGCCCGTCGGTACGTGGAGACCCTCGTGCCGAAGAAGCTGCACCCGATCTTCGCCACGATCGAGGAGGAGTACGAGTTGACCCGGCGGGAGGTGCTGGCGGTCACCGACTCGCCGGACCTGCTGGAGAACTCCCCCGTGCTGCAACGCACCCTGGCGGTCCGCGACACCTACCTGGAACCGTTGCACCACCTCCAGGTGGCGCTGCTGCGGCAGTACCGCGACTCCGGTGCCGCCGGTCGGGCGGTGGCCACCGCACCGGGCGGCCGACGGGCCCCGAGCGACGGTACGGCTCTGGAGCGCGCGCTGCTCACCACCGTCAACGGCATCGCCGCCGGCATGCGCAACACCGGCTGACCGCCGAGAGGCAGGGCCGAGATGCAAGGAAGGGTCCCCTCCTAACGCCTGGCGTATAGGAGGGGACCCTTCCTAACATCTGCGGCCGCTGCCGCGACACATCTGCGGGCACTGCCGCGACGTCAGAACGCGACGTCAGAAGTCGCCGCCGCCGAAATCACCGCCACCGAAATCACCACCGCCGAAGTCGCCACCGCCGAAGTCGCCACCGCCATAGTCACCGCCGCCGAGGTCGCCGCCGTCGCCGCCGAAGTCGCCGCCCTGGTCGTCCAGGCCCGCTGCCGCACCGGCGTCGTAGCCGGGGTCGCCGAACGAGGGCGAGAAGAGCGCGTCGGCGATCAGCATGCCGCCGAGCACGCCGACCCCGGCACCCAGCGCCGTCTTCCACCAGGGGGTGGAGTACCAGCCGGCCGGCACCGGCCGCCCCTGCATCCGCCCGCCCGGGTAGTAGTACGGCGTGTCCCGGCCCGGCTGCGGACCGGCCTTGAACGTCTGGCCCTGCACCTGCACCTGGCGCGGCACGGTCAGCTCACCGGCGCCACTCGCGGCGGCCAGCGCCGGCAGGGGTGGCCCGGGGTCGATGCCGAGCGCCGTCCGGGCCGCCCGGATATAGGTCAGCCCCTCCACCGCGGTCTCCCGGGCCAGCCGGTACTGCGTGATGCTCCGGGCCTGCTCCAACTGCGAACCGGCCGCGTGGTACCGCTCGGCCGCGTCGGCCAGCGCCTGACGGACCGCCGGATCGTCGCCGCTGAGCGTCATCACCTGCCCACCGAGGCGTTCGTACCAGCGTCGGGCGTCGGCTTGGACATCGGCGAGGCTCCGGGCGTCGCGCGCGGCGCGTTCCCGCCGCCACCAGACGAACGCGCCGACGAGACCCGCGAAAAGGAGTACGACCAGCAGAAGTTCCACCACTCAAACGTACCCACCATCTGCCAGCGACCCACCTCCTGACGAGGTCGGACGCGGCACGCGGCAACGGTCGAGGCGCGAAGCGCTCATCTTTGGCAAGCTCGTCAGGATGGAGCTCTCGACTCTGGCGGTCGTCGTCGTGTGTCTCGGTGCCGGGGGTGCGGTGGGCTGGTTCGCCGCGCGGGCCCGCTCGGCGACCGAGATCGCCCGGCTGGACGCCACCCTGCGCGCCACCCGTGAGGGCGAGGGCCGGTTGGAGCAGTCGATGCGGGCGTTGAGCTACGAGGCGACGGCCCAGTCCCAGGAGGCGGTGGCCCGGGCGGTGGCGCCGCTGCACGACACGTTGCGCCGCTACGAGCAGCGGGTGGCCGAGTTGGAGCGGGACCGCGTCGACGCGTACGCGGAGCTGCGCGAACAGGTGCGCTCGATGAGCACGGTCTCGGGTGAGCTGCGTACCGAGACCAAGCAGTTGGTGGCGGCACTGCGCGCGCCCCAGGTACGCGGCCGGTGGGGCGAGCACCAGTTGCGGCGGATCGTGGAGGCCGCCGGGATGCTGGAACACTGCGACTTCTCCGAGCAGGTCACCGCCGCCACCGACCAGCAGACGGTCCGCCCCGACCTGGTGGTCCGGCTGCACGGGGGCCGGAGCGTGGTGGTGGACGCGAAGGCGCCGTTCGACGCGTACCTGACCGCGATGGAGGCGCGCGACGAGCGGGGGCGGGACACCCACCTCGACCTGCACGCCAAGCACCTGCGGGGGCACGTGGACGCGTTGGCCGCCAAGTCGTACTGGGCGGCCTTCGAGTCCACCCCGGAGTTCGTGGTCCTCTTCGTACCGGCCGACCCGTTCCTGGACGTGGCGTTGCAGCGCGATCCGACGCTGCTGGAGCACGCGTTCACCCGCAACGTCGTGCTGGCCACGCCGGCCACCCTGGTCGCGCTGCTGCGTACGGTGGCCTGGTCGTGGCGGCAGGAGCAGCTCGCCCGCAACGCCCTGGCGGTCCACACGCTGGCCCGGGAGCTGTACGGACGGTTGTCCACGCTCGGCGACCACGTCGGCAAGCTCGGCGCGTCGCTGGGCGGCGCGGTGACCGCGTACAACCGGGCGGTGGGTTCGCTTGAGGCGCGGGTGCTGGTCAGCGCGCGCAAGCTGGCCGAACTGGGCGTTTCCGACCACGAGCTGGCGGTACCGAACCAGGTCGAGATCGCGCCCCGTCAACCGCAGGCGCCGGAACTGGTCGATGGCGTTTCCGCAACGGATAGTCGAATTCGGCCGGACTAATCAGACCCTTACCACCTTCGATGTGACATTGCGCGTCTCGCGCATCACGAGATGGTCACAACGTACCTGCCGGTAGTGACATCGATGGTCGGCACCACGAAGGATTCGCCTCACGCGTGCCCTGCATCTGAGGGCGCCCTGTTCTCTGGAGGAAAGAGAACGTGAGTAAACCCCGAATCCTGAGCCGGCGTACCTCCGCCGCGCTCTTCGCCTCGGTCATGGCGGCGGGCGCCGTGACCGTGGTGGGCGGTACCGCCACCGCGAGCGCCGCCCCTGCCGGTCCCGACGCCGCGCAGGCCACCCCCGCCGAGGCGCTCGGCGAGCACGACGCCAAGCTGCTCTCCGAGGCAGAGGCCAAGAAGGCCCCCACCGTCACGATGATCGTCGCCACCGAGAAGGGCAAGGCGAAGGACGTCGCGGACGACCTCAAGGACCTCGGCGCTGCGGTCACCGAGCGCTACGACACCATCGGCTACGTGCTGGCGAAGGTGCCGACCGGCAAGGCGGTCACGGCCGCCACGCTGCCCGGCGTCGCCGCGGTCGACCTGGACGAGAAGATCCAGCTCCCCGACCCGAAGCCAGAGGTCGTCCCGGGCGCCAAGAAGGCCGAGAAGCAGGGCACCACGCTCAGCGGCCCCGGCGCCAAGACGCCCGCCGACAACCCCTACATGCCGACCGGCGAGATCGGTGCGGCCAAGTTCGTCAAGCAGAACCCCAAGTGGGACGGGCGCGGCGTCACCATCGGCGTGATGGACTCCGGTGTGGACCTGGACCACCCGGCGCTGCAGAAGACCACCACCGGCGAGCGCAAGATCGTCGACTGGGTCACCGCCACCGACCCGTTCGAGGACCCCACCTGGCGGCCGATGATCACGCAGGTCACCGGGCCGACGTTCACCGTCGCCGGTCGCACCTGGACCGCGCCGGCAGGGACCTACCGGTTCAACCTGTTCAGCGAGAACATCACCGCGAACAGCGAGCCGGGCGGTGACGTCAACCGCGACGGCGACACCACCGACCAGTTCGGCATCCTCTTCGACCCGGTGACCAACAACATCTGGGTGGATACCGACCAGGACGGCGACTTCACCGACGAGGCCCTGATGCGGCCGTACAAGGAGAAGTTCGACGTCAACCACTTCGGCACCGACAACCCGGCGACTCCGATCACCGAGCGGATGTCGTTCGTGGTCGAGTACCGCAAGAACGTCGACACCACCCCGCTCGGCGGCCCCGGCCTGGTCGACTACGTCAACATCGGCATCATCGAGGGCTCGCACGGCACGCACGTCGCCGGCATCACCGCCGCGTACGGCATGCTGGGCAACAAGGCGTTCAACGGCGCCGCCCCCGGTGCCAAGATCGTCTCCTCGCGTGCCTGCTCCTGGGGCGGCGGCTGCACGTATGCGGCGCTCACCACCGGTATGGCCGACCTGGTGATCAACCGGGGCGTCGACGTCATCAACATGTCGATCGGCGGCCTGCCGGCGCTCAACGACGGCAACAACGCCCGCGCCGTCCTCTACAACAACCTGATCACCACCTACGGTGTGCAGATGTTCATCTCGGCCGGCAACTCCGGCCCGGGTGTGAACACCATCGGTGACCCGTCCGCCTCCACCAACGTGGTCAGCGTCGCGGCCAGCATCAGCAAGGACACCTGGCTGGCCAACTACGGCTCGGTGGTCAAGCAGAAGAACGCGCTGTTCAACTTCTCCTCGCGCGGCCCGCGTGAGGACGGTGGCGCCAAGCCGAACATCGCCGCTCCGGGCTCGGCCATCTCCACCACCCCGGTCTGGCAGGCCGGCAACCCGGTCGCCGAGGCCGGCTACCCGCTCCCGTCGGGTTACGGCATGTCGAACGGTACGTCGATGGCGTCCCCGCAGGCCGCCGGTGGTGCCGCGCTGCTGCTCTCGGCTGCCAAGGCCACCGACCAGGGCGTGACCCCGGCCGCGCTGCGCCGGGCGATCTACAGCTCGGCCAAGCCGATCGCGAACACCGCCACCTTCGGTCAGGGCTACGGCATGTTCGACGTGCCGGGCGCCTGGAAGCTGCTGCGCAAGAGCAGCGAGCCGAACGACTACACCGCCGAGGCTCCGGTCTGCACGGTGCTCGCCGGCCAGCTCGCCACGCCGAACAGCGGCACCGGCGTCTACAACCGGTGTGACGCCGCCAACGGCGGGCACAAGGTCAACCAGTCGAAGTCGTACCAGGTCAAGCTGACCCGGACCAGCGGCCCGACCGGCAACGTGAAGCACAACATCGGCCTGCGCGGCAACAACGGCACCTTCTCGGCGCCGAAGAACGTCACGCTGCCGCTGAACAAGACCGTCACCATCACGGTCACCGCGAAGCCGAAGACCGCCGGGGCGCACGGCACGATCGTCACGGTCGACGACCCGCGCACCAACACGATCGACTTCGAGTTCTCCGCCGTCGTGGTGGCCTCGAACGACGTCAGCAAGCCCGCCTTCGCCTACTCGGCGCGGGGCACCGTGGAGCGCAACAGCACCACGTCGTACTTCGTGACGGTGCCGCCGGGTGCCGGGGCGTTGCAGGTGAACCTCTCCGGCATCGCCACCGGGTCGCAGACCCGCTTCATCGCCTTCAACCCGTACGGCGTCCCGGTGGAGAGCACCTCCAGCCTGGCCTGCTACACCAACTTCGCCAGCACGGTCGTCTGCAACGCGTTCGAGCGTGACTACCAGAACCCGCTGCCGGGTGTCTGGGAGATCGAGGTGGAGTCGCGGCGGACCTCGCCGGCGCTGAACAACCCGTACCAGCTCCAGGCACGGGTGCAGGGCGTCGCGGTCGAGCCGGCCGTGGTCGAGCTGCCGGCGGTCACCGCCGGTGTCCCGACCCCGGTGACCTGGTCGCTGAAGAACACCTTCGGCCCGGTCTCGGTGACCGGCCAGGGTGGCCCGCTGTCCAGCGTGCACACCGAGCGGCCGACCATCGCCGAGCTGGCCAAGCAGGAGTTCACCGTCGAGGTGCCGGCGGGCGTCACCAGCTTCACCGCCCGCATCGGCAACCCGTCGAACGCCAGTGCCGACCTGGACCTGTTCGTCTACCGGGGCACCACCCTGGTCGGACAGCAGGCCGACGGTGACTCGGAGGAGGCGGTGACCCTGACCAACCCGGTCGCGGGCACCTACCGGGTCGTCGTGGACGCGTACGCGGTGGACGGCGCCGGTGGCAGCACCGAGTACGACTACCGGGACTCGTTCTCGTCCCCGTCGCTCGGCACCCTGACGGCCTCGGGTGGCACGCTCACCCTGGCCAACGGTGCCACCGGCAGCCTCTCGGGTTCGGTGACCGCCCAGTCCGCCCCGTCCGCGGGTCGGGCGCTCTACGGTGAGCTGACCGTGGTGACCACCGAAGGCGCGATCGTCGGCCGCGGTGCGGTCTCCGTCGGCGCGGTGAACTGACACCACCACCATCGCACCACCAGGAAGCCCGTCTCCGGTCCATCCGGAGGCGGGCTTCCGCCTTACCCGACCGACCGCCGAGGCGGCGAGGGCTCCGTCACGACGAGGACCTCGCCGATCATGGAGTTCTGGCGAGGGTTTAGGAGTGATACGCGCCTTTCATCAGTGCCACAGCTCCATGATCGGCCCGACGTCCACCGTCGTGTCACCCGGCGGGAGACGGGTCGGCCGGGCCGTGCCGCTCGGAGGACCGCACGCGGTCGCTGGTCAGGCCGACCACGAGCAGGAGGTATGCGGTCAGCTCCACGGCGGCTGTCAGCGCCGGCACGGGCGCCGGCAGGGAGGTGGTGGTGCCGATCTCGGTGAAGACGCTCCCCCGGCTCCCCGGATAGGGCAACGGCACCATGCCCAGGGCCGCGTCCAGGTGCAGCAGGGCGGCCGGTGCCAGCAGAGCGGCACCGACGGCGGCGAGTCGATACCCGCGCCCGACCAGCAACGCGGCCAGTGCGATCGCACCCAGCGCGAGCACGAGCGGAGGCGACGCGACGGCGAGCAGTTCCGGGACGGCGGACCGGCTCTCCCGGGGCCGGAGCGACTCGGCGTCCCGCCTGGCGAGATGAACCTGCACCACGAGGACGACCGCAAACCCGGTCATCACCACGGCGGCCAGCGCAGCGCCGACCATCACCCGCCTTCTCGGGCGTTCCCGCCGACGCAGTGCGACCACCGTCAGCACCAGGACGACGACAAGCGCCGCCCAGGTCGCACGAAAGGTGGTATCGAACCCGATGTTGAAACCCGATGGGCCCGGCCGGAGCACCTGCCATGCCCCGCCGACGTACACGGCAGGCATCGTGCGGTACGCGTCGACGATCGGCGCGACGAGCGCCAGCGGTACGGCCCAGCGAGCGATCGGCACCCCTGCCAGCAGCGCGTACGCCGCCAACACCGACAGCGCCATCAGTTCGGCGTACCGGAAGATCGGCACTCCGGTGAGCAGGCCGAGGACGTGGAGTACGACGAGAACAGCCGCTGTGGCGAGGAGTATCGATCGGAAACGCACCGGCGCATCCTGCCAGCAATCGATCTTCGCCGTGGCCCCTCACCCGGTCACCGCCCCGCCGCTCACTCCCGGGACGACGAACGAGAATCGTTCGCCGATCATGGAGCCATGGCGAGCACTTAGGGGCGATGTGCACCTTTTGCCGCCGCCACAAGTCCAAGATCGACGCGCGCCACACGGCACCCGTTGCCGGGTGGCGACGGGTGCCGTGGGGTCGGTGAGGGTGGGTGGGGTGGGGTCAGGCGCGTTTGGCGGTGGCGACCTGGAAGGGGGTGCCCTGCTGGCACGTCGTCATCAGACCCGGATTAGGTCGGCCGGTCACCGTCACCGCAGCACCGGAGGTGAGCACGTCACGTGGCCCGCCCAGCAGCAGGTAGCCGTCGAGCAGCAGGCAGCCGGGCTCGACGCCGGCCTCGACCCGGCCGGTGAGCGTCATCTCACCCGTGGTCGGGGGCGGGGTCGGCACGCCCCGGGTCTTGCCGGCCGGCGGCGGACTGGCCGGAGCCGTCGGGTCCACCGGGTCGGAGGGCGGGGGCACGGGGCCGGTCGGATCCGGGGTCGGCAACTCGGTCACGGGTGACGCTCCCGTCGGGGTCGGGGCGGTGGGGCCGTTCCCGGCGTCCTGACCACCGCAGGCGACGAGCGCCGTGCAGACGATCAGCGCGGTGACGGCGATCCGAAGGGTCCTCATGCCGGTCTGACGTGTCCGGAAGGTCAGCCGTTCCATCGGCGCGTGCCGACGGATCAGCTCTGGGCCGCCGCAGCGGCCTTCATGTCGCGCTTGAGCTCCTGCGGCAGCGAGAAGGTGAGGCGCTCGTTGGCGGTCACCACCTCCTCGACGTCGGCGAAGCCGCGCTCGGCGAGGTGCGCGAGCACCTGCTGCACGAGTTCCTCCGGGACGCTCGCGCCGGAGGTGAGGCCCACCGTCCGGGCGTCGGTCAGCCAGGCGTCGTCGATCTCGTGGGCGAAGTCGACCAGGTGTCCGGCGCGGGCACCGGCGTCCAGGGCCACCTCGACCAGCCGTACGGAGTTGGAGGAGTTGCGGGACCCGACCACGATCACCACGTCGCACTCGGCCGCGATCTCCTTGACCACGTGCTGCCGGTTGCTGGTGGCGTAGCAGATGTCGTCGCTGGGCGGGGACTGGAGCAGCGGTAGCCGCTTCTTGAGCCGGGCCACGGTCTCCAGGGTCTCGTCGACCGAGAGCGTGGTCTGCGACAGCCAGACGACCTTGCTCGGGTCGCGCACGGTGACCCGGTCGGCGTCCTCGGGGCCGTCCACCAACTGGATGTGCTCGGGGGCCTCGCCGGAGGTGCCGATGACCTCCTCGTGGCCCTCGTGACCGATGAGCAGGATGTCGTAGTCCTCGGCGGCGAACCGCTTCGCCTCCTGGTGCACCTTGGTCACCAGCGGGCAGGTCGCGTCGATCGCCTTGAGCGACCGCTCCTTCGCCTGCTCGTAGACCTCGGGGGCCACGCCGTGTGCCGAGAAGATGACGGTGGCTCCCTCGGGAACCTCCTCGTTCTCCTCGACGAAGATCGCGCCCTGCGCCTCCAGCGTCCGCACCACGTGCTTGTTGTGCACGATCTCCTTGCGGACGTAGATGGGGGCACCGTAGAGCTTGAGCGCCTCCTCGACGGTCTGCACCGCCCGGTCGACGCCCGCGCAGTATCCACGGGGCTTCGCGAGCAGCACGCGCTTACCGGTCCCGGAAGTCCTCTCGCCCTCAGTCACGCCCCCATCGTACGTGCCGCCCGCGCACCCGGCACCGCGCGCGCCCCGCCGCCGACCTCGTCGGCCGCCGCCCCGGCCATGATCAGCGAAGCGGTCGGTGGGTGGGCTTAGGGTGGTCGGGTGAGTACGGGTGGGGGGACGGCGACCGGAAGCGGAACGGCTGCCGGCGCAGGGGCCAGCACGGCGGAGGAGCCGTGGCCGGTGCGGGTGGTCAGCCAGAAGATCGGCGCCTGGGTGGCGCGCCTGGGCTGGGTCTGGGTGGACGGGCAGGTGGCGCAGATCAGCCGGCGACCCGGTGCCAGCACCGTGTTCCTCACGCTGCGTGACCCGTCGGCCGACCTGAGTCTGACCGTCACCACCAACCGGGACGTGCTCGACACCGGCGCGCCGGAGTTGCGCGAGGGCGCCCGCGTCGTGCTGCACGCCAAGCCGGAGTTCTACGCCGCCCGGGGCACGCTCAGCCTGCGGGCCGACGAGATCCGGCAGGTCGGTCTCGGTGAGCTGCTGGCGCGGCTGGAGAAGCTCAAGAAGCTGCTCGCCGCCGAGGGGTTGTTCGACCGGGCCCGCAAGCGCCGCCCGCCGTTCCTGCCGCAGCGGATCGGGCTGATCACCGGCCGGGCCAGCGCCGCCGAGCGGGACGTGCTGACCAACGCCCGTCGCCGCTGGCCGGCGGTGGAGTTCCGGACGGTGAACGTGGCCGTCCAGGGTGCCGGCGCCGTGCCGCAGATCGTCGACGCGCTCAAGGCGCTGGACGGCGACCCGAGCATCGACGTGATCATCCTGGCCCGGGGCGGTGGCGGCATCGAGGACCTGCTGCCCTTCTCCGACGAGGCCCTGTGCCGGGCGGTGTTCGCCTGCCGTACGCCGGTGGTCAGCGCGATCGGCCACGAGACGGACGCGCCGCTGGTCGACTACGTGGCCGACGTCCGCGCGTCGACCCCCACCGACGCGGCCAAGCGGGTGGTGCCCGACCTGGCCGAGGAGGTACGCCTGATCGGCCAGGCCCGGCACCGGCTACGGCGCGCGGTGCACCACCTGGTCGACCGCGAGTCGCACCGGATCGAGGCCCTGCGCTCCCGGCCGGCGCTGGCCCGCCCGCAGGTGATGGTGGAGCAGCGGGCCGGCGACCTGGCCGCCCTGCGGCAACGGGCCACGCGCTGCCTGGACCACCGCATCGCCGCCGCCGACGACGACCTGCGGCACACCCTGGCCCGGCTGCGCGCGCTCTCACCGGCCGCCACCCTCGACCGGGGGTACGCCATCGTGCAGCGCGCCGACGGCCACGTGGTGCGCGCCGCCGCAGAGGTGGCGCCCGGTGACCCGCTGCGGGTACGCGTCGCCGACGGCGAACTGTCGGCCACCGTGAACCCCTGACCTGTCGGCCCCTCTGCTGGAGAAGGAAGCGATGACTGACGAGAAGACCGACGGGTCGGACGAGCGGCTCAGCTACGAACAGGCTCGCGCCGAACTGGCGTCGGTGGTGGAGCGGCTGGAGGCCGGCGGGACGTCGTTGGAGGAGTCGCTGGCCCTGTGGGAGCGCGGCGAGGCGTTGGCGGTGATCTGCCAGCGCCGACTCGACGGCGCACGGGCCCGGATCGACGCCGCCCGCCAGGAGTCGACGAGCTGACGCCGGCGTACGACGGCGACGCCCGGACGATCGGGGCCCGGACGATCGGGGCCCGCCCCGGCAACGCCCGGACGACCAGGGCAGCCCCACACGGCGACGCCCGGACGATCATCGCCCGGCTGCGCCCCGGACACGACGCGGCGGGAGCCGAAAGGCTCCCGCCGCGTCTCGTCGCTGGCCCGAAAGGGGTCGCTTACCTGAACAGGTTGTACAACTCCGGCGGCGCCTCGACGACCTGGTCGGCCGGGGGCTTCTGCGCGGCGGTCGCGTTGCCGTAGTCGCTGTACGTCATCTTGATCTCCTGGCCGGCGGCCGCCCCCGTCGGCGGCATCCGCAGCACCAGTTCGGTGAGTCGGCCCTGCGCGTCGGTGGTGGCGGTGAAGGGCACCGCGTTGGCCTCGGGGCCGAGCGCGGTGATCACGCCCTGGTCCAGCGAGCCGGCCTCGGCGGCCTTGGAGACGTCGATGGTGCCGGAGAAGTTGCCGTCGCCGGTGCGCTGCACCTCGGTGACCGCCTGGGTGAGCGCGGCGCTCCCGGCCGGGTCGACCTTGTCGAAGTCGAAGCCGAGGTTGCGGTCACCCTGGATCCGGTTCTGGTCGAGGTGCTGGAACTTGCCGAGGTTCAGCCGGTCGAGGCCGGGCACACTGGTCGCCGCGCTTCCCTTCAGGTCCACCTTGACCCAGCTGTCCGGCTTGGCGTGGATCAGGTCGAGGCTGATCGCCAGGTCGTCGGTCGGCTCGCCGAGGCGTACCCGGATCTCGGCGCTCTGGCTCGGCTGGTGCACCTGGCCCTCGGCGACCGAGCCGACGCCGGACATGGTGAACCGGAAGTTGCCGTTGCTGATCTCCTTGGTCGAGTCCAGCAGCGCCTGCTTGGCCTCGGAGTCGGCGGCGGGTGCGCCGGAGCCGGTGGCGGACGGTGTGGCGGCGCCGGTGGCGGGTGCGGTGTCGCCGGAGGTCGTGCAGGCGGCGACTCCAGGCGTGAGCAGGGCGGCGGCCATGAGACCGGCGCTCAGTCTGCGAATGGTCATCGGTGTCTCCCAGCGGGTCACCCGACGCTTCCCGCGCCGGTGGCTCCCCTTTCCTGTTCCCTGCCGAGGCCGCCCGCAATCACCACGAAGCCCACTCAATCGACGGCGGTGGCCATCTCGCGCAGTTCGTTGTCCCGGGCGTCACCGACCACGACCACGGTCCGATCCGGTTCCAGCAGCACCAATGCCTGCTCGTTGCCCCGCCCGGTGTACCGCTGCCAGGTGCCGGAGCCGAGATCGGCCTGTCCCTGCGGCCGTCCCTCCTCGGTCAGCTCGGTGGGCAGCAGCCGCTCCGGCGGCACGTTGCTCTGCACGAGTTGCAGACCCCGCCCCTCGGGAGTGAGATAGCCCACCCGCAGGGTCGCGCCCTCCTCCGTGGTCCGGTACGCCGCGCGCACGGTCTTCCAGCCGTCGGAGAGCCCGGTCGGCTCGGAGACCGGGAAGGCGCCGGCCGAGCGCGCCTGCTCGAAGGCGGGGGTCGGGTTCACCGTGCTCGGCGCGTCCCCACCGAGGAAACCCCGGGAGAAGGCGATCAGCAGGGCGATCGGGATCAGCAGCACCAGCAGTGAGATGGCCATGTCCCGGGGCCGGCGCTCGGATCGGCCGGGTGCGGCCTGCGCCGCCGGTGGTTCCCCGGCGGTCCGCGCCGGTTCCGGCCGCTCCTCGGGTACGTCCGGTCCGGCGGCCCGGTCGACGGTCGGCTGCTCGGCCGTCGACGGCTGGTCTGCGGGTACGCGGTCGGCAGGCTGTGCGGGTTCCACCCGGCCATTCTCGCAGCCGCCCGACCGGCGGTATCCGGCCCATCACCGCCCCGCCCCGGTCGCGCGTCCGCCATCGTGTGAGGATCAGGAACGAAGCCGGTAGCACCGGCCCGGTCAACCCCGCACCGCCGCGAGGAGGAGCCGTTCATGACGACCACCAGGACGCGTACCCCACAGAACCTCGACCGCAACATCGCCCTCGACCTGGTCCGGGTGACCGAGGCCGCGGCGATGGCCGCCGGCCGCTGGGTCGGCCGGGGCGACAAGGAGGGCGGTGACGGCGCCGCCGTCGACGCCATGCGCAAGCTGATCAACTCGATCCCGATGAAGGGTGTCGTGGTGATCGGCGAGGGCGAGAAGGACAACGCCCCGATGCTCTTCAACGGCGAGGAGGTCGGTGACGGCACCGGTCCGGAGGTGGACGTCGCGGTCGACCCGATCGACGGCACCACGCTGATGAGCAAGGGCATGCCGAACGCGCTCGCGGTGCTGGCGGTCGCCGAACGGGGCGCGATGTTCGACCCGAGCGCCGTGTTCTACATGGAGAAGCTCGCGGTCGGCCCGGCGTACGCGGACGTGGTGGACATCAACGCGGGGGTCGCCGACAACCTGCGCCGCATCGCCAAGGTCAAGGGCACCGGGGTGGACGAGGTGACGGTCTGTGTGCTCGACCGGTCCCGGCACGACGGGCTGGTGGAGGAGATCCGGCGGATCGGGGCGGGTATCCGGTTCATCTCCGACGGCGACATCGCCGGTGCCATCGCCGCCGCCCGGGGCGAGTCCGACGTCGACGTGCTGATGGGCATCGGCGGCACCCCGGAGGGGATCACCGCCGCCTGCGCGCTCAAGTGCATGGGCGGGATGATGCAGGCCAAGCTCTGGCCGCGCGACGACGCCGAGCGGGAGAAGGCGCTCGCCGCCGGGCACGACCTGGACCGGGTGCTCACCACCGACGACCTGGTCACCGGGGACAACTGCTTCTTCGTGGCGACCGGTGTCACCTCCGGTGACCTGCTGCGCGGTGTGCGCTACCGCTCGGGTGGGGCGTACACGCAGTCGATCGTGATGCGGTCCAAGAGCGGCACGATCCGGGTGATCGACTCGTTCCACAAGTTGGAGAAGCTGGCGCTCTACTCGGCGGTGGACTTCGACGGTCGCCCGCTGGACGAGCAGGATTGAGTCAGGGCGCGACGGCGACCGGGCCGACGGTGTCGGCCGGTCGGCGGGCCGGCGCGGTGGCGCTGGGTGCCGTCGCCGGGGTCGCCGTCGCCGTCCAGTCGCGGATCAACGGCGAGCTGGGCGTACGCCTCGACGACGGGATCGCCGCCGCGCTGGTCTCGTTCGGCCTGGGGCTGGTGGTGCTGGTGGTCCTCGGGTTCGCCACCGCGAACGGACGCCGGGGCCTGTCCGCGCTGCGCGCCGCTCTCGGCACCGGCAGGCTGCGGGTCTGGCAGTGCCTCGGCGGCGTCTGCGGGGCCTTCCTCGTCTTCACCCAGGGTGCCACGGTCGGGGCGCTCGGCGTCGCCGTGTTCACCGTGGCGGTGGTGGCCGGCCAGTCCGGCAGCAGCCTGGCCGTGGACCGGGCCGGGGTCGGTCCGAGCGGGCGGCAGCCGGTGACGCTCCCCCGGCTCGCCGGTGCGGTACTCACCGTGGCGGCGGTGCTGCTGGCCGTCGGGGACCGGCTGGCCGAGCCGGCCGCTCTCGGTCTGGCCCTGCTGCCGCTGCTGGCCGGCTTCGGGGTGGCCTGGCAGCAGGCGGTGAACGGACGGGTCCGCGAGGCGACCGGGAGCACGGTCACCGCCACGCTGGTCAACTTCGTCGTCGGCACGGCGGCCCTGTCGGCCGTCTTCGCGGTCAGCCTCGTCGTGCGCGGCGTACCCGCCGGTGGCCTGCCCGCCGAGCCGTGGCTCTATCTGGGCGGGCCGATCGGGGTGACCTTCATCGCGGTGGCTGCGGCGGTGGTCCGCTTCACCGGCGTGCTGCTGCTCGGCCTGGCCACCGTCGCCGGCCAGATCGTCGGCGCGGTGCTGCTGGACGTGCTGCTGCCGTCCGCCGACACCCGCCCGACCGCGAGCACGGTGCTCGGCGCGGCGCTCACCCTGGTCGCGGTGGTGATCGCCGCGCTCGGTGGGCGGATCGGCGCCACCGCCCGAGCCCGGCGGCGCGGGGACACCGAGGTCAGGGCATCGTCATCGGGGACTCGGAGCGGTACGGCCCGTCGAGGTCGGTCCGGCGGCGCCGGAAGATGATCGCGGCCACGATGCCGCCGAGCAGCCCGAACAGGTGCCCCTGCCAGGAGATCCGCTCGTCGGTGGGCAGGACGCCGACCAACTGGCCGCCGTAGAGCAGACCGACCAGCAGGAAGACGGCGAAGTTCCACCAGCTCCGCTCGAAGATGCCCCGGGTCAGCAGGATGCCGAGGTAGCCGAAGATGACGCCGCTGGCGCCGACCACGATCGTGTTGGGCGAGCCGGTGAACCACACACCCAATCCGCTGACCAGCACGATCACCAGGGTCGACCAGAGGAACCGCCGGGCACCCGCGGCCAGCACGAAGGTGCCGAGCAGGATCAGCGGGATGCTGTTGCTGTAGAGGTGGTCGAAGCCGTGGTGCAGGAACGGTGAGAAGAAGACGCCGTCCAGCCCGTCGATGCGCTGCGGGATGATGCCGGCGGCGGCGTCGAAGCCGGCGCCCAGCCACTGGTCGAGGCCCTCGATCAGGAAGAGGACCGGCACCACCGCGCACATGGCGACGAAGGCTCGGCCGATGGAGGCGTAGAAGGCCTCGGTGCCGAACCGGTGGGGGTCGCCGCTTCCGGGCTGCAGGGTCACCTGTCAACAGCTATCAGCAATCGCGGACAGCCGCCACTTTTCGCCGACCACCGAGACGACGGCGGCGGTACGCGAGTGCCGCGTACCGCCGCCGTCGACGTGCTCAGGTGGGACTCAGTAGTAGCCCGAACTCTGCGACTTCGCCCACGCGCCGCAGGGGTTGCTGTACCGGCCCTTGATGTAGCCGAGCCCCCAGGTGATCTGGGTGGCCGGGTTGGTCTGCCAGTCGGCGCCAACCGAGGCCATCTTGTTGCCCGGGTACGCCTGCGGGATGCCGTAGGCGCCGGAGGAGGGGTTGCGGGCCTTGTGGTTCCAGCCGCTCTCCTTGTTCCACAGCTTGTCGAGGCAGGGGAACTGGTCGATCTTGAAGCCTGCGTCGATCATCATGGCGCAACCGATCTTGCGGTTGCCGCCGTACTCCGCGCAGGAGGCGGGGATCGGGCCGTCGTACGGCCGGGCGGCGGCACGCGCCGCGGCCTCTTCTCGGGCCTTCCGCTCCTCCTCGGCCTTCTTGCGCGCCGCCTCTTCGGCCTTGCGGGCCTTCTCGGCGGCGGCACGGGCCCGCTTCCTGGTCTCGGTGGCCTGCTCCCGAGCGGCGCGCACCTGACGGGAGACCTGCTGCGGCTCCTGCCGGTACTCGACGTCGATCTCGGTGACGCTCCCGGCCACCTGCGCGCCTGGGCCCTGGCGCTGAGACTGGCGGTCCTCGCTGAGGTAGAAACCGCCGGCCACGCCCATGCTCAGCAGCGCGACGGCTGTGGCGCGGGCGGTGAACCGGCTCCATGGCCGACTCACGTGGTGATCCCTTCGTCGGGGTCAGGGACGCGGCATGACCACGGCCGTTCCGGGCCGAGGCGTGCCGCGAGCGCCCGCCACCGGTGAGGCCGGTGGCCGAAGACGCACCCCGTCCGCTTCCCGGCGAATCGGCCGACCCCCTCGTGGGGTGACGAACGATCACCAACGATGCGTCAGGTGCGTGGGCGCCCGCTGGACACCATCGCGCACGGTGAGGCTGATGGGAAACCGCCAGCCTCGATTGTGACATGGGTCACGGGAAATAACAGCCTTAAAACGCCCTAAACGGGCGTCATTGGGGGACATCCTCCAGTAGGTCGGTCACCATCGCGGCGATCGGAGATCGCTCCGAACGGCTGAGCGTGACGTGCGCGAACAGGTGATGGCCCTTGAGTGCCTCGATGACGGCGGTGACGCCGTCGTGACGGCCGACACGCAGGTTGTCCCGCTGCGCGACGTCGTGGGTCAGCACCACCCGCGAGCCCTGGCCGATCCGGGACAGCACGGTCAACAGGACACCGCGCTCCAACGACTGCGCCTCGTCCACGATGACGAACGCGTCGTGCAGGCTCCGTCCCCGGATGTGGGTCAGCGGCAGCACCTCGAGCAGCCCCCGGGAGGTGACCTCCTCCAGGACGTTCTCGTGGATCACCGCGCCGAGCGTGTCGAAGACCGCCTGCGCCCAGGGCGACATCTTCTCCGACTCCGAACCGGGCAGGTAGCCCAGTTCCTGGCCGCCGACGGCGTACAGCGGGCGGAAGACGACCACCTTCTTGTGCCGGCGGCGCTCCATCACCGCCTCCAGCCCCGCGCAGAGCGCCAGGGCGGACTTGCCGGTGCCGGCCCGGCCACCGAGCGAGACGATGCCGATCGACTCGTCGAGCAACAGGTCGAGGGCGATCCGCTGCTCCGCCGAGCGCCCGTGCACCCCGAACGCCTCACGGTCGCCGCGCACCAGCCGTACGGTCTTGTCCGGCAGCACCCGGGCGAGCGCCGAACCCCGGGCGGAGTGCAGCACCAGACCGGTGTGGCAGGGCAGGCCGGCCGCGTCGTCCACGTCGATGGTCTCGCCGCCGTAGAGCCGGGAGATGTCCTCCTCGCCCAGGTCCAGCTCCGCCATCCCGGTCCAGGTCGGGTCGCTCGCCTGACCGTGCCGGTACTCGTCGGCCCGCAGCCCGACCGAGGCGGCCTTGACCCGCAACGGCATGTCCTTGCTGACCAGCGTCACCTCCCGCCCCTCGGCGGCGAGGTTCAACGCGACGGAGAGGATCCGGGCGTCGTTGGACTCGTTGCGGAATCCGGGCGGCAACACCCCGTCGTCGGTGTGGTTCAGCTCCACCCGCAGCGTGCCGCCGACGTCGTTGGCGGGCACCGGCCGGTCCAACCGGCCGTGGCGTACCCGCAACTCGTCCAGCATGCGCAGCGACTGTCGGGCGAACCAGCCCAGCTCGGGATGGTGTCGTTTGCCCTCCAGCTCGGAGATCACCACCAGCGGCAACACCACCTCGTGCTCGGCGAAGCGGTGGAACGCCGCCGGGTCGCTGAGCAGTACGGAGGTGTCCAGGACGAAGGATTGGCCCGCTGGTCGGGGCTCCCTGGTGTCCGCCGACCCGGCCGCGGCAGTCCGGCGGCTACGGGTGGTGCGGCGAGTCGTGGCAGTCGAGGCCGGGCTCTGGTCGGCACCGGCGGTCGTACGGCGAGTCGTCACAGGCCTGCTCCGGCGGATGGGCACCCGGCCACCCGCGGTCCGCCTCCTCCGGTGCCCGGCTTGACACGGGGTCGGATGCGGGCCCCGTGTGCGAGGTCGCAGGCCGGGCGGGCCGGCTGGCTCGGGACAATCCCGCGCCATGCCTAGACGCTAGCCGCCCGCACCCCTCCCGGCTAGTGGCCTTTCGTTAACTGCTGGTGCCGTGGGCACACCTCGGGTGGCGGACCGGCCGGGATGCATGCCCCCTGCGCGCATCCCGGCCGGTGGACCACCGCCACCGGTCGGGCGTGGTCCGAGCGCGGCGCGCCGGACCGGGCCGTCGACCGGTTCTCAGCCGCTTCGCCGGACCAGGGTGCCGGTCGGGTGCCGCCCGACGACCGAGGCGGCCGGCTCCGTGAACGACGATCCGGTGTACGTGGTGCCGGGTCGGACCGCCCCGGCGGACACCCGCTTGGCGGGCGAGGTGACCGCGAGGGCGGTGGCGATCGCCGCCTGCGCGTCCCGACGGCGCCGGTTCCACGCTCCCCGGTCACCGTCGAAGTACCCCTGCCGGTAGCCGAAGCGGTAGCCGATCCGATAGCTGAGCTGCCCGTGCAGGCGGCCGGCGGCGTAGCTGGTCGCGGCCAGCACCAGGACGAGGAAGATCGCGAGGAACGGGCTCATCCGGCGGCTCCGGCCCCTCGCCCGCCCGTCATTTCTCCTCCGGTTCGACCGTGGTGGGGTCGGCGATCAGCAACCGGTCGAGATCGTCGGTACCGATCTCCTCGACCAGCTCGACGCTGATCCGGCAGCCGTCCAGCACCACCTCGGCCACCGAGGACCGGCGGATCTCCCCACCGGCGTCGTAGACCCGGACGCTGAGTTCCGGGCAGCCGAGGTGGGTACGCCAGGCGTTCCACTCGGCCCGGTCGCCGACGGACAGCGACAGGTAGCGACAGCCCCGGGCGAGATAGAGCCGCCACGGAGCGATCAGGCCGGCGGCGACCCCCTCCGCGATCAGACCGAACGCCTGGGCACGGGTCGCGAGTTCGGTCACCACTCCCCCCTTGCACCGAGCGCGTGACGCAGCTGAGCACCTATCGTCTCATTCACGTGACACACCGTAGGTTGTCCCATGAGCGTGACAGTATCAGCTTTTCGTTCGTTTGCCTCCACACCCACGGACATCTATCCTGCCCAGGTGACACCCCTCAGGAACAGCGCTTCATCCCGAATTGCCAGGTCAGTATCGGCGTCACGCAAGCGTGACAAAGGCGTGCCCGGGACTTCTCTGCGAGCCCATTCGCCGTACGGTCACCAGGTGACCGAGACGGCCAACGCGCGGAAGATCGCCTTTGCCACCTTCGTCCGACGCGCCATCGATGAGGCCCGGGCCACCCGAGCGTGGAGCGGCACCGAGGTCTCCCGGCGCACCGGCGTCTCGCGCCAGACCATCAACCGCTGGGTCCGCGGCGACTGGGCCAGCGACCCGGAGGCGGAACGGGTGGTGGCGTTCTGCGAGGGGCTCGGGCTCGACCCGGCCGCCGCCTTCGCGGCGCTCGGCTGGGACCGCACCGCATCGCGCCGGTCCGCCCCGCCACCACCGCCGATGGACCCCGACGTCGAGGCGCTCCTGCGCCGACTGGTCGACCCGGAGGTCTCCGACGCGGAGAAGTTCCACATTAGAGAAACCATTCGTTATCTCGCATATCGCCCGACCCTGCCGGCCGGTGTCCGAAAACGAGGCGACGCCGCCAGCTAGTTCCTCAGATGGCGAAAGAACGGCAGGTCAGCCTCATTCGTTTCGCTACGGGGTCGGAACGGGCGCGCTAGCGTCCGTATTCGTACTGCTTGGGCTCGTCGTCGGCGGGGGGACGGGACAAGGCCGAACCCAGCCCTGCGGGACAGAAGGGGGTCTGTCATGACCCTGAAATGGATGACGGTCGTGGTCGCGGCGGTCTCGTTGACGCTGTGCGTCACCGGGAACGCGGTCACCCTGGCCCTGAACGGCGGGCAGCTTCCCCTGCTCGTGAACCTCTTCGCACTCGCCACCGCGGCCACCGCGATCGTCCTGGCCGTCCTCGCCGAGCTGCACGACCGGCTCGACGACCGGCTCACCGCGCTCACCGAGTTCCTGGTGGAGCGGCTCCGGGAGATCGAGGCCCACACCGGCGACCGGAACTCCGGATTCGTGGAGGGCTACCTGCTCAGCCACGGCCAGGAAGCCGCCGTCGTGCCCTTCGTACGTCGGGGACGGGGAGCCGCCGAACGCTGACCCCGCCCGGCGACCGCGCCGGATCCACGCCAGGAATGACCGGCCGAACCCGGGGTACGCTGACGCGCGTGCCACCGTTGAATCTGGGCAACCAGACGCCGAAGACCCCGTTGAACGCCGACCAGGCCTGGCAGACGACCGCCGACCGGGCAGCCGAGACCATCCTCTTCTTCGACTTCGACGGCACACTCGCGCCAGTGGCCGACGACCCCACGCAGGTGCAACCCGCGCCGAAGGTGCTTGCCGCGATCGAGACTCTCGCCCCGGTCGTACGGCGGATCGCGATCGTCTCCGCACGTCCGGTGGAGTTCCTGCGCGAGCACTTCGGCGGCCTGACCGGCGTCGACCTCTATGGGCTCTACGGCCTGGAGCACAGCCACTCGGGCGGCGAGACCGTCACCGAGCCCGCCGCGCTGCCCTGGGTGCCGACCATGGCCGAACTCGCCGACCTGGCCCGGGCCGAGCTGCCGCCGGGTGCCCTCGTCGAGTACAAGCGGCTCTCCGTGGCGCTGCACTGGCGTACCGCCCCGCAGTTGGCCGCCACCGTCGAGGAGTGGGGTCGTGCCCAGGCCGAGCGCCTCGGCCTGCGGTTGCAGGTGGGGCGGATGGTGCTGGAGATCAAACCGCCGGTCGACCGGGACAAGGGCATGGTGATCGGCGAGCTGGTGCAGGGCGTCGGCGGTGCCTGGTATTTCGGCGACGACGTCTCCGACATCAAGGCCTTCGCCGCGCTGCGGGCCCGCGCCGCCGACGACCCCGACTTCCTGGGCGTCTGCGTCGCGGTGGCCAACCCGGAGACCGGTGACGAGGTCGCCGAGGCCGCCGACCTCACCATCGACTCCCCCGCCGCGTTGGGCGACTTCCTCACCCAGGCCACCCACCACCTCACCTGAGGCGTGCTCCGGTACGGCGGTCAGACGCCGTACCGGCGCTGGCGGGTGGCGTACGAGCGCAGGGCGCGGAGGAAGTCGACGCGGCGGAAGTCCGGCCAGTTGAGTTCGCAGAAATAGAACTCCGAGTGCGCCGACTGCCAGAGCATGAAGCCCGACATGCGCTGCTCGCCGCTGGTCCGGATGATCAGATCCGGGTCCGGCAGCCCTCGGGTGTAGAGGTGCTCGGAGATGTCGTCGACGTCCAGCGAGCCGGCCAGGTCCTCCAGCGTGCCGCCGTTCGCCGCGTGCTCCAGCAGCAGCGAGCGCACCGCGTCGGTGATCTCTCGCCGGCCGCCGTACCCGACCGCGATGTTGACCTGGGCGCCGCCGCTGCGGTCCCGGGTGCGCTCCTCGGCGGCCTTGAGCGCGGCGGCGTGCTGCGCGGGCAGTACGTCCAGCGCGCCGACCATCCGCAGCCGCCACGGGTTGCCCTGCTCGGCCAGCTCGGTGGTCAGGTCCTCGATGATCTGGAGCAGCGGGTCGAGCTGCTCCGCCGGCCGCGACAGGTTGTCGGTGGAGAGCAGCCAGAGCGTCACGTGTCCGACACCGGCGGCGTCGCACCAGCGCAGCAGTTCCTTGATGCGCTCCGCGCCCATCCGGTGCCCGTCGTTGGGGTCCACCAACCCCATCTCCCGGGCCCACCTACGGTTGCCGTCGCACATCACGCCCACATGCTGCGGCACCTGACGGCCCGCGAGCTTGGCGGTCAGCCGCCGCTCGTAGACGGAGTAGAGAATTTTCCGCAGAGTCATCACCTTGCAGGGTAGCGAGCCCCCACCCGGATCGGAGTGCCGGTGGCCGACACCACGCCGCAGTCGACACGGCGGATCGCGCGGACCGGGCGGACACGGCGGGATCAGGTCTCCGACGCCGGGGCGGGAACCCGGGCGGCCCGGCGTACGCCGTAGACGGCGAGGACGGCGGCGGCGACCAGTGGGGCGCCGTCCCGGACCAGACCATCGACGCCGAGCAGCCACCAGCACAGCGGCAGGTCGACCGCGAGTACGGCGACGCTGACCACCACGAGCAGGGTGCCCGCCCAGCGTTTGCCGCGCAGCAGGAAGGCGGTGCAGAACAGCACCAGATAGCTGGTCGCGATGCCGGCGCCCAGCCAGAACAGCACCGCCGGCACGGCCAACAGTTGGCCGTCGAGGATCCCGGCGGTGGCGACCAGGGCGGGCACCAGCATCAGCGGGCTGTAGGTGAACGCGGCGACCCGGCTGGTCAGCAGCCAGGCGTTCGCCTCGGGGCGGCGCGGCGGCGTCTCGCGCCAGGAGATGCCGGAGCGGTCGATCACCAGTCGGGAACGATGCCGGACCAGGTGCCCGGCGACCGCCGGGGACCGGTACAGCAGCCAGACCACGGCGGCGCAGAGCACGGTGAGCAGGGCGAAGCCGAGCAGGCCGGGCAGCGGTGGCACGCCCTGCCGGGGCACGATCAACCGTCCCACCGCGAAGACCGTGGTGATCGCCAGGATCAGGCCGAGCGGGCGGGCCACCGTCCGGCCCCGGCGTACGTGGCCGATCAGCAGCAGGAAGCCGAACGAGCGCAGCATCGCCCAACCGGTACGCACCGCCAGGCCGAAGCCCTGCTCCGGCGCGTACCACCAGTTGAGCACCTCGACCACGACGGTGGCCGCTGCGGTCACGGCGAGCAGTGCGGTCAGCGCCCGGACGGCGGACGGCCGCCGGACCTCGGTCTCGGCGGCCGTCCTCATGGGATCCGATGATGCCCGGATCCGGCGTCGATCACACCCCGCGCTGCGGCTGCTCCGCGTCGAGTCGGGCGCGTAGGGCGTCCAACTCGGCCCAGAGGACACCGGGCAGCTTGTCACCGAACTTCTCGAACCACTCGGTGACCAGCGGCAGCTCGTCGCGCCACTCCGCCGGGTCCACCTTCAGCGCGATCCGGACGTCCTCCGGCGTCATGTCCAGGCCGTCGACGTCGAGCGCGTCCGGCGTCGGGACCATGCCGATCGGGGTCTCCACGGCCTCGGCGCGACCCTCGATCCGCTCGATGACCCACTTGAGGACGCGCGAGTTCTCGCCGAAGCCGGGCCAGAGGAAGTTGCCCTCCGGGTCCTTGCGGAACCAGTTGACGTAGTAGACGCGGGGCAGCTTCGACTCGTCGCCGTCGGCGCCCTTGCCCATCTCGATCCAGTGCCGGAAGTAGTCACCGGCGTGGTAGCCGATGAACGGCAGCATCGCCATCGGGTCACGCCGCACCACGCCGACCGCACCGGAGGCGGCGGCGGTGGTCTCCGAGGAGAGCGTGGCACCCATGTAGACGCCGTGCACCCAGTCCCGCGCCTCGGTCACCAGCGGGACGGTGTCCCGCCGCCGGCCGCCGAACAGGATCGCGTCGATCGGGACGCCGTTCGGGTCGAAGTAGTCGTCGGCGAGGATCGGGCACTGGGTGATCGGGGTGCAGAACCGGCTGTTCGCGTGCGAGGAGAGGTTCTCGCTCTCCGGCGTCCAGTCGTTGCCCTTCCAGTCGATCAGGTGCGCCGGCGGCTCGCCGAGGCCCTCCCACCAGATGTCGCCGTCGTCGGTCAGAGCGACGTTGGTGAAGACCGAGTTGCCCTGCTCCAGCGTCCGCATCGCGTTGGCGTTGGTCTTCCAGTCGGTGCCGGGCGCGACGCCGAACAGCCCGTACTCCGGGTTGACCGCGTAGAGCCGGCCGTCCGGACCGAAGCGCATCCAGGCGATGTCGTCGCCGATCGTCTCGACCTTCCAACCCGGGATGGTCGGCTCCAGCATGGCCAGGTTGGTCTTGCCGCAGGCGGACGGGAACGCGCCGGCGATGTGGTAGACCCGCCCCTCCGGCGAAGTGATCTTGAGGATCAGCATGTGCTCGGCGAGCCAGCCCTCGTCCCGCCCCATCACGCTGGCGATCCGCAGCGAGTAGCACTTCTTGCCGAGCAGCGAGTTGCCGCCGTACCCGGAGCCGTAGGACCAGATCTCCCGGCTCTCCGGGAAGTGCGAGATGTACTTGGTCTCGTTGCACGGCCAGGCGACGTCCTGCTGGCCCGGGGCGAGCGGCGCGCCGATCGAGTGCAGCGCGCGGACGAAGTCCGCGTCGTCGCCCATCGCCTCCAGGATCTTGGCACCCATCCGGGTCATGATCCGCATGGACGCGACCACGTACGGGCTGTCGGTGATCTCGACACCGAACATGGGCTTCTCGGCCTCGACCGGGCCCATGACGAACGGGATGACGTACATCGTCCGTCCGCGCATCGAACCGCGGTAGAGCGGGGTCATGGTCCGCTTCATCTCGGCGGGGGCCATCCAGTTGTTGGTGGGCCCGGCATCCGCTTCGTCCACGGAGCAGATGAAGGTGCGCTCCTCGACCCGTGCGACATCCGTCGGGTCGGTGCGGGCGTAGAACGAGTTGGGCTTCTTCTCGGGGTTCAACCGGATGAGCGTGCCCGCATCGACGAGTTCGTCGGTGAGGCGACGCCATTCCTGATCGGAGCCGTCCACCCAGACGACCTGCTCAGGGGTGGTCAGTTCAGCGACCTCACGGACCCAGGCGAGAAGTTTGGGGTGGGACGTCGGGGCCTGATCGATTCCCCTGACGGTGGCCGGAGCAACCATGACACATCTCCTTGTGGTCGACGCTGACCGGTCTATGGAGTGCACGAGTCTCGGCGCCGCGATGCGTCGCCTTCGTGGAAACATGGGATTGGGCTCAGCGTAAACCGATGTACAGCCCCAGTCAGTGGGACTGGTTGTGAAGAACTGCACAAGGTGCGGCCACGCTGCGGCATCACGAGCCTTTACCCGCTTTCACGCGCAGTTTCACGCAAATCCTGCGGCGGACCTCAGGTCAGCGGCGCCGCGCCAAAGAGTCACAGGTCACTTTTCGACTTCGTGAGCGGAAGAGGAAAACAACACCGAATCGCAGCCGCCCGGTTACGCTCCGTTCGTGCCTGTCTGCGCCGTCACCCCGGTGGGCCCCGATGGCCGTCGCTCCCCGATCGCGACCCCGGCAACCGGTACGCTCGCACGGTGGCCGCCACAATGACCGGGGAGCCCGGCTCCCCGCAGACCCGTACGGGTCTGGTCCACTCCCTGGTCGACCGGTTCGGTCACCTCGTACGGGAGATGAGCAAGTTCGCGACCGTGGGCGGCATCGCCTTCGTCATGGACTTCGCCCTGTTCAACTACCTGATCGGCCCACAGAACGTCGAGCAGGTCACCGCCAAGACCATCGCCACTGTCGTCGCGGCGACCTTCGCCTTCCTGGGCAACCGGTTCTGGACCTGGCGGCACCGCAAGCGCTCCAACCCGGCCCGCGAGTACGCGCTGTTCTTCTTCTTCAACGCGGTGGGCCTGGGCATCGCGGTGGGGTGCCTGGCCATCAGCAGGTACGGGCTGGGCAGCATCTGGCCGGAGATCTTCCAGACCCGGCTGGCCGACAACATCGCCAGCTTCGTCGTCGGCACCGGGCTCGGGACGCTGTTCCGTTTCTGGTCGTACCGACGGTTCGTCTTCGTCGAAGCGGGAACCCCGACCGGTGCGGAAGCGAACCCGGACCGGGACGCGTGACCTGCCGCCCGCCGGTCCCGTCAGAGCCTGCTGGCCCGTCAAGGTCAGTCGATCCGTCCGAGCCCGCCGTACCCAGCCCACTGCCCTAAGGTGTTGCCCATGCCTCTCGTCCGTCTGCTGCCTGAGCGCTGGCAGAAGTTCATCCACGAGGCGCTCAAATTCGGCCTGGTCGGCGGCGTCAACACGGTCATCAATTACGCCGTGTTCAACGCGCTGGCACTCACCGTCTTCGTCGATGGACAGTTGAAGGCGACGGTCGTGGCCACCCTGGTGGCCACGATCACGTCATACCTGATGAATCGACACTGGACGTATCGCGATCGTCCAAAATCGGCCATGCAGCGCGAGTACGCCCTGTTCTTCCTCTTCAACGGCGTGGGCCTGCTGATCGAGCTGGGTGTGCTGGCCGCCGCCAAGTACGGGCTGGGCGTCACCGGCCTGCTGGCGCTGAACGTCGCCAAGACGGTCGGTGTGGTGCTGGCGACGCTGTTCCGCTTCTGGTCGTACCGCACCTTCGTCTTCCAGCCCGCACCGGCGGTCGAGCCCACCCAGACGTGGGCCGGGCTGCCGCGCGACGAGTGGGACACGATGGCCGAGATGGACCCGGTGGCCGAACTCGCCGAGGCCATGACGGAGCTGGAGGAGGAGGAACCACCGGCCACTCCGCCACCCGCACCGCCTCTGGCGGTGCAACCCCGGCCGACGCCGATGGCCCGGGAGGCCGAGCTGGCGGCGCTGGACAGGGAGTTGGAGGACGAGCTGGCCGCCCAGCTCCAACCGGCTCCCGCACCACGCCGGTTCCGGCGTCGCTGACCCGGACCACGACAACGCCCGCCGGCACTCGCCGACGGGCGTTTCCCATGTCCAGGCGCGGGTGAGCCGGCCTCAGAGGCCGCCGCCCTTGTTGTCCCGCTCGGCGAGGATCTCGCGCAGTTCGCCGTCGCCCAGCGAGTGCTTGTCGTGGAACGCCTCGACCAGCTCGTAGAGCTTCGTCTGCACCCGGTCCACCTTCGGCACGTCGGGAAGCACGGACTGTCCGCGTTCGCCGGCCGACTCGATGGTGAGCGTGCCGTAGCCGAGCAGCCGCCCGACGAACTGCTGGTTCATCGAGTGGTCGTTGACCCGGCTGAGCGGAATGTCCCGCCGCTCGCGGGAGAAGACACCGTGCTGCAGCACCACCCGCTCGTTGGTGAACAGGAAGTGCGTGGTGCGCCAAGCGATCCAGGGCCAGACGGTCAGCACCAGCACGGCCAGCAGCGCCAGGCCACCGATCACGGCGAGCGTGATCGAGCCGCCCCCACCGGCGGGCAGGAACAGCACACCGGCCGCCACCGCGGCGATGGCGAGCACCAGCACCACCACCGGACGGACCATCGTCTTCCAGTGCGGATGCAGGTGCAGCACGACGTGCTCGTCTTCGGTGAGCACGTCCTCGGGGAACGCCACGGAAACCTCCTCGCAGGAACGGACGCGCAGACCGTAACCCCCCGGTGCCACCCCCTCACATCCGCCACGCGGCCGACCTCGGCGGCGTACCCCGCCGTCGATCCGGCTCCGCCGGAATCAGCGCAGGTGGAGGACGTCGGCGGCGGCCAGGGCACGTTCCCCGGCGGCGGTGGTGACCAGAAGCCGACCGTCGAGGTCGACCCCGGTGGCGGTGCCGGTGAGTTCCGTGCCGTCGGGCAGGAAGGCCCGCACCTCGCGGCCCACGGTGCCGCAGACCGCCAGGTACGCGTCCCGCAGGCCGCAGGCGGCCGCGTCCCCGTCGGCGGCCCGCCAGCGGGCGTACCAGTCGGCGACCGACCGGAGCAGGGCCCGCAGCAGCGGGTCCCGGTCGGTGGCCGCCGCACCGGCCAGTTGCAGCGAGGTGGCCGGCAGGCCGGTCGGATGCTCCGGCAGCTCGTCGGCGCGCAGCGTGACGTTCAGCCCGACGCCGAGCACGATCGCGGGCGGATCATCGAGACCGGGGCCGGGCACCGCCTCGGCGAGGATCCCGGCGCACTTGGCGTCCCCGAGCAGCAGGTCGTTGGGCCACTTGAGGGTGGCGTCGAGTTCCGCCAACAGGGTCACCGCCTCGACCAGCGCGACACCGGCGAGCAGCGGCAGCCAGCCGTACCCGGCCGGTGGCGCCGGCGACCAGGCGCGGTCCGGCACGGCCTGGCCGGGCCGCAGCAGCACGCTGGTCGCGATGCCGGCGCGCGGCGGTGACTGCCAGGCGCGCCCGCGCCGCCCCCGTCCGGCGCTCTGCCGCTCGGCTACCACGACGAGACCCTCCGGCTCCCCCTCCCGGGCCGCCTCGGCGACGTCGGCGTTCGTGGAACCGGTCTCGACCTTCAGTTCCAGACGGGTCCACGGGCCGTACGGCGCGACCAGCGCCCGGCGCAGCCGGGCCGCCGACAGTGGCGGACGATCGAGGTCGGTGTACGGCGAATCCGGCATCCGGCCAGCCTACGGGCCCCCGGTGAGGCGAACTGCACAGCGGCGGCGACCTGAACCATCGTTATATTCCCAGGGTGACTACCGAGACCGGGACCAACATCCACAGCACCGCGGGCAAGCTGGCGGACCTGGCACGACGGGTCGACGAGGCGGTGAACGCCGGGTCGGCCCGCGCGGTCGAGAAGCAGCACGCCCGGGGCAAGAAGACCGCCCGGGAGCGGATCGAGATGCTGCTCGACGAGGGCTCCTTCGTCGAGCTGGACGAGTTCGCCCGGCACCGGTCCACCAACTTCGGTCTGGACCGCTCCCGCCCGTACGGCGACGGCGTGATCACCGGCTACGGCACCGTGGACGGCCGGCAGATCTGTGTCTTCGCCCAGGACTTCACGGTCTTCGGCGGCTCCCTCGGCGAGGTCTTCGGGCAGAAGATCGTCAAGGTGATGGACCTGGCCATGAAGATCGGCTGCCCGGTCGTCGGCATCAACGACTCCGGCGGAGCCCGCATCCAGGAGGGTGTGGCGTCGCTCGGCCTCTACGGCGAGATCTTCTTCCGCAACGTACGCGCCAGCGGCGTCATCCCGCAGATCTCGCTCATCATGGGCCCGTGCGCCGGTGGGGCGGTCTACTCCCCGGCGGTCACCGACTTCACCGTGATGGTCGACCAGACCTCGCACATGTTCATCACCGGCCCGGACGTGATCAAGACGGTCACCGGCGAGGACGTGGGCATGGAGGACCTCGGCGGGGCACGCACCCACAACACCCGCAGCGGCAACGCGCACTACCTCGCCTCCGACGAGTCCGACGCGGTCGACTACGTCAAGGCGCTCCTGTCCCACCTGCCCGCCAACAACCTGGACGAGCCGCCGGTCTTCGACGCTCCGGCGGAGCTGTCCGTCACCGACGCCGACCGGGAGCTGGACACGCTCGTCCCGGACTCGGCCAACCAGCCGTACGACATGCACCGGGTGCTCGAACACGTCCTCGACGACGGGGAGTTCCTGGAGGTCCAGCCGCTCTACGCGCAGAACATGGTGGTCGGCTTCGGTCGGGTCGAGGGCCGTCCGGTGGGCGTGGTCGCCAACCAGCCGATGCACTTCGCCGGCACGTTGGACATCGCGGCCAGCGAGAAGGCGGCCCGGTTCGTGCGTACCTGCGACGCCTTCAACATCCCGGTGCTGACCTTCGTGGACGTACCCGGGTTCCTGCCCGGCACCGGCCAGGAGTGGGACGGCATCATCCGTCGAGGCGCCAAGCTCATCTACGCGTACGCCGAGGCCACCGTGCCGAAGGTCACCGTGATCACCCGCAAGGCGTACGGCGGGGCGTACGACGTGATGGGTTCCAAGCACCTGGGGGCGGACCTCAACTTCGCCTGGCCGACCGCGCAGATCGCGGTGATGGGCGCCCAGGGCGCGGTGAACATCCTCTACCGGCAGGAGTTGGCCGCCGCCGAGGACCCGGCCGCGGTCCGGGCCGAGAAGATCGCCGAGTACGAGGACACCCTGGCCAATCCGTACGTCGCGGCCGAGCGCGGGTACGTCGACGCGGTGATCCCGCCGCACGAGACGCGGGTCCAGATCGTCCGCGCCCTGCGGGTGCTGCGCACCAAGCGCGAGACGCTCCCGCCCAAGAAGCACGGCAACATCCCGCTGTAGGGGTTGTGTGCAAGGAGGGGTCCCCTGCTAACGCCTGGTGCATAGCAGGGGACCCCCTCCTAACATCCGCAGAGCTCACCAGGGGACGATGCCGGCGTCGGTGAGCAGCGGACCGGCCAGCATCCGGCCGCCCACCACCAGCACGACGACGTTGACGATGCCGAAGATCAGCACCCAGAAGAACGGCGGCAGCGGCGTGATGCCCGCCAACTGGTCGGCGTCGGAGGCCGGCATCCCGCGCCGGGTCCGCAGCCGCTGCAACTCCACCACCGGGCGTACGCCGCCGAGCAGCAGGAACCACACGCCGGTCCAGGCGAAGGCGGCCTGCACCTGCGGGCTGGCGTACCAGGAGATCGCCAGCACCGCACCACAGGTGACCACCAGCGTCAGCGCCCCGTACACGTTGCGGATCATGATCAGCATCGCCAGCAGCAGGACCACCGCGAGCCAGAGCAGCAGCGTGATCCGGTTTCCGGCGAGCAGCCACGCCCCGCCCAGGCCGACCAGCGGCGGGGCGATGTATCCGGCGAGCAGGGTGAGCACCATGCCCGGTCCGGTGGGACGCCCGGCCGAGAGCGTGAGGCCCGAGGTGTCCGAGTGCAGCCGGATGCCGTGCAGCTTGCGTCCGGTGAGCACGGCGGCCAGCGCGTGACCGCCCTCGTGCGCGATCGTGATCGCGTTGCGGGCGATCCGCCAGGGCAGCCGGGTGGAGACCACCACCAGCGCGACCAGGCCGGTCAGCAGCACCAGCAGCGGGGGCGGGTCGGGCTGCGCGCCGAGCAGACGGTCCCAGAACGCGGTCATGCCCTCGATCGACACCATGGGGCGGCAGCCTACGCCCGCAGGCCGGGTCGACCCCAGGGCGGGCCGTCTCCTTCGGCGTCGGTGCCGGGACACCCGCCCGTATCGTGTGAGACTGACCGGGTGGCGATCGGACCAGGAGGTGAACGGCGGTGAGCGCGGCCCCTCTGGAACCCCATGTCGGCCTCTGGACGGAGGCCGACTACTTCGCCATGGGCGACACCCACGACCGGATCGAGTTGCTCGACGGGAGCCTGATCGTGAGCCCTGCCCCGAGCAAGCGACACCAACTCGTGTCGCGCCGGTTGGCGAACAGCATCGACGCGGCGGTCGAGCCGACGGGCCTGACCGTCTTCGAAGCGGTCAACCTTCGTCTCGGGCCGGACCGGATCGCGATCCCGGACATCGTCGTGGCGGACACCGACGACGAGGGCACGGTGATCGAGGCGGCCGAGGTGACGCTGGTGTGCGAGATCGTCTCGCCCGGCAACGCCGCTGCGGACCGCGTGCTCAAGATGCAGCTCTACGCGATCGCGCGGATCCCGTGGTATCTGTTGGTCGAGCAGGACGGCGAGACGCATTCGCTGCGGTTGCACCGGCTCGACGGCGGCCATTACGTCGAGGAGCGGGTGGCCAAGGCGGGCGAGACGCTCGCTCTCACCGAGCCCTTCCGGTGGCAGGTCGACCCGGCCACCCTGCGTTGACTCGTCCCGCATTGAAAGTTTTCTTAGTATCTCTTGCCTTGGCGGGCATTCACCTTCAAAGATGTCTGTCTATCGACAGTCGTCTCAGGAGGACGCCATGGGTCGGACCAGACCATCGCTGCGCCGGCTGACCGCCGCCGCACTCACCGTGCTCGCGACCGCTGCGGCCGGGCTCGTCGCCACCGCGACCCCCGCCTCGGCGGCCACCGTGCCCGGCATCGACGTCTCGCGCTACCAGGGCACCATCAACTGGACGAGCGTCCGCAACGCGGGCGTCCAGTTCGCCTTCATCAAGGCCACCGAGGGTACGAGCTACAAGGACCCGAACTTCAACACCAACTACGTCAACGCGTACAACGCCGGGGTGATCCGGGGCGCGTACCACTTCGCCCGGCCGAACATCTCCTCCGGCGCCGTTCAGGCGAACTACCTGGCCTCCAACGGCGGCGCGTGGTCGGCCGACAGCCGTACGCTTCCGGCCGCGTTGGACCTGGAGGCGAACCCGTACAGCGGCGGCTACTGCTACGGCCTGAGCACCACCGGCATGCGCAACTGGGTGCAGGACTTCCTGAACACCTATCGCTCGCGCACCGGCCGCTACGCGGTCATCTACACCACCACCAGCTTCTGGAACCAGTGCACCGGCAGTTGGACCGGCCCGTGGGCCAACCATCCGGTCTGGGTCGCCCGCTGGTCCTCCTCGGTCGGCGCGCTGCCGGCCGGCGCCCCGGTGTGGAGCTTCTGGCAGTACACCGATTCGGGCAGCGTCGCCGGCATCAGCGGCGCGGTCGACCGCAACTACTGGAACGGCGACCGTAACCGCCTGATCGCCCTGGCCAACAACACCGCCTGAGACACGTGACGACGGCGGGTCGACGTCCACTGAGTGTCGGGACGTCGGCCCGCCGCCGTCGCGCGACTACCGCCGGTTCAGGCCCGCCGCCGCGCGGCGAGCGCCACGGGTACGCCGACACCGCCGTGCCGGGCCACCGTGCCTCGACGGGTGACGGCCCATCCCACGTACGCGGCCCCGGCGAGCGTCATGACGCTCAGCAACGTGGCCAGCAACGCGATGCCGAAGGTGGCGAGCAGCAGTACGCCGACACCCACCACCGCGATCGTCCACAGTGTCAGTCGGGGCCGGGCATCTCTTGGTCGGTAACCCATCTCGGGCCTCCCTTCCATCCTTCGAGATCAGGTACCCCGAACGACGGAAGGTCATGCCTCGCTTCAGAGCGACCGGCAATAGGGCGGTGGAGGCGAGGCGGGTCCTGGCCGACGACGACAACGCCGCCAGCCGACGTGCCAGGGCTCGCCGCAGCCCCGCCAGTCCTGTTGCCGGTCGCTCTTAGTCCTGGCGGTCCGGCACGAACTCGCGGAACGCCGTCTCGAAGTTCGGCAACTGTGCGTCCCACTCGCTGTTCGGCACCTCCCAGCGCAGGGCGAATCCCCGGTTGCTGGCGGTGACGAAGCCCCGGTTGCGCACCCGCAGTTCGACCCCGTTGCGGGTCTGGTTCCAGTCCCAGTCGGCGCAGGTCCGCCACTTGCAGTCGATCGTCCTGATGTTGATCAACCGGTAGTTCTGCACGCCACGGACGTTCTTCCGGTCCGATTCGATGGCCCGCCAGGCGGCAGCCGCGTCCCGCTGCGGCGACGGGGTGCGGTCGATGGTCAGCTCGCTGACGCCGTTCGGGTCGCGGTACTTGACCCAGGTGGAGCCGGAACTGCGCCGCCAGCCCTCCGGCACCGCGACCTTGAAGCCCACCGGGTCGTTCCGCAACGTCCATCCCTCGGGCAGGCCGCCCGCAGCGCTCTCGGACGGGGTGGGCGACGGGGACGCCGACGGGGAGGCGCTGGGCGGTGCGGCAGAGGTCGGTGGTGGCGCGGCCGGCTCCGAGGTCGTCGGCGCGGACGACTCGGACGTGCCCGCCGCGTCCTGCGGGGTGTTCCCGTCGTCGTCACCGCTGGTGAGCAGCGGAACCGCCACCACCAGGCCGACGAGCAGCAGCGCGACCAGTGCGCCGACCAGCACGGCACGGCGGGTGCGCTCGGATCGCAGTTGGCCGGCCTTGAAGACGGAACCGCGAGCCGGTGCCGCCGGGCTCACCGGCGCCGACGGCATCAGCGAGGTCGAGGCGGGCGCGACGGGGGTGGCGGCCTTCGCGGGAGCCGGTGGGTCGACCCGCCGGGTCGGCTCGCCCGAGTCGGACCGGTCAGTCGTCCCGCTCGCACCGGCGCTGGCCTGCGCGGTCGCCTCCACAGCGGGACCGTCGACCTTGGTGACGTCGGCCGAGGCAGCGGCTGGCCCGCTGGTCGTGGCAGACAGCACGGTCGCGTCGGCGCCGTCCGGCGTCGTCGGCGTACCGGCCGGGGTGGTGCCCTCGTCGACCTGGCCGGTCGAGTCGTCGTCGCCAGTCGCGGTGTCCGTGGCGGACGTGTCGGACCCGGCAGCCGGGCCGGTGTCCGACGCGGACGACGCCGCGTCCGTACGCGACGCCGACTCCGCACCGGCGGCCCCGGCAGCGGTCGACGCCGCGTCCACCTTCGTCGTCGGGTCGGCGTCCTGACCAGCATCGACCTTCGCGGTCGGGTCGGCGTCCACCTTCGTGGTCGGGTCGGCGTCCGCGCCCGTGGGGGCCGCGACCTTCGCCGTCGGCGCGGCGTCGGAGACCGGCGGCTTTCCGGCCGTCGCACCGGAGCCCGACGGACCGGAGGTGGCCGCGCCGGCTGCGGCAGCGCCCGCCGCGAGCGGACCCACGGCCGGTGGCGTACGGGGCACGGGCGGGGTGACCGGCGGCGTCGGCCGCTCCCCCGACGGGCGAGGCGCGGGCACCAGCGGCTGACGCGGTTCACGCGGCCCGTTCGGCCCCGGCCGGCGTACCCCGTCGAGCAGTGAGATGCCCCGACTCCGCTTACCGCTGGCCCGCCGCAGCATCCGCTCGGCCGACTCGGCGGTGATCCGCTCCTCGGGGTCCTTACGGAGCAGCCCGGCGAGCACCTGCTTGAGCGGACCGGCGTTGCGGGCCGGCGGCACCGGTTCGGTGGCGAGCGCGGCCAACGTGCTGATCGCTGACGGGCGCGCGAACGGGGACTTGCCCTCCACGGCGGCGTAGAGCGTGGCGCCCAGCGACCACAGGTCCGCCTCCGGGCCGGTGGTGCCGTCCCGGGCACGCTCTGGCGAGATGTACGCCGGTGAGCCCAGCACCATGCCGGTGCGCGTGACGTTCGGGTCGCCGGGGATCGTGGCCAGGCCGAAGTCGGTCAGCACCACCCGACCGTCGGTGCCGAGCAGCACGTTGCCGGGCTTGACGTCGCGGTGCATGATGCCGGCCTTGTGCGCCGCCTTCAGGGCGTTGAGCACGCCCAGCCCGATCTGCACCGCCTGGGCCGCCGGCACCGGCCCGTCCTCGGCGAGGGTGTCCTGCAACGAGCGGGACGCGACGTACTCCATCACGATCCACGGGTCACCGTCGGTGCGGAGCACGTCGAAGATGCGTACCACGTTGATGTTGTTGAGGCGGGCGATGGCGCGCGCCTCCCGCAGCGAGCGTTCGCGCATCTCGCGGCGCTCGTCGTTGGTCAGGCCCGGCGGCGGGACCAACTCCTTGATGGCCACGTCGCGGTGCAGCACCTCGTCGCGCGCCTTCCATACCCGACCCATGCCGCCCTGACCGAGCGGCGAGAGGAGCCGGTACCGGTCGGCGACGAGTTGGGGGGAAGGCTCAGACATCGCTGAGACGGTACCCGGCAGCCCTGACGCTCACACCGTCGGCACGCCACTGTGTGCCGGAGGTCGAGCTCACAAGCGCGTACGCTGGGGTCCATGTCTGTCGAGGAGCCGCTGTTCCGGGTCGTCCGCGGCGCGCCGACCGCCGAGGAACTTGCCGCGTTGGTGGGCGCGATCGTCGTACGCTCCCGCCCGGCGCCCGCGCCCGCTGCCGACCCGGTCTCGGCCTGGGCCCGCAGCGGCCGGCCGGTGGGTGCCGCACTGCTGCCGGGCAGCGGTGCCTGGCGCGCCTCCGGTCTGCCCCGCTGACACGGATCGGCGCGGCTGCTGACGGTGACCGGGGCTGCCGGGGAGGCGTCCAAGGATTAGCCTCACTGAGGGGAACCGGGCCGTTACAGTTTGGAGGGCCGATGATCCCTGAGGATGATCGACAAGCGTCCTGGTCACGTGGTCACCGCGGCGTCGAGGCGGACATCCGCCAGATGCGGGAATTCGCCGACATGCTCCGTGCCGAGGTGGACGGCAACTACGCGCCGCACCTGCCGCGCATCGCGGACGACATGCTCGCCCGGGTGCCGAATCCGGCGGACGCCTTCATCGAGCTGGTGCAGTTCATGCGGGCACACTGGGAGACACAGCAGGCCACGACGAACGCCGTCTGGGGCCTCGGCCACAGCACCGGCCACCTGGCGCACGCCGCCAGACAGGTAGCCGACCGGTACGCCGACACCGACGCATTCTCCGCAGCCCGCGTCGCCGACGTGCAGCAGGCGCTCGGGCGGCCGGGAGACGTCCCCGCCCAGCCCACACCCTCACCGTCGCTGAACAATCCGACCGGACCGGACGACCACGGGCCGGTGATGCTGCCGTGAGAGACCCGGGAGTCGGCCGCAGCGGCGGCCTCACCGACTGGTACCTGATGAACGTGGCCGACATGTGGGCCTGCCTCCAGGACCACGACCCCGACAACCACTGGCGGCACGTCGCCGGCTGGCGCAAGATCTCCGAGCTGGCCGACCAGCACCTGAACCGCCTCCGGACGTACCGCAGACGCCTCGCCCAGGCCTGGCCACCCGACACCAACGAGGCCGCCCGCGCGTACCTCGCCGAGCTGGACGACCTGATCGCGCAGGTGCAACGCACGCACGACGCGGCCAGCGCCAACCAGAGCGCACTCGCCGCCGCCACCCAGGCCCTCACCAGCACCCGCACCGAGCTCAAGAAAATCCACGACGAGTACGCGGACAAGCTCCGACAGAAGCGCGGATGGGAAGAGACCGCCGCCGACCCCAAGGCAGTCGCCGGTAGCCGGAACAGTCAACCGCCGGTGACCGACGCCGACCTGGAGCAGTTGAACGTCAAGGCGCGCGGCATCATGTACGGCCTGAGCAGCGAACTCCAACAGGCCCAAGTAACGCTCCGCCAACCCCCGCCACTTCGGCACACGGATCGCGCCCCTGACTATTCGGAGGCTTACGGCTCCGCCGCAGCACCAGCGATCCCACCGATCGTGCCAGCCCCGCTACCAGCACCTTCTGCGCGCTTCAAGCAACCCAAACCAGCGCCACAACCCAACTCGGCAGCTCAGCCGTCTGGACCGCTGCTAAGTGGACACGCCTCCGTCGTGACTCCACCACCAACCAATCCAGTCATACAAAACCCACTTGCGCCTAACCAACCCACCTCGCCAGGAATGGCACCTCCCGCTCCGCCCACTTCCGGGCCGAATGGTCGACCTAAACCTAACCACTCCTCGCACTCTTGGCGGCCGAGCGCGAATAGCTCCTCCCCTCTGCCACCGCCAGCCGGATCGCGCATTATGCACCCGAATGGCTTGATCGGTGGATTACCCAGCGCGAGCCCCGGCCAGTCGACACCTGGTGGCACCCAGCCGCGCCGAGTCAATCCGATAGGCGGCGTAATCGGCGGAGGCGCAGCAGGGACCGCCCCTACCGGCGGAGCCGGATCTCGACCAGGAACCGGGAGAGGTTTCCCGCGAGCCCATTACATGCCACCCACTGGGGGCTTTCCCGGAGGCATGGTCTCCGGCAACACGTCAGGCCGCCCAATAAGAAACACCCAAAGCGATGAGGACGGCCGCAAGTGGGATCCTGACCATCCTTGGCAGACGGAGGAGGGCGTGGATCCTATCGTCTTGCCACCCAGGGACGATGGACCGATTGACCCTGGTCCAGCAATCGGCTTTCCGAGGTGAGCAAGCGACACTCGCGAGCGCTCGCCGCCGGATCGATCTTGGCCATCCTTCTGCCGGGCACAGCCATTCAGGCAGCCACAGAGGTCGCACCTCCGGACAACGCAAGCCGCATCCGCAACGACCAGTGGCACCTGCGCTATCTAAGCGCACAGGAGGCACATCGCATTAGTCAAGGCGAAGGCGTCACCGTCGCAATTCTTGACACCGGAGTTAGCCAACACCCGGACATCCGACTGAACCTTAAGCAGGGCAAGAATCTACTTCCCGGAGACTCTAGCAGCGCCCAGGACGACCCAAATGGTCACGGCACCGCAATGGCTGGCCTCATTGCTGCACACGGACAGAACGCAACCAAAGGCGCGTTAGGAATTGCCCCCAAGGCGCAAGTGATTCCCATAAAGACCTCGGATGCCAGCAACGAAGGTAGCGCTGACCGACTTGCAGAAGGCATTGAGTTTGCAATCACCGCGGGGGCAGCCGTAGTCAGTATCTCCGGCGGAGGCGGACCCAGCCCTCGCTTGCTGCAGGCACTGGAGGCGGCACATTCGGCCAACGTGATAGTCGTGGCGGCCGGAGGCAACAACCCGGCAGACCCGGGAGTCATTTACCCTGCGGCCGCCGAGACGGTGATCGCCGTTGGGGGCATAGACCAAAATGGGGGGCATGCAAGGATTTCAGTCACTGGACCACAATTGGACTTGGCGGCTCCGGCCATAGATATTTTCAGCCTTGACCCAGAAAGCGACTATCGACGAAGTAGCGGAACTTCTAACGCTGCTGCAATCGTTGCGGGGGCGGCGGCGTTGATTCGGGCCAAGTATCCGCATCTGCCGGCGGACGAGGTGGCTCACCGGTTGACGGCGACCGCGATCGACAAGGGTCCTCCCGGGCGGGACGACCAGTACGGCTATGGCGTGATCGATCTGGTGGCGGCGCTGACGGCAGACGTACCGCCGAGGGGTTTCGGGCCTGGCGGGTCGGCCACTCCGTCGCCGAGCACGACGCGGGCCGTAGGTCCCGAGACCGATGAGGACGGTGCGGCGGTGCGGGGTCTGGTGACGCTGGCGGTGCTGATCGCGGCCGGTGCCGGTGGGGTGTGGTGGGCCCGGCGGCGACGACGTTCGGACGACCCGCCGCCACGCATCAGCCGCTGAGCGGTCTCGGCGGGCGGTTGCCGGTACCGTCGTGCGCGTGTCTGATGCGCTTCCGCTCCGCCTCGTGCTCGCTTCGGCCAGCCCTGCCCGCCGTAAGACCCTGCAGGCCGCCGGCATCGAGCCGGACGTGCTGGTCAGTGGTGTCGACGAGAGTGTGGTGGTGACCGATCGGGCGGAGCATCTCTGCCTGGAGTTGGCCCGGCTCAAGGCGGAGGCGGTGCTGACCCGGCTGCGGCCCGGCGACGGCCAGCGGACGCTGGTGCTGGGCTGCGACTCGGTGCTCGCGTTCGACGGTGAGATCTTCGGTAAGCCGGACGATGCTGCCGACGCGACCCGGCGGTGGGAGCGGATGCGGGGGCGCAGCGGTGTGCTGCACAGCGGCCACTGTCTCATCGACATCGTGGGCGGGCGTCGGGCCGAGGCGGTGGCCTCGACGGTGGTGCACTTCGCCGACATCAACGACCAGGAGATCGCCACGTACGTGGCCACCGGCGAGCCGCTCGCGGTGGCCGGCGCGTTCACGATCGACGGGTTGGGCGGGGCGTTCGTGGAGCGGATCGAGGGCGATCCGGGGACGGTCGTCGGGTTGTCCATGCCGTTGCTGCGACGGCTGCTGGCCGAGTTGGATCTGCGGATCACTGATTTGTGGACAAAAGTCGCGCCCGGCAACCAGAGCATCGAGCCGCTCGGCTAGCGTCCGGGCATGACGCTCAAGTCGATTCCGCTCACCGACGAGTTGCACGCGTACCTCGTCGCGCACGGCGCGCCGCCGGACGAGATCGTCCGTGACCTGGCCGAGGAGACCCTCGCCGTCCTGCCGGAGCACGCCTCCATGCAGGTGGCGCCGGAGCAGGCTGCCTTCCTGACGTTCCTGACCCGGCTGCTCGGCGTTCGCAATGCGGTGGAGGTGGGCACGTTCACCGGGCTGTCCTCGCTGGCGATCGCCCGGGGTCTGGCCGACGGCGGGCGGCTGACCTGCTTCGACATCTCCGAGGAGTACACCGGCATCGCGCGTCGGTACTGGGTGCGGGCCGGTGTGGACGACCGGATCGAGCTACGCATCGGCCCGGCCGGGGAGACGCTGCGCGAGCTGCCGCACGAGCGGTACCTGGACTTCGCCTTCATCGACGCCGACAAGACGAGCTATCCGCTGTACTGGGACGAGTTGGTGCCCCGGATGCGGCCGGGTGGCGTGATCGCCGTCGACAACGTGCTGCGGCACGGGCGGGTGGTGGCGCCGGAGAGCGAGGCCGACCGGGCGATCGCGGCGTTCAACGACGACGTCCTCGCCGACGTGCGGGTGGATGCGGTCATGTTGCCGATCGCCGACGGACTGACCCTCGCCCACGTGCACTGACCGCCTCGCCGGCACCGGTCGCCGCCTCTGTCGTAAGGCTGCTCAGACCGGTGCCGGCGCCCGGTGCTCGGCGGCGTCGGCCGGGCCCCGAGTGCGGGGCGTTAACAAGGGGCCCCTGCTCTACCGCAGGCGTTAATAAGGGGCCCTTCCTTTCACCGGTCCGGCGACGGGCCCGTCGCCGGAACCATTAGCGGACGCTGCGGGCGAACTGGCGGGCCGCCCAGTAGACGCCGGCGGCGGCGAGGATCGCGATGATGGTCAGCCCCTGCCAGACCCGGTCGTTGCCGATGTCGCCGTTGAACAGGGCGCGGGTGCCGTCCACCGCCCAGGAGAAGGGGTTCCACTTGGCGACGCCCTGCAACCAGCCGGGCGCGAAGGCGAGCGGGAGCAGGATGCCGGAGAGCAGCAGCACCGGCTGGGCGACGGTGTTCATCAGCGGGGCCAGCGCGTCCTCGCTCTTCACCTTGAGCGCGACTCCGTAGCTGACCGCCGAGGTCATCAGCGCGATCAGGGCGAGCATCAGGTATGCCAGCAGCAGGTCGCCGATGAAGACCCGCAGGTCGAACAGGAGCGCCAGCAGGGTGATGATGACCGCCTGGACCATCAGCGACACCACGTCGCGCAGCGAGCGACCGAGCAGCAGGGCGAGCCGGCTGACCGGGGTGACCCGGGAGCGTTCGATCACTCCGGCGCGCAGCTCGGCGATCAGGCCGAAGCCCTGGAACAGGCCGCCGAAGATGGCCAGCAGCACCAGCAGGCCGGGTACGAAGATCTTGTACGCCTCGGCCTGGGTCGGTGCGTTCAGCGCGGGCTTGAGCAGCGGGGCGAACAGCAGCAGATACATCACCGGCTGGAAGACGCCGACGAAGACCCACACGGGGTTGCGCAGCAGCAGGTGGAACTGCCGCTGGAAGATCAGCCAGGTGTCGCGGGCGAGCTTCATGGGACTTTCTCCTGGTCGGTTCAGGACTCGCGCAGCGAGCGGCCGGTCTTGGTGAGGAAGACGTCGTCGAGGCTCGGGCGGTGCAGCTCGATCGACCTGAGGTCGAGACCGGCACCGTCGACCCGGCGCAGGATCCGCGGGATGGCGGTCGCGCCGTCGTCGACGAAGAGGCGCAGGCCGCCCTCCTCCAGGCTCTCCAGCCGGTTGACGTACTCCTCGCCGTCGAGCAGCTTCTCCGCCTCGCCGGTGGCGACGATGTCGAGGCCGACCAACACGATGTCGCCGGAGATCTCCCGCTTGAGGTCGGTCGGCGTACCCTCGGCGACCACCTCGCCGTGATCCATGATCGCGATGCGGTCGCAGAGCGCGTCGGCCTCGTCGAGGTAGTGGGTGGTGATGAAGACGGTCATCCCGTCGGCCCGCAACCGCCGGATCTCGTCCCACATGTGCGCCCGGCTCTGCGGGTCGAGGCCGGTGGTGGGCTCGTCCAGGAAGACGATCTTCGGCTCGTGGATGATGCCGAGCGCGATCTCGACCCGCCGCCGTTGGCCGCCCGAGTACGTCTTGCACTTGCGGTCGGCGAACTCGGTGAGCTGGAACGCCTCCAGCGCGCGTACCGCCCGACGCTGGGCCTCGGCCTTGCCGATGCCGTACATCCGGGCCTGGAGCACCAGTTCCTCACGCGCGGTCGACTCGTCCCAGGTGCTGCCGCCCTGGGCGACGTAGCCGATCCGGCGGCGGACCTCGCCCGGGTTCTTCAGCAGGTCGGCACCGGCGATGGTGGCCTGGCCGCCGTCCGGTTCGATCAGCGTCGCGAGCATCCGCAACGTGGTGGTCTTGCCGGCGCCGTTCGGGCCGAGGAACCCGAAGATCTCACCAGCCGGGACGTCCAGGTCGACGCCGCGTACCGCCTCGACCGTCTTCGTCTCCCGACCGGCCCGGCTGCGGAACGACTTCCGCAACCCTCTGGTCTCGATCATTTCCACTCCCCGCTCATGGCCGGACTCCGGCCACCATCGTCACGGCACTCCACCACATGGGTACGACACCACGCCGCCCACGACCTGGCCAGACAGTGCGTCATCCCACACTGAGCGATCGTTCGGGGCACCACGGTGAGCTATAAACTCCCGGTCAGTAACCCGCCGGGAGGAGCCACCAAGGTGCGCAAGGTACTCATCGCCAACCGGGGCGAGATCGCCGTCCGGGTCATCCGCGCCTGCCAGGACGCCGGCCTGGGCAGTGTCGCGGTGTACGCGGACTCCGACCGGGATGCCCTGCACGCCACGCTCGCCGACGAAGCGTACGCCCTGGACGGCGACACCGCTGCGAGTACTTACCTCCGTATCGACAAACTCATCGACGTCGCCGCTCGTGCCGGTGTCGACGCGGTCCACCCCGGGTACGGCTTCCTCTCCGAGAACGCCGATTTCGCCCAGGCCGTCATCGACGCGGGCCTGACCTGGATCGGTCCCACCCCGCAGGCGATCCGCGACCTCGGTGACAAGGTCACCGCCCGGCACATCGCCCAGCGGGCCGGCGCTCCCCTGGTGCCCGGCACCCCGGACCCGGTGGGCAGCCCGGACGAGGTGATGGCCTTCGCCGTCGACCACGGCCTGCCGGTGGCGATCAAGGCCGCCTTCGGTGGCGGCGGGCGCGGCCTGAAGGTGGCCCGCACCATGGAGGAGATCCCGCACCTGTTCGAGTCGGCCACCCGCGAGGCGGTCGCGGCCTTCGGTCGGGGCGAGTGCTTCGTCGAGCGGTACCTCGACCAGCCGCGCCACGTCGAGGCGCAGGTCCTGGCCGACCAGCACGGCAACGTGATCGTCGCCGGCACGCGGGACTGCTCGTTGCAGCGCCGCCACCAGAAGCTGGTCGAGGAGGCACCGGCGCCCTTCCTCACCGCCGAGCAGCGGACGCAGATCCACCAGAGCGCGAAGGCGATCTGCCGGGAGGCCGGCTACCACGGTGCCGGGACGGTGGAGTACCTGGTCGGCAACGACGGCACCATCTCCTTCCTGGAGGTCAACACCCGGCTCCAGGTGGAGCATCCGGTGACCGAGGAGACCGCCGGCATCGACCTGGTCCGCGAGCAGTTCCGCATCGCCGACGGGGAGAAGTTGCGGCTCACCGAGGACCCGACGCCGCGCGGGCACTCCATCGAGTTCCGGATCAACGGCGAGGACCCGGGTCGGGGCTTCCTGCCCGCCCCCGGCACGGTGACCGCCCTGCGTCTGCCGACCGGTCCCGGCGTACGGGTGGACACCGGGATCTCGGCCGGCGACGTGATCGGCGGCAACTTCGACAGCCTGCTCGCCAAGGTCATCATCACCGGGGAGACCCGCACCGAGGCGCTGGAGCGGGCCCGGCGTGCGCTGGACGAGATGGTGATCGAGGGAATGGCCACCGCGCTGCCGTTCCACCGCCTGGTGGTCCGCGACCCGGCGTTCACCGCCGAGCCGTTCGCGGTGCACACCCGCTGGATCGAGACCGAGTTCGACAACACGGTTCCGCCGTTCGCCGCAGTGGCCGACGGTCCGGCCGCTCCGGCCGAGCGCGAGACGATCGTGGTCGAGGTGGGCGGCAAGCGGCTGGAGGTCAGCCTCCCCGCCGGGCTGGGCGCGGGTACGGCGAGCGCCGCACCGGCCGCGAAGAAGCCCACCCGTCGGGGTGGCGGGGCCACGGCCGGCGCGGCGGCGGGCGGTGACGCGCTCACCTCGCCGATGCAGGGCACCATCGTCAAGATCGCGGTCGCCGACGGCGACACCGTGGCCGAGGGCGACCTGGTCGTGGTGCTGGAGGCGATGAAGATGGAGCAGCCGTTGCACGCCCACAAGGCGGGCACGGTCAGCGGCCTCGCCGCCGAGGTCGGCGCGGTGATCACCGCCGGTGCCGCCGTCTGCACCATCGCCTGAGGCACTGCCGCGTGTAAGGAGGGGTCCCCTGCTAACGCCTCGTGTATAGCAGGGGTCCCCTCCTTACATCTCAGTGCAGGGATTCGGCGGCGACGGCGCAGACGGCGGCGGTCAGCGCGGTCAGCACCGGTGAGTCGAGTCGCCAGTGCTGCCAATAGAGCGGGGTGTCCAGCACCCGGCCGGGCGCGATGTCCACGCATCGCCCGGCGGCCACGTCGGCGTCGGCGATCTGCTCCGCGACCAGCCCCCAGCCCAGGCCGAGCCGGATCGACTCGTTGAACGCCGGGACCGACGGCACGTAGTGCACCGGTGGGTCGAGCGCGTGCCCGGTCACCGTACGCAGGAAACGGTGTTGGATCCGGTCCTTGCGGTCGAAGACCACCACGGGTGCGGCGGCGGCCGCAGCCCTGGTGAGACCGTCGGCGAACCAGCGTCGGGCCAGCGACGGCGCGGCCAGCGCCCGGTAGCGCATCGCGCCGAGACGGCGTACCCGGCAGCCCTGGACCGCCTCGCGTTGGGCGGTCACCGCAGCGGTCACCACCCCGTCGCGGAGCAGGACGGCGGTGTGGTCCTGGTCGTCCTGCCGGATGTCGAAGGAGAGTTCCGGCTGGTCGGGCAGCCGGGCCAGGGCGGCGGGGAACCAGGTGGCGAGCGAGTCGGCGTTGACCACGATGGCGACCCGGGTACGGGCCCGGTCGCCGCCGAGCGGTCCTCGGGCGTCGGCCAGCGCCTCGCGTTCGAGCAGGGCGAGCTGCCCGGCCAGGCGCAGCAGCGGTCGCCCGGCCTCGGTGGCGTCGCAGGGGCGGTGCCGCCGGACGAGCACCTGCCCGACGGTCTCCTCCAGGGCCTTGATGCGCTGGCTGACCGCCGAGGGGGTGACGTGCAGCAGCCGCGCCGCCGCCTCGAAGCTGCCCTCGGCGACCACTGCGGCGAGCGTACGGAGCTGGGTGGAGTCCAGACCGCTCATGAAGCTGAGCTTAACCGGATGAAGAATCTTTAGCTGGACTGATCCACGCCCGTGCTCCTACCGTCGGCACCGTGCTCACCTCTGTCGTCGCCGGTTTCTCCCTGTCCATCGCCCTCATCGTCGCCATCGGCGCGCAGAACGCCTTCGTGCTCCGCCAGGGCCTCCGCCGGGAACACGTGGTGCCGGTCGTCCTGACCTGCGCGATCTCCGACGCCCTGCTGATCGGCGTCGGCATCGCCGGAGTGGGGTCGGTGGTGGCGGCCCGACCCGACCTACTCACCGCGATCCGCTGGGGCGGGGCGGCCTTCCTGCTCGGGTACGCGGCCCTGGCCGCCCGCCGCGCGTGGCGTCCGAGCGCGCTCACGCCGGCCCAGCGGCCCCCGACGCGGCTCGGCGCGACGCTGCTGGCCTGCCTCGCCTTCACCTATCTCAACCCGCACGTCTACCTGGACACCGTGCTGCTGCTCGGTGGCATCGCGCAGCAGCAGCCGCACCGGTGGCTGTTCGGTCTCGGCGCGGCGGTGGCCAGTGTCGTCTGGTTCAGCGCGCTCGGCGCGGGGGCGTACCGGCTCGCGCCGATGCTCGCCCGGGCCCGGGTCTGGCAGGTGCTCGACGGCGTGATCGCGCTGGTGATGGTGGTGGTAGCGGTCGCGCTGCTGCTGAGCTGAGGGAATGATGGCCGGGTGCGGTTCCTCAATGGCGCGCCTGGCGCGTACGACCTGACCTACAACGACGTCTTCATGGCCCCGGCCCGGTCGGAGGTGGGCTCGCGACTGGACGTCGACCTGTCCACCGGCGACGGCACGGGCACCACGATCCCGCTGGTGGTGGCGAACATGACGGCGGTCGCCGGCCGGCGGATGGCCGAGACGGTGGCCCGGCGCGGCGGCATCGCGGTGATCCCCCAGGACATCCCGATCGAGGTGGTGGCCGAGGTCGTCGCCTGGGTCAAGCAGCGGCACCTGATGCACGACACGGCCATCGCGCTCGGCCCGACCGACACCGTCGGTGACGCGATCCACCTGTTGCCCAAGCGGGCGTACGGCGCGGTGATCGTGGTCGACGAGGAGGGCCGCCCGATGGGGGTGGTGACCGAGGCGGACACGGTCGGCGTGGACCGGTTCGCCCAGTTGCGCGACGTGATGTCGGCCGACCTGCACACGGTGCCGGTGGACGCGGATCCGCGTACCGGCTTCGACCGGCTCAGCACCGCGCGGCGGCGGTTGGCGCCGGTGGTGGACGGCGAGGGGCGGCTGGTCGGGGTACTCACCCGGCCGGGCGCGCTGCGGGCGACGCTCTACCGGCCCGCGGTGGACGCCCTGGGCCGGTTGCGCATCGCGGCTGCGGTGGGCATCAACGGCGACGTGGCGGGCAAGGCGTCCGCGCTGCTGGAGGCCGGGGTGGACACCCTGGTCGTGGACACCGCGCACGGCCACCAGGAGCGGATGATCAGCGCGTTGCGGACCGTCCGGAGTCTGGACCCGGGCGTACCGGTGGCGGCCGGCAACGTGGTCACTGCCGACGGCGTACGCGACCTGGTCGCGGCCGGTGCGGACATCGTCAAGGTCGGGGTCGGACCGGGCGCGATGTGCACCACCCGGATGATGACCGGCGTGGGTCGGCCGCAGTTCTCGGCGGTGCTGGACTGTGCGGCGGCCGCCCGTGAGCTGGGCCGGCACGTCTGGGCCGACGGCGGGGTACGGCATCCGCGTGACGTGGCGCTGGCGCTGGCCGCCGGGGCGTCGAACGTGATGGTCGGCTCCTGGTTCGCCGGCACCTACGAGTCGCCCGGTGACCTCTACACCGACGAGGACGGCCGGCGATACAAGGAGAGCTTCGGGATGGCCTCGGCGCGCGCGGTCAGCGCCCGCACCGCCGAGGACAGCCCCTACGACCGGGCCCGGAAGGCGATCTTCGAGGAGGGCATCTCGTCGGCCCGGATGTACCTGGACCCGACGCGGCCCGGGGTGGAGGACCTGATCGACGAGATCATCTCCGGCGTACGCAGCGCCTTCACCTACGCCGGGGCACGGAACCTGGACGAGTTCCACGAGCGGGTGCTGATCGGCGTGCAGAGCACCGCCGGCTACACCGAGGGGATGCCCCTGCCGACGAGCTGGTGACGGCCGGCGTTCGGTCAGCCGGGGTCCGCCGCCGGGGCGAAGAGGCGCCCGATCACCGTCCGGGCAACCTCTCGCGGGTCGTCACCCACACCGGGTGGTAGCGCGTCGGCCAGCCAGAGCGTGGCGAAGCCATGCACGATCGACCATGCGGCCAGGGCGTCACCAAGCGGCCCGTGCACGCCGCCCCGCCCGTCGCCGACGTCCGTCGAGGCGGCGGGCAGTGCCGTCACCCCGGCATGCAGGGCGGCACCGGCACGGTCCCGGGCGGCCCGGACCTCGGCGGCATCGGATCGGTAGAGATCGGGGTGGAACATCACCTCGAAGTGGGCGCGGTGCCGCACGGCGAAGTCGACGTACGCCACGCCGAGGTCCAGCAGTTCGCCGCCGGTCGATTCCAGCGCCTCGGCGAGCAGGTCGAAGCCCTGCACGGCGAGCGCGGTGAAGAGGCCGGCCCGGTCGCCGAAGTGGTGGGCCGGGGCGGCGTGCGAAACGCCGGCACGTCGGGCCAGGTCCCGCAGGCTCAGCGCCGCCGGGCCCGACTCCCTGATCGCCTCCTCCGCTGCGGCGAGTAGGGCGCGAGGCAGGTCGCCGTGGTGGTAGCCGCGGGTGCCGGTCATCACTCGATCCTATCTTGCCATTGACAAGATGCGCCATCACGAGCCAATCTTGTCGGCGACAAGATTGGTCTTCGAGGAGGTACCGATGGCTCCGCTGATCGCCCTGGTGGCGGGCACCGCGCTCGCCCGGCTGGCCGGCCTGGTCGGGATTTCCGTGCTCGACGGTTGGCATCCGGCCCTGCGGGTCGGGCTGGCCGTGATGTTCGTGCTGACCGGGATCGCACACTTCACCGGCCGGCGACGCGACCTGATCGAGATGGTCCCGCCCCGACTGCCCCGACCGGACCTGCTGGTCACGGTGACCGGCGTGCTGGAACTCGCGGGCGCGGCCGGCCTGCTGGTGCCGGCCACCGCCCGCTGGGCCGCTGCCGGACTGGCCGTACTGATGCTGGCGATGTTCCCGGCGAACGTCTCGGCCGCGCGCCGGGGACTCACCCTGGCCGGGCGCCCGGTCACCCCGCTCGGCGTCCGTACCGCACTCCAGGTCGTCTTCCTCGCCGCCGCCATCGCGGTCGCCGTCGGACCATGACCGATCACGCCGCCGGGTTTTCACCCCGTCATCAACGGCGGCGGGCGGACGGAAGGTGGCCGGGCCGCTGGCACGGGACCTGCCAGCGGCCCGGCGGCGGCCCGGGCGTCAGGAACGGGGGACCCGACGCCACGCCGGGCCGCGCGCCGACAACGGTACGCGTCCCGAACCCGATCCCGCGACCGTCGATCGGCGACGACCCTGCCCGATATCCCTGGTAGTGCCGCCGAAAGGTGCCCGACGACCCCGGAGCGGGAGACGGTGCGGCTGGTCATCAGCGCCCGCGACCGACGGGGTGATGTCGGACACTCCGTCACTCTCGGTATGTTCCGGTCAACTCACCTGGTGACCGGACAGAGGTGACACACCAGCGGAGCGGCACACCTCCGGCACCCCGACGCCGCTCACCGGGGAAAGCCGGATCGCCGCTCGGGGTGTCCCCGAGGACGGATTTCGGTGCTCGTCCCGGATCCGTCTGAGGTGCCCGCCGCGACAGGCTGAGCCATGCCTGCAACCCGGAACAGCGCGACGCTGGTACTCGGCGGCATCGCCCTCGCGGCCCTGCTCGCCGTGATCGGCCACGCGGGTGTCGAGGGTCTGGACCCGCTGAGCCTGACCGTCAGCGACTACGCCGTCTCCGAGTCCGGCGGCGCCATCCACCTCGCCATGCTCACCCTCGCCGCGGCCTCCGCCGTGCTCGTCCTGGGACTGCGCCACCTGGGCCGATCCGGGACTTCGACCGGTACGGGTCGCGGTCGCCTCGGCACGGCCCAGGTGCTGCTCGCGGCCTGGGCCGGCGGGCTGCTGCTGGCCGGACTGGTCCCGACCAACCCGCCCGGCACCGAGATGGGCACCGCCGCCTACGTGCACCGGTACGCCTCGGTGGTCGCCTTCCTGGCCCTGCCGCTCGCCGGTTGGCTGATCGCCGCACAGTTGCCCGCCACCGCCCGCACCGCCCGCTGGCTGCGCGGGCTGACCATCGCCAGCCTGCTCCTCGCCGCCGCGATGGTCTGGTCCGCCTACCCCGGCGACCGCGCGTACTACGGGCTGATCGAGCGCGCCCTCATCCTCGCGGAGGTGGCCCTGCTCACCGTCCTGGCCACCGCCGGGGGGAGGGTGGGGGCGGCTACTCCAGTTCGTGGAGCATGAGCTGGCGGGCGGCTTCGGTGAGCGAGCCGGAGAGGCTGGGATAGATGGTGATGGTCTGCGCCAGCTCGTTGACGGTGAGGTTGTTCTCCACCGCCATGGTGATCGGCAGGATCAGCTCACTCGCCTTCGGTGCCACCACCACGCCACCGATCACCTGACCGCTGGCCGGGCGGCAGAACAGCTTGACGAATCCGTCGGCCACCTCGTCCATCTTCGCCCGGGCGTTACCGGCCAGCGGCAGCATCACCTGCCGGGCCGGCACCTTGCCGGCGTCCATCTCGTCCTGCGACACGCCCACGGTGGCCAGCTCGGGGTCGGTGAAGACGTTCGCCGAGACGGTCCGCAGCCGTAGCGGCCGGACCGCCTCACCGAGCGCGTGCCACATGGCGATCCGGCCCTGCATGGCGGCGACACTGGCCAGCGGCAGGACGCCGGTGCAGTCGCCGGCCGCGTAGATGCCGGGGACGTTGGTGCGGGAGACCCGGTCCACGGTCACGTACCCGCCCCGGGCCAGCGTGACGCCGTACTCGGCCAGGCCCAGCTCCTCGGTGTTGGGGATCGAGCCGACCGCGATCAGCGCGTGCGAGCCGTACACCTTGCGACCGTCGGAGAGGACGACCTCGACGCCGTCGTCGGTCCGGCGGACCCCCTCGGCGCGGGAATTGTTCAGGATGCTCATGCCCCGGGCCCGGAAGACCCGCTCGATCGCCTGCGCCGCGTCGGCGTCCTCGTGCGGCATCACCCGGTCCCGGCTGGAGACCAGGGTCACCTCGACGCCCATCGCCAGGTAGGCGCTCGCGAACTCGGCGCCGGTCACGCCGGAGCCGACCACGATCAGGTGCTCGGGCAGCTCGGGCAGGTCGTACACCTGCCGCCAGGTCAGGATGCGCTCGCCGTCCGGCACGGCGGTGGGCAGTTGGCGCGGGGTGGCACCGGTGGCGACCAGCACCGTCGAGGCACTGATCGAGTACGGCGCATCGCCGCCGTCCGGCGTGACGATCACCCGGTGGGTGTGGCCCAGGGTGTCCTCGCCCAGCCGGGCCCGCCCGGAGACGAAGGTGACCCCGGCCTTGAGCAGCTTCGCGTGGATGTCGGAGGACTGCGCCAGAGCGAGCCGCTTGACCCGCTCGTGGACCGCCCGGGCGTCGACGGTCACCGCCTCCAGGCCGTCGGAGTGCACCCCGAACACCTCGGTGTCGCGGTATCCGGTCACCACCTCGGAGCTGGCGATGAACGTCTTCGACGGTACGCAGTCGGACAGCACGCAGGCACCGCCCGCGCCGTCGGACTCCACCACGGTCACGTCGGCGTCCAGTTGAGCGGCGACCAGCGCGGCCTCGTAACCGGCCGGCCCCCCGCCGATGATCACGATCTGGCTCACCACGACCGCCCTTCGTCCATGCTCACAGTGACTTTCTTCTCCCCGACGCGTCCGACACGCACCGTCGTATTCTCCCCCACGCGCCCGTCGGGCTATCGTCATCGCCGTGCGTCTCTACGCCGCCTACGGCTCGAACCTGGACCCTGCCCGAATGCGTGCCTACTGCCCGCATTCCCCCATGGTGGGCATCGGCTGGCTGGAGGGCTGGCGACTCACCTTCGCCGGTGAGGACGTCATCGGCTGGGAGGGTGCCGTCAGCACCGTGGTCGAATCCCCCGGCGACCGGGTCTTCGTGGCGCTCTACGACATCCACCCGTACGACGCGGCCCAGCTCGACGAGATCGAGGGCGTCACCTCCGGCACGTACCGGAAGCTGACCGTCCGGGTCTCGACGCTGGACGGCGACGTGACAGCGTGGGTCTACGTCTTCGACGGCTACGAGGGTGGTCTGCCCACCTCGTGGTACGTCTCGGAGATCGCGAACGCCGCCGAGAAGGCGGGCGCGCCGGACGACTACGTCGTCGAGCTGCGGTCCCGCCCCACCGGCACGGCGTCGGCCTAGCGCGTCTCCCACGCCCCCAGTCTGCTACCGACCGGCGACACCCCGCCCGGCACCCCCGCCGAGCCGGACGCCGGTCACAGCCGGGCACGCCCGGTCAGCCCTGCGTGTGCGCGTCCGGTCAGCCCTGCGTGTGCGCCCGCGCCTCGGCCAACAACTCGACCAGTTCGGCGCCCTCGGTCGGGCCGAGCGCGGCGAAGGCGGGCGCCACCAGGCGGTCGGTCACCGCCTCGGCCCAGAGCCGGCGACGCACCAGCGGCCCGACCGGCGGGTACGGCGGCGGCCACCCGCAGGCCACCGCACCGCTCTCGCCCTCCGGCCCGGCCAGCACCGCCTCCAGCGGCGTCATCCCGCAGGCCCGTACGGCCACCAGGTGCGCGCCGGTGAAGTGCTCCCGGAGCAGGCGCAGCCCAGCGGCGGCCCGGGCACCCGGGCTCCCCGGCTCGGACGGCACGGCCCGCCAGGCGGCGAAGAGCGGCATGGCGCTGGCGTCGGCCGCCGCGACGGTCCGTTCCACGAGGGTGGCGAGCCGGTCGACGTGGGGCAGGGCGGCCAACCGGTCCTCGCCCCAGCGGCAGCACTCGGCCAGGCTGGCGGCGGCCACCTCGGTGGGACGTACGGTGCGGGCGGCGGCGTCCCAGCCGTCGGCGACGGCGTCGGGGGCGATGAACCCGAGTGCGGCGGCGACCGTCTCGGCGCGTACGTCACCGAGTGCCCCGGCGCGCCCGGTGACGTAGAAGGCCCAGCCGGAGATGCCGAGGAGCCGGGCTCGACGCAGCGTGGTGGGGCATCGGCCGTACGCCTCGCCGAGCGCGAGCACCGCCGGCTTGCTGGCCGCCGCCACCTGTTCCGGGGTCATGCCGTCCCGCCCGGAGCGCAGCCGCCCGAGGGTCCGTCCACGAAGGATCCGACCGAAGGTCCGTCCATGACGGATCAGTCTGCCGCGCCGTCCCCCCGCTCGGCATCCCCCTCCTCGGCGGTCAACGCCTCCATCGCGGCCTCCACCTCCCCGGTACGTCGCCGGGCGACGGCGGCGGACCGTTCGGCGGCCCGGCGGGCCAGTCGGGACCGGCTCAGTTCCTGCTCGGCGATGGCCCGGCGGCGTTCCAGCTCGGCCAGTTCCGTCTCGACGGCGTCCAGGGCGGTCGTCCCGTCGCGCTCGGCGGACTGCGCCGCGTCGAGGTCCGTCTCGGCCCGTTCCTGGTCGGTACGCGCCCGGGCCAGCTCCTTCTCCAGCGCCTTGCGGCGGCGGGCCAACTCGGCGCGGGCGGCTCGTCGGGCCTGTTCGGCACGCATCGCGCCGCGGTCCGGCGGGCGGGCGGGTGTCGCCGGTGCGGGCGGCTCCTCCCCGCCGGTGACCAGCCGCAACTGTGGCCGGGGCACCTCGCCGAACCCGGCGTAGTGGGCCGGGCGAAGCAGCCGACCGGACCGCACCTGCTCGGCCACGCCGGGGTCGGCGAGGGCCGCGTTCAGGGTCGCCTCGACCTCGGCCAACGGCAGCTTCCCGGCCGACGGCGCCCCCGGCACGTCGGCGGCGAGCCGGCGTACCTCGGCGACCAGGGCGGAAACTACGGACCGCCGCTGCGCGGACAGCTCCCGCAGGCGCGGGCCGCGCAGCTCGCGCTGGGCGTCCCGCAACGCGTCGGCCAACTGCGCCAGGTCGTCGACCAGCTCGGGACGCTCGACGGCGAGCAGGTTGACCAGCCAGGCGGCCACCGTGGGGCGGCGCAGTCGGGCGATCTCGCGGGCCCTCCGCCCGTCCCCGGCGCGCCGGGCCTGCGCCACCGCGGCGTCGCGGGCGGCGACGAACCGGTCCGGCGGCGTGCGGTAGAGCTGCGCCACCGGGTCGGACGGAGGTTCGGGCATCGGCTCAGCCGTCGATTCGGCTGCCCGGCTCCAGCCGCTGGTACTCGCTGCCGGACAGGGCGGTGTACTGCCGGTCGAGTACCGCGAGGCCGTGGGTGTTGAGCAGGGCGTCGTGCAACGCGAAGACCCGGCGCGGGGAGACCGCCCGGATGAAGTCGACCACCTCGGAGAACTTCGACCAGGGTGCGTGAATCGGGGCGAAGAGCGTGTCGACCTGGATGTCGTCCGGCACGAACAGCGCGTCTCCGGGGTGGTAGACCACCTCGTCGAGCAGGTAGCCGAGGTTGTCGACGAGCGGGATGTCGGGGTGGATCACCGCGTGCCGGCCGCCGTAGGCGCGGACCGGGACACCGGCGGCGGTGAACGTGTCACCGGGGGCGACCGGGCGCAGCGCCTCGGCCGCGTCGCCGAGCGGTCCGGCCACCGAGGCCGGTCCGTGGATGGTGAACGGCCGCCGGGCCAGTTGCCGGTTGATCGCTTCGGCGTCCACGTGGTCCTGATGCTCGTGGGTGATCAGGACCGCGTCGGCCCCGTCCAGTGCCACGGCGGCCTCGCTGAACGCTCCCGGATCGACGACCAGCACTCCCCCGTCGTGCTCGACCCGCAGGCACGAGTGGGCGTACTTGGTGATCCGCATCGTGATGCCTCCCATATCGAATCGTGACCGTCCTGAGCGCAGTCTGCCGGAACCCGGGGGACAGCGCTCGACGTCCGAGCTATCACCCGCTCCGGGCCGAGGAAGGGAACGTTGATGACACCGACAAGAACCCGCCGTCACGCGGCGGCGGGAATGACTGCGCTGGTCATGCTGCTGGTGGTGACCGGCTGCGGCAGCGGCGACAGCGGCAGCGACAGCGCGGCGACCTCCGACGAGGCGGGCCGCGCCGCCGCGCCGCAGGCGGTGGACGGCGCCGGTCCGGCGGACCAGCGGGCGGGTGCCGGTCCGGCGGGCGAGCGCGGTGGTGCGGGCGCGGCGGCGGACACCCGGGTCGACCAGCGGTCCATCGTCTACACCGGGTCGATCCGGGTGAAGGTGGACGACGTGGAGGCCGCCGCGCGGGCGGCGTCCGACGCGGCCACCCGGGCCGGCGGCTTCGTCGGCGGCGACCAGCGCCGCAGCTCGGACGCGGACGCGGTGGCGGAGCTGACGCTACGGGTACCGGCAGACCGGTTCTATCCGGTCGTCGAGGAGTTGGCGGGTCTCGGTCGGCAGGAACGCCGACAGATCGACACCGAGGACGTCACCGAGGAGACCGTCGACCTCGACGCGCGGATCGCCACCCAGCGGGCCCGGGTGGAGAGCGCGCGCCGGCTGCTCGACCGGGCCGACTCGATCGCCGACCTGGTCAGCCTGGAGAACGAGTTGGCCCGTCGGGAGGCCGACCTCGCCTCGCTGGAGGCGAAGAAGCGCCGGTTGGCCGACCTGACCGCGCTCTCCACGATCACCGTCAGCCTGGTGGGGCCGGACGCCAGCACCGCCGACGAGGAGCGGGAGATCGGCTTCCTGGCCGGGCTGAGCGGGGGCTGGACGGTCTTCCTCGCCTCGATGACGGTGCTGCTCACCGTGCTCGGCGCGGTGCTGCCCTGGCTGCTGGTCCTCGGCGTACCGCTGGCGGCGCTGTGGTGGCTGAGCCGTCGCCGTCGCCGACGCCGCCGCGTCCGCCCCGAGCCGGCGCTGGTCGTGCCGGTCGGCACGCCGCCACCGCCCGGGGTGGACCCGAGGTCGTCGTCGGTCAGCGAGCCGCCGCCAGTGCCTGGAGCGCGGTCTGCACCATGAGTCGTACGCCCGCCGGGATGGCCCGTTCGTCCACGTCGAACGACGCCCGGTGCAGGTCCACGTTCGGCCCGGAGCGGCCGACCCCGAGTCGGGCCAGTGCGCCGGGGACGTACTCCAGATACCAGGAGAAGTCCTCGCCGCCCATGCTCTGCGGGGTTTCGGCGATACCCTCCGGGCCGAGCGCGGCGACGGTGGCCGAGGTCAACACCTTGATGGCCGCCGCATCGTTGCAGACCGGTGGGCGTCCCCGCAGGTACTCCAGGTCGACCGTGGCCCCGGTCGGGGCGATCACGTCCCGGACCACCTGCGTGACGATCTTCGGGGCCCGTTCCCAGGCGTCCCGGTCCATCACCCGCAGCGTGCCGGAGGCGGACGCCTCGGAGGGGATGACGTTGTAGCGGGTGCCGGCGGAGGCGTGCCCGAAGACCAGCAGCAGCCCGCTGTTGGCCGGCACCCGGCGGCTGATCAGCGCCGGCACCTCGGTGATCAGCCGGCCGAGCGCGTCGACCAGGTCCACGGTCAGGTGTGGGCGGGCGGTGTGCCCGCCCGGTCCGGTCAACCGGACGGTGACGTTGTCGGCGGCGGCGGTGATCGGCCCGACCCGCAGGCCGACCTTGCCGACCGGCTGGTTCGGGTCGCAGTGCAGCGCGAAGATCTGCACCACGTCGTCCAGGCCGCCCGCCTCGATCACTTCGAGCGAACCGCAGGGCAGGATCTCCTCGGCCGGCTGGAAGATCAACCGGACCCGGCCGGGCAGCTCGCCCAGGTCGGCGAGCTGGGCGAGCAGCATGCCGACGCCGAGCAGGATCGTGGTGTGCACGTCGTGCCCGCAGGCGTGGCAGACCCCGTCCACGGTGGAGCGGTACGGCACGTCCTTGACGTCGGTTAGCGGCAGCGCGTCGATGTCGGCGCGCAGCGCGATCACCGGCCCGTCGGGGCGGCCGTCGACGTCGCAGATGACCCCGTTGCCCTTGGGCAGCATGCGGGGGCTGAGCCCGGCCAGGGTGAGTTCCCGGGCGATCAGGGCGGCGGTGTCGAACTCCTGACCGGACAGCTCCGGATGCGCGTGAATGTGACGGCGCGTGGCGATCAGGCCCGGTACCCGGAGGGCGAGCAGGTGGTCCAGCTCGGACGGCAGGGGCTGGCCACCGGTCGGTGGCGCCTCGGGCCAAGACGACGCCAATTGCTCGCCGGTCGGCATAGTCAACGCACTCGTCACGTCGAATTCTCGATCACTAGAAATGGATGGATCATCGGGGACAGCAGACAGCGTAGACCCCCGAAGGTAACTCTGCGCAACCTCGTTCCGGTGATGATCGGACCGCACAGCGTCACATATGCCCTGCTTGGAGTGCCCGTGGACGGGCTGGACAGCAGGTAGATCGCGTTCGTACGCAGTCATCCGCCCCCCACCTCCTACAACGCGTAATCGGCGTTTCGGGCGGAGAATCTTGTCGAAACTCGTCGCCCGTCGTTCCGAATTGTCGCATTAGTCGGCGCGATGAACTGACGGTACGACAATTACCCGACCACCCACGGCGATCAGCACCGGTGGACGTTCACACGTCCGGACCGCCGCCGACCGCACAGGGTGTGCGTCAACGAGATCATTCGGGCGGAGTACCCGGAGACGGCCGCTTCGACACGCACAGCGACCGTGAGAGTGGCGAGCGGCTCAGAACCGGTCGGTCGGGCGGTAGACGCCCCACACCTCGCGCAGCGCCCCGCACACCTCGCCGACGGTGGCCCGCTCGCGCAGGGCGGCCTTCATCGGATAGAGCACGTTGCCGGTGCCCGAGGCGGCCTCCCGCAACTCGTTCAGGGCCCGCTCGACGACCGCGCCGTCCCGCCCGGCGCGCAGCTTGGCCAGCCGCTCGCCCTGCGCCGCCTCGATGGCCGGGTCGACCCGCAGCGGCTCGTACGGCTCCTCGGCGTCGATGGTGAACCGGTTGAGCCCGACCACCACCCGCTCACCCGAGTCGATCTCCTGCGCGATCTGGTACGCGGACTGCTCGATCTCACGCTTCTGGAAGCCCGCCTCGATGGCGTCCACCGACGACCCGAACTCGAAGACCCGACCCATCAGCGCGTCCGCCGCCGCCTCGATCTCGGCGGTCATCGCCTCCACCACGTACGAGCCGGCGAACGGGTCCACCGTGGCGGTCAGGTCCGTCTCGTACGCGAGCACCTGTTGGGTACGCAGCGCCAACCGGGCTGCCTTCTCGGTGGGCAGCGCGATCGCCTCGTCGAAGCTGTTGGTGTGCAGCGACTGCGTGCCGCCGAGCACCGCGCCCAGCCCCTGCACCGCGACCCGGACCAGGTTGACCTCGGGCTGCTGGGCGGTCAACTGCACGCCTGCGGTCTGGGTGTGGAAGCGCAGCATCATCGACTTCGGGTTCTTCGCCCCGAACTCGTCGCGCATGAGGCGGGCCCAGATCCGCCGGGCCGCCCGGAACTTCGCCACCTCCTCCAGCAACGTGGTGCGGGCGACGAAGAAGAACGACAGGCGGGGCGCGAAGTCGTCCACGGCCAGCCCGGCGGCGATCGCGGCGCGGACGTACTCGACGCCGTTGGCCAACGTGAAGGCGATCTCCTGCACCGGGGAGGCACCGGCCTCGGCCATGTGGTAGCCGGAGATCGAGATGGTGTTCCACTTCGGCACCTCGGCCCGGCAGTAGCCGAACGTGTCGGCGACCAGCCGCAACGACGGCTTCGGCGGGAAGATGTAGGTGCCCCGGGCGATGTACTCCTTGAGGATGTCGTTCTGGATGGTGCCGTTGAGCGCGGCGCCCGGCACCCCGTTCTCCTCGGCGACGAGCTGATAGAGCAGCAGCAGCACCGAGCCCGGCGCGTTGATCGTCATCGAGGTGGAGACCTTGTCCAGCGGGATGCCGTCGAAGAGCAGCCGCATGTCCTCGATGGAGTCGATGGCGACCCCGACCTTGCCGACCTCGCCCGAGGCGATCGGGTCGTCGGAGTCGTACCCCATCTGGGTGGGCAGGTCGAACGCGACGGAGAGACCCATGGTGCCGGCCCGCAACAACTGGTGGTACCGCGCGTTGGACTCGGTGGCGGTGCCGAAGCCGGCGTACTGGCGCATGGTCCACGGGCGGGAGGTGTACATGGTGGGATAGACCCCACGCGTGTACGGGTACTCGCCCGGAGCGCCCAGCCGGGAGTCCAGATCACCCGGCAGGTGCTCCGCCGCGTAGACGCCCTCGATCGGGAAGCCGGACTCGCTTGACCGCCGCCGTTCGCTCATCACCGGATGGTAGGACGAATGTGCTGGTCACTGGGTGAGGGATAGCGCACACTCGGCCCTCCGGCGGCACCACCCGACGTGAGGACTCGCACACGTACCGTTCCGGACGGTAAACGTCCGCCGCGCCGGGTTTCGCATCGGGCGTCTGAACCAGCAAGATAGGGGGGTTGTGTCCCAGCCCCCTCGACTTCCCCCGGTGGCTTTTCTGTGACTCAGATCCCGACGTGGAGCGGCGGACCAGTCAGCACCCCCACCAACGGCCGCGCGACACCCGGCACCGTCATCGGTGACCGGTACTCGTTGCGTTCGACGGTGGGCAACGGTGGCATGGGCACGGTCTGGCGGGCCACAGACACACTTCTGCGGCGCGACGTGGCGGTCAAGGAGGTCGTCCTGCCGCCCGGCCTGGCGCCCAGCGACCGCGACGCCATGTACGAACGCACCCTGCGCGAGGCCCGCGCGGCAGCCGCCATCGCCCACCCGGCGGTGGTCCAGGTGTACGACGTGGTCACCGAGGCCGGGCGCCCGTGGATCGTGATGGAGCTGCTGGACGCCCGCAGCCTCGCCGACATGGTGATCGAGGACGGGCCGATCGCCCAGCGGGTGGTCGCCAAGATCGGCATCGCGCTGCTCGGCGCGCTGGAGGTGGCGCACGCCATCGGGGTGCTGCACCGCGACGTCAAGCCGGCCAACGTGCTGATCTGCTCCGACGGCCGCTGCGTGCTGACCGACTTCGGTGTCGCCCGGATGCCCACCGACGTGCAGCTCACCACGCCGGGGATGGTGCTGGGCTCGCCGCACTTCATCTCGCCCGAGCGGGCCATGGGCCAGGAGTTCGGCCCGCCCAGCGACCTGTTCTCCCTCGGCGTGACGCTCTACACCGCCGTGGAGGGTCGGCCGCCCTTCGACCGGGGTGACCCGATCGAGACGATGCACGCGGTGGTCGAGGACCCGCCGGCCCCGCCGCAGCGCAGCGGCCCGCTGACCCGGGTCCTGATGGGCCTGCTGGAGAAGGACCCGGCCCGTCGGCTCGACGTGCACACCGCCCGCGCCATGCTGCGCGAACTGCTCGCCGGCCCGCTGAGCAGCACCGCCTCCGCGGTCAATTCGATGACCGACCCCTATTCCGTGGTGCCGGTGCCGCAGCAGTCCGCGCCGATCACCGCGCCGGCCGCCCCCGCGAAGAAGTCCAAGTCCGCAAGTGAGATCGGCGGCCGGGCGATGCTCGCCCCCGGTGAGTCGCTGACCGACCGGCTGGCCGCACTGAGCCGGGGTGAGCGTCCCGGCAAGGCCGCCGCCACCAGTGCCGCCGCGATGGAGGACACCAGCGCCGACGCGTTGGCCCGCCCGGGTCAGCAGAACGCCGCCTCGTCCGCCGGCCGCACCTACGGCGGCGGGTCCGAGACGACCCAGCGCATCGGTGGGTCGGAGGCCACCCAGCGGATCGGCGGCGCGGACGCCACCCAACGCATCGGGGCCGACGCCACCCAGCACATCGGCGCGGACACGACGCAGCACATCAGTGCCGGGGCGTACGGGTTCGGTGCCCGGCCGGAGGCCACCCAGCAGCTCGGCGGCGACTACGGCGGTCGCTGGCCGGCGGCGCCCCGCCAGCCGTACGGCGCACCACCGCCGCCCGCCGGTGGGGGCGGCGGCCCGCTCGACAAGGCCAAGGGCGCAGGTGCCCGTGCGGTCGAGACCGTGAAGGGCTGGCCGCGCAAGGTCCAGCTCGCGGCGGCCGGTGGCCTGGTGCTGGTCCTGCTGATCGGCGCGGTGGCGCTCTCCGGCGGCGGCGGTGACCCGCCGCCGACCACGCCCGTTGCTGATCCGACTATCTCAGCCGATAAGAGTTCCGACATTGAGATGGAGGAACACTCGGCACGAGGGGTGCGGATAATGGTGCCGAAGGGCTGGACACGAACGACAGGCGGCTCGTACGTCGACTACACCGATCCAGAGGACAGCGGTCGCCGAGTTCGCATTCTCGTCGAGAGGTGGAGCGGCACGCCAACACGCTGGGCCGAAAGCGCTCAGAACTTTCTAAGAAATCAAAGCAATTCCTGCAAACAGCCATATGAGCAAATTGCTTTTAGAAGTTTGCAAGTTGCAGAACGCCCGGGCGTCGAGTTCGAATATACCTGCGGAGGGACGGCCCGCCATGGAATTTGGCAAGCAACCGTTCACAACAATAAGGCATACTCGTTCTATTTGACCTCAACTGACGCCCGCTTCGAGGAGAGCCGACCAATCTACGAAGAAATGGCGCAATCGTTCGAAATCACAGCAGCTACGAGCTAACGGGCCGGGGAGCGATTCCCCAGCCCCGCTAGCTCTACCTCTAGCAGCTACGGTCCGCACCACGCTCGGTGAGGTACGCATCAGAGACCCAGCCGAAGGGCTCACCACCGAGTGCATGCACGTAAGACCAGGTGGTAAGAGTTACACCGTCTCGGGTGACTGAATCCCCATAGTCCCAGCACCAAGGGGTTACGTACTCCCCGAGGAAGAGTCGCCCCTTCACAGCACAATTGAGGTGCGGACCAGTTCGAACCGCCACCTGGTCACCTGTTGCCCGAAGTGGGCCGTTGGTCGACGTGTCCCCCACAGGATGCGAGCAGGATGCGGCAGCAGGGCTCGAATTGACTCCCACCATCCCAATCGACACGAGCAGCGAAACTGACGCGATACGTGCAATCCTGGAGCGCAACCTCATACCGAAAATTCACCCCTCCATAGAAGTTTGCTTATATTCGAGGGTAACGATAAAGAGGGGAATGCGTCAACCATGGCGGCGGAGACCACTGACATCGACACCATCCGCGAGCAGGCTCAGCGCTGGCTCGCCGACGACCCCGACCCTGCTGACCAGGCGGAACTGCGGGCGGTGCTCGACCGACTGCCGGACAGTGCCGCCGAGCTGGCCGACCGCTTCGCCGGGCCGCTGACCTTCGGCACCGCCGGGCTACGCGGCCCGCTGCGCGCCGGCCCCAACGGCATGAACCTCGCCGTGGTCACCCAGGCCGCAGCCGGGCTGGTCGCCTGGCTCGCCGCCGAGGGCGGCACCGGCCCGCTGGTGATCGGGTACGACGCCCGACGCGGCTCCCGCGCGTTCGCCGAGCAGACCGCCCGGGTGGCCACCGGGGCAGGACGGCCGGCCCTGCTCCTCCCCCGCCCGCTGCCCACCCCCGTGCTGGCGTACGCGGTGCGGCAACTGGGTGCGGTCGCCGGGGTGATGGTGACGGCGAGCCACAACCCGCCGCAGGACAACGGCTACAAGGTCTATCTCGGTGCCGAACTGGGCGGGGACTCCGGTGCCGGAGCGCAGATCGTGCCGCCGGCCGACACCGGCATCGAGGCCGCCATCCGAGCGGTCGGCCCGCTGACCCGGGTGCCGCTCGGCCCCTCCGGCCAGGTGCTCGGTGACGACCTGGTCGCCGGGTACGTGGCGCGGGCGGTGCAGGTGGTGCCGCCCGGCGGCCCCCGGGACCTGACCGTGGCCTACACCCCGCTGCACGGCGTCGGCGCGGCGGTCCTCACCGCCGCCTTCGCCGCCGCCGGTTTCCCGACCCCCGGCGTGGTGCCGGAGCAGGCCGAACCGGACGCCGACTTCCCGACGGTCAGCTTCCCCAACCCGGAGGAGCCGGGCGCGGTGGACCTGCTGGTCGCGCTCGCCGACACCACCGGCGCGGACCTCGCCATCGCCAACGACCCCGACGCCGACCGCTGCGCCGTAGCGGTCCGGACCCCGGGCGGCGCGCCCTCTGCCCCCGTCGCGGGTGGGCCGAGCGGCGCAGCGGGCGGTGCGGGCTGGCGGATGCTGCGGGGGGACGAGGTCGGGGTGCTGCTCGCCGACCACCTGATGCGGCGTGGCGTGACCGGCCTGTACGCCACCACCATCGTCTCGTCGTCGCTGCTGCGGGCGATGTGCACCGCCCGGAACCTGCCCTACGGCGAGACGCTGACCGGGTTCAAGTGGATCGTGCGGGCCGGGGACGGCTCCGCGCCGCTGGTGTTCGGCTACGAGGAGGCGCTCGGCTACTGCGTCGCCCCCGACCACGTACGCGACAAGGACGGCATCACCGCCGCGCTGACCGTGGCCGAGTTGGCCGCCGACCTCAAGACCCAGGGCCGTACGCTCACCGACCGGCTGGATGAGTTGGCTGCCGAGTTCGGCGTCCACCACACCGATCAGCTTTCAGTCCGCGTCGACGACCTGCGGCTGATCGCCGACGCGATGGCCCGGATCCGGGCGGCGACCCCGGACACGCTGCTCGGTCAGCCGGTCACCGAGGCACGGGACCTGCTTCCCGAGGCGGACGTGATCATCCTGCGTACCGGGGCGGCGCGCGTGGTGATCCGGCCCTCCGGCACCGAGCCGAAGCTCAAGGCGTACCTGGAGGTGGTGGAAAAGGTCGCCGACGGTGACGTCGCAGCGGCCCGGGCTCGCGCGGAGAGCGCCGTCGGAGAGTTGCGGGGCGAGGTTGCGCGCGCTTTGGGGATGTAAGGAAGGGCACCTTATTAACGCCTCGTGCATAGCAGGGGTCCCCTCCTAACACCCGAGCACAATCACCGAGCGCTACCGCTTGCCTGCATTGAGCGCCAACAAATAGCATCACTCCATCAGCCATCGCCATTCCGCATTCGACGGAAACGCCTTCGCAATACGTTTCCTCGATAGCGCGAATTGGTTGCATTCTGGAACTGAGGAGTGTTGCACGGTGCATGCAACGAACGGTTCGACCGTCCCGCGACGGCAGCTCGGCAGGCTGCTCACCCAACTCCGGGTCGACGCCCGGGTCAGCATCGAGGCGGCAGCCGAGCAGTTGGACTGCTCGCGACAGAAGATCTGGCGGATCGAGCGCGGCCTCTCCCCGGCCAGAGGTCCGGACGTGCGCGTGCTCTGCGATCTCTACCAGGCAACTCCCGACCAGGCGAGCGTGCTGATCGGGCTCGCCGAGGTCGGCAAGGCCGAGGGGTGGTGGCACGCGTACGGCCGCTCCATCCCGGCCTGGTTCTCGCTCTACGTCGGACTGGAAAACGTGGCCAGTAGCGTGCGGCACTACAACGCCGAACTGGTGCCGGGACTGCTACAGACCCCCGAGTACGCCACCGCGCTCTTTCTGCACAACCGGCCCGAGTTGGGCGAGGAGGAACGGAAGAAGGCGGTGCACTTCCGAATCCAGCGGCAGGGACTACTGACCCGACGCCTCCCACCCGCTCCGGAACTGGCCGTGATGCTCAGCGAGGCGGTGCTGCGCCGCCCGGTGCCCGACCGGCCGGTGATGGCCGGTCAACTCCGCCACCTGCTTGCCGTCGGGCAACGGCACAACATCTCCATCCGCATCCTGCCGCTCGCCGCCGGCCCGCCACTCGCCGCCGAGGCGGGCACTTTCGTGCTGCTCGACTTTCCGGACTCCCTGCTCGGAAGCCCGTCCGAACCACCCACCGTCTATGTCGAAGGGCTCACCGGCGCGCTCTATCTCGACCAGCCGCACGAGATCGCCGCCTACGTGCGGGTCTGGCGAGGGCTGGAATCCATCGCGCTCGGGGAGAGAGAATCGACGGATCTCATCGATGCCATCCTGGGAGAGTGCTATGAGTGACCTGACCGGCGCGACGTGGCGCACCAGCACCCGCAGCGGCACCAACGGCGGCGACTGCGTCGAGGTCGCCGATAACCTGTCGGACGTCGTCGGCATCCGCGACAGCAAGGACCCGACCGGCCCGGCCCTCACCGTCACGCCGACCGCCTGGTCCGCCTTCGTCACCGCCGTCCGGACCGACCACCTGTCCCACTGACAGTCCCACTGACACCCTGCTCCACCGACTCGGCACCGGCGGCGTCACGGGGAATGCCCCGCACCCGTGGCCTGAGCGAGAAGCCGCGCTCGACCCGTCCGGCGTCACATATGCCGCCGTGCCCAGCGACCGACGTGGACGAGGCCGGTCTCCGCCGTCAGGTTCCATGCACAGTCGACCGAGGTGCATGGACCCTGCCGGGGACCTGGGTTCATCGCGAGCTTGACCATCACTGGGACAGTGGATGCCCGGAGCGCCAATTCGACTCAGGTTTCTTCGACCCATCAAAGCGCGCCATCCAGGGAGGATCCCGCATCAATGGACGTCATGATCCCGCTTCTCGTCGGGATTCCCATCGGTGTCTTTCAGTCGATTCTTATGCTCTGGATAGTCTTCCGGGTGCTCTCCCCACGACTTGCCTGGTCCGCGCCGATGGTCGTGACGCCGTCCGCAGCAGGCAAGGGAGCACCCGAACTCGTCGCCACGGTGTCCAACGTCGGGCATCGCGACGCGGTCGACGTGGCATTTCACGCCGACCTTCGAGTTGACCACGAAAGGACCGCCGACGGACTGACGCGCATCCTCATCAAGCTGCCACTGAACTCGTCGTGGATGCCCCGGATCCGCCGAGGCAGCTTCAGACGCGTTCGGATCGAGGACGTCCGTGTTCCCGCCAGCGAGTGGGAGCGCCTCAGACTTCGCACGGGAATCGCGGCCGACACGGTCGTCGACGCACTCCAGGCAAACCCGAACGCGCACGTCCGCTTGTACGGGCTGGCTTCGGATCCCTTCAGCGGCTCGCGTCAGGTGTTCGTGTCACTGGATCTCTACGCCCGCGACTTCAAGCCGGTCGAACCCCCGCTGGACTCCTAAGGGCCGTCCGGACCGTCCACCCGCCCACCGACCCTCGCCCCTCATCCCCCTCCCCCGCCGCACCACGCCGCGCCCCGCCCCGCCGCGCCGCGATCATGGAGTTGTGGCGGTCACAAAGGTGAGCGAATAAGCACAATTCACGAACCGCAACTCCATGATCGGCGAACGCACGGCACGACCGACGAACGCACGGCACGACCGACGAACGCACGGCACGACCGACGAGCGCACGGCAGGACCGGCGAGCGAGGGGACGGCTGCGTCAGCGACGGGGGCCGAGAGCGGCCTGGACGGCGCGGCCGAGGGCGGCGACCACCAGGCCGACCGAGGGACGGACCACGGAGCTTTCCAGGCTCACCTCGCCGGAGAAGCCCGCACCACTGGCGATCTCCTCCAACCGGCGGCGGGCCTCGGTGGCGTCCTCGCCGGTGACTCCCAGCGCCGATTCCATCCGGAGTACGGCGACCAGCGTCGCCAGGGCGGCGGTCCGCTCGTCGGGAGCGTCGCCGGTCAGCGCGGCGGCGAGCCGTTGGCGGGTCTCCGCCTCCACCGAGGGGTCCAGCACCGGGTAGCGGTGCACGTGGATGAAGCCCAACTCCGTCTCGTCGACGTCCCGGACCACCCCGTGCGCGCACAGGTCACCGAGGACCTTGTCGCGCAGGCCGTGCCGCAGCCGCTGCACCCAGGACGACGGGCTGTGCGGGGTGTCCGCCGCGATCCGGGCCAGGACGTCGTCGGTGACCGGCTCGCCCGTCGGTGTCGCGTCGACCACCGTCAGGGCGCCCTCGGCGTACGCGATCCGGCCCGCCAGGGCCAGCTCGATCAACACTGCGGCGGCCATGCCCAGGTCGAGGCTGATCCGGGGCATGGTCGCCTTGCCGGACTCGTCGTCGTACGCCAGCAGGAGCAGTTCCTCGGCGAGCGGAACACCAGTCATGGCCCGAGACGGTAGCCGCTCGACGCCACCGCCCGCAGGACAAACCCGCCGCCTGCGGCGACCCGCCCGGGCCGCACTCGACGCGGACGGATCAGAATCGGGGCATGCCGCCGAACTGGCGGTCCCCGGCGTCACCGAGACCCGGCACGATGAACTTGCTGTCGTTGAGACCCTCGTCGATCGACGCGGTGACCAGACGCAGCGGCAGACCGGACCGCTCCAGCCGGGCGATGCCGGCCGGTGCGGCGAGTACGCAGAGCACCGTGATGTCGGTGCAGCCGCGCTCGGCCAGCAGCCGGCAGCAGTGCTCCAGCGAGCCACCGGTGGCCAGCATCGGGTCGAGGACCAGCACCGGCAGGCCGCTCAGGTCGCGGGGCAGCGACTCCATGTAGGCGCGCGGTTCGAAGGTCTCCTCGTCCCGGGCCAGCCCGACGAAGCCCATCGACGACTCCGGCAGCAGCCCCAACGCGGCGTCGGCCATGCCGAGACCGGCACGCAGCACGGGCACCAGCAGCGGCGGGTTGGCCAGCCGGGTGCCCTCGGTGCCGGTGACCGGGGTCTGCACCGGGTACCGCTCGATCGGGAAGGAGCGCGCCGCCTCGTACACCAGCATGGTGGTGAGTTCGTGCAGCGCCGCCCGGAACGAGGCGGAGTCGGTCCGTTCGTCCCGCATGGCGGTCAGCCGGGACTGGGCGAGCGGATGGTCAATGACGAGTACGTCCACGATCGCTCAACCTACCCGCCCCGGCCCCGGACGCGCGGGCCCCGGCCCGGAGCAGCGACGTCGCTCACCCGACCCGCCCCGTCCGCCGTCATGATCAAGATCGGGTGGCTCCCGCCTGCGTAGACTTCGGCGCATGACGGCGACAGCGACGTCGGCCCGGTCGGACCTCTCCGAGCTGGGACGATCCGAGACCGCTCTGCGGACCTTCCTGCACGGCCTACCGGGCGTGGACCAGGTCGGCGCAGAGCAGCGGGCAGCCCAACTCGGCACCCGCTCCATCAAGACCACCGCCAAGGCACAGGCGATCGACCTCGCGATCCGAATGGTCGACCTCACCACGCTGGAAGGCGCGGACACCCCCGGCAAGGTACGCGCGCTCGCCGCCAAGGCGCTGCGCCCCGACCCGGCCGACCCATCCTGCCCACACGTCGGCGCGGTCTGCGTCTATCCCGCGATGGTCCCGTACGTGGCCGAGGTGCTGCGCGGCTCCAACGTGCACCTGGCCAGCGTGGCGACCTCGTTCCCGTCCGGTCAGGCACCGCTTGCGATCAAGCTGGCCGACACCCGGGCCGCCGTGGAGGCGGGCGCCGACGAGATCGACATGGTGATCAACCGGGGCGCGTTCCTGGCCGGTCGCTACGCCGAGGTGTACGACGAGATCGTGGCGACCAAGGAAGCCTGCGGGGACGCCCACCTCAAGGTGATCCTGGAGACCGGCGAACTGGCCACCTACGACAACGTACGCCGGGCCTCCTGGCTGGCGATGCTGGCCGGCGGCGACTTCATCAAGACCTCCACCGGCAAGGTCCCAATCGCGGCCACCCTGCCGGTGACGCTGGTCATGCTGGAGGCGGTCCGCGACTTCCGGGCCGCCACCGGTCGGCAGGTCGGCGTGAAGCCGGCCGGCGGCATCAAGACCACCAAGGACGCCGTCAAGTACCTGGTCATGGTCAACGAGACCGTCGGGCCGGACTGGCTGGACCCGGACTGGTTCCGCTTCGGCGCGTCCAGCCTCCTCAACGACCTGCTCATGCAGCGCACCAAGCTGACGACCGGTGTCTACGCCGGCCCCGACTACTTCACCCTGGACTGAACGCGATGTTCGAATACGCACCCGCCCCCGAGTCGCGCTCGGTGGTGGACATCAAGGGCTCGTACGGCCTGTTCATCGACGGCACCTTCGTCGACCCGGCCGACGGCGGCAGCTTCAAATCGATCAGCCCCTCCTCGGAGGAGGTGCTCGCCGAGATCGCCGAGGGCGGCAGCCAGGACGTGGACCGCGCGGTCCGGGCCGCCCGGAAGGCGTACGAGAAGGTCTGGGGTCCGATGCCGGGCCGCGACCGGGCCAAGTACCTGTTCCGGATCGCCCGCCTCATCCAGGAACGCTCGCGTGAGCTGGCCGTGCTGGAGTCGCTGGACAACGGCAAGCCGATCAAGGAGTCGCGCGACGTCGACCTGCCGCTGGTCGCCGCGCACTTCTTCTACTACGCCGGCTGGGCGGACAAGCTGGAGCACGCCGGATTCGGCGCGAACCCGCGACCGCTCGGAGTGGCGGCGCAGGTCATCCCGTGGAACTTCCCGCTGCTCATGCTGGCCTGGAAGATCGCCCCGGCGCTCGCCGCCGGCAACACGGTGGTACTCAAGCCCGCCGAGACCACCCCCTTGACCGCGCTGCTCTTCGCCGAGATCTGCCAGCAGGCCGACCTGCCGGCCGGTGTGGTCAACATCGTCACCGGTGCCGGGGAGACCGGCCGGGCCCTGGTCGAACACGACGGCGTCGACAAGGTCGCATTCACCGGCTCCACCGACGTCGGCCGGGCCATCGCCCGCGCCGTCGCCGGCAGCCGCAAGAAGCTCACCCTGGAACTCGGCGGCAAGGCCGCCAACATCGTCTTCGACGACGCCCCCGTCGACCAGGCGGTCGAGGGCATCGTCAACGGCATCTTCTTCAACCAGGGACACGTCTGCTGCGCCGGATCCCGGCTGCTGGTCCAGGAGTCCGTCGCCGAGCAGGTGCTGGAATCGCTCAAGCGCCGGATGGCACTGCTGCGCGTCGGTGACCCGCTGGACAAGAACACCGACGTCGGTGCCATCAACTCCGCCGCCCAGCTCGCCCGGATCCACGAGCTGACCGAGGCCGGCGCCGCCGAGGGCGCGCAGCGCTGGTCACCGCCGTGCGAACTCCCGGACCGCGGCTTCTGGTTCGCGCCGACCATCTTCACCGGCGTCACCCAGGCCCACCGGATCGCCCGCGAGGAGATCTTCGGCCCGGTGCTGTCCGTGCTGACCTTCCGCACCCCGGCCGAGGCCGTGGAGAAGGCCAACAACACGCCGTACGGGCTCAGCGCCGGAATCTGGACCGAGAAGGGTTCCCGCATCCTGTGGATGGCCGACCGGCTGCGCGCCGGAGTCGTCTGGGCCAACACGTTCAACAAGTTCGACCCCACCTCGCCGTTCGGCGGCTACAAGGAGTCGGGCTACGGTCGCGAGGGCGGCCGGCACGGGCTGGAGGCGTACCTCAATGTCTGAGCGGGTCGCGGTACGCAAGACGTACAAGCTCTTCATCGGCGGGAAGTTCCCGCGTAGCGAGTCGGGACGGTCGTATCTCGTGCAGGACTCCAACGTGTCGCTGGCCTCCCGCAAGGACGCCCGGGACGCCGTGGTCGCCGCCCGCGCCGCCGTGAAGGGCTGGGCCGGGGCGACCGCGTACAACCGGGGTCAGATCCTCTACCGCGTCGCCGAGATGCTGGAGGGCCGCCGCGACCAGTTCATCGGTCTCGGCGTACCCGCCGACGAGGTCGACGCCGCCACCGACCGCTGGGTCTGGTACGCGGGCTGGTCCGACAAGCTGCCGCAGGTGTACGGCGGTGCCAACCCGGTCGCCGGGCCCTACTTCAACCTCTCCGCACCCGAGCCGACCGGCGTGGTCGCCGTGGTGGCCCCGGAGAGCCCGGCCCTGCTCGGCCTGGTCAGCGTGATCGCCCCGGCGATCGTCACCGGCAACACCGTCGTGGTGGCCGCCAGCCCGGCCGCGCCACTGGCCGCGATCACCCTGGCCGAGGTGCTCGCCACCTCCGACCTGCCCGGCGGCGTCGTCAACATCCTCACCGGGCGGCTGCCGGAGACCGTACCCACGCTGGCCGCGCACATGGACGTCAACGCCATCGACCTGACCGGGGTCACCGACGCGGACCTGGCGGTCGACCTGGAGATCAAGGCCGCGGAGAACCTGAAGCGGGTGCTCCGTCCGGTGGGCTCCGGGCACGACTGGTCCGCTGATCCGGGGCTCGGGCGGATGACGGCGTTGCTGGAGACTAAGACTGTGTGGCATCCCAAGGGGGTGTGATTCCTCTTCTCGCTGTTTTTGTCTCTCGCTGCTCTTTTCGGTTTCTCGCTGTGGGGGTTTCCGGGGGGAGCCCACCCGCTCCGGGCGGTCAGGCTTGATCCCTGCGCGGGTGGGCTCCCCCCGGAAACCTTTCGTGGACGCGGTCCGAGGGTCGGTGGCGGCTTTCGGGTGCCGCCTTTCGCTGAGTCACGGGTCAGCGGGGCGAGTGGCGGGTGTTCTCGGGCACGCCTCGTGCACGCCTGGCGCGCCCTCGCGCCCGCCTGGCTGGCACACGTCGCCTCGCCTGGCACACGTCGCCTCGCCTGGCGCACGTCGCGCTCGCTTGGCGCACGTCGCCTCGCCTGGCGCACGTCGTGCTCGCTTGGCATCGCGGGTGGGCGGTCAAGATCTGCGCAACTTCTTGGATGTTGCTGTGTCGGGGTGGTCGGGAGGCAGCAGTTTCCAGGAAGTTGTGCCGACGCCGAACGCGGACCCGGACGAATGAGCCGGACGCCGGGCGCGTGAGCCGAACGCGGGGCACGGACCCGACGGCCGACACGGGACGTGGACGCCGGACCCGGAGCCGGAGCGGGAGCCGGAGCGGGAGCCGGAGCCGGACGCCAGACACGTAAGCCGAACGACCGACGCGGGGTGTGAACGGCCGACGCGGGGTGCGGACGCCCGACGCGGGTGCGGACGCCCGACGCAGGTGTGGACGCCCGACGCAGGTGTGGACGACCGACGCAGGGTGTGAACGGCCGACGCGGGGGCGGACGCCGGGACGCGGGGGCGCGGGGGCGGACGCCGGGACGCGGGGGCGCGGGGGCGGACGCCGGGACGCGGGGACGCGGGGGCGGACGCCGGGACGTGGGGGTGGGGGTGGTGCGGGCACTGGGGGGTCTACTACGGGGGGTAGGATTTAGGGGTGACTCGGCTGGGGGATCTTGAGCGTGCGGTGATGGATGTGCTGTGGGACACGGTTCCCGCCACGTCCGGTGGGGTGACGGTGCGCGAGGTCGCCGATGCGCTGGCCGGGCGCGAGTTGGCCTACACGACGGTGATGACGGTGCTGGACCGGCTCGCCGGCAAGGGCATGGTGCAGCGCGAGCGGGAAGGGCGGGCCTGGCGGTACCAGGCTGCCGCCAGCCGTGAGGCGTACATCGCCCAGATCATGCTCGACGCCCTGGACCTGGGTGGCAGCCGCGACGCGGCGCTGGTCCGATTCGCCCGGTCGGTGACCGGCACCGAGGCGGACGTGCTGCGGGCCGCGCTCTCCGCCGAGGCCGGGATGGCATCGGGTACGCCGGACGGGCCGGGTGACGGCGCGGCGCTGACCGATCGCGTGGAGGCACCCGCACCGGATCGGGCGACCCGGCCGGGTCGGGCCGACGAGACCGCGGAGCGGTAGGGGCGACGACGTGGCGCAGACCGTGCACTTCGCCGCCGCGATGTTGGCCTGCTGGCTGATCGCGCAGGTGCTCAGCCGCTCGACGTGGACGTGGCGTACCCCTCGGGTCGCGATCCTGTGCTGGCAGGCGGTCGGCCTGGCCGCCGGGCTGTCCGCGATGGGCCTGCCGATCGCGATCGGGCTGGCCGCGTACGACCGGGGCACCGGCAGCGCGCTGCTGGCGCTCGCGAACGACCTGTGGCACAGCACGCTTCCGGTGGGCGTCGGCCCGGTGCACCTGGGGCTGGTCGGCATCGGTCTCGGCATCGGCGCGGTGCTGCTGACCACGACGGTACGCAGCATCCACGGCACGGTACGCGCGCAGCGTCGGCACCGGGACCTGCTGGCGTTGGTGGCCCGGCGGGACCCCACCGTGCCCGGGGCGCTGGTGCTGGACCATCCGAGCGCGGCGGCGTACTGCCTGCCGGGGGTGAAGCCCCGGGTGGTGGTCAGTGCCGGCACGCTGAGTCTGCTCGACCGGGCCGAGTTGGCGGCGGTGCTGACGCACGAGCGGGCGCACGCCGAGGAGCGGCACGACCTGGTGCTGCTGCCGTTCACCGCGCTGTGCCGGGCGTTGCCCTGGCTGCGCTGGGTGCACGAGGCGCACGAGCGGGTGTCGCTGCTGGTCGAGATGCGCGCCGACGACAAGGCCCGGGAACTGCACGCGGAGGCCCCGCTGGCCGGTGCGCTGCGGCGGTTCGCCGCCGCCGGCAACCGGATCACGCCGGCCGGCACGCTCGGTCTGGGCGACCGGGACCTGGACGTACGCGTGCAGCGGCTGATGGTCGCGGAGCGCCCGGCCCGACTGATCGGTGCCGCCGCGCTGACCGTGACCACCACCGTGGCCGCCCTGCCCATCTCGCTGTTCCTGAGCTGACGACCGACGTGGTGGCCCGCGTACCGGCTCCGCGCCCGTCGGCGCTCGTCGCGGCCCTACTAGGCTGCCAGGCGATGTGCTGGCGGATTCTCCGGGGACGGACCGACGGTAGGGCACCGGTGCGCTGGTGAACCGCCGCCCCTTCGACCCGCGGCTGCTGCGCCGGGTCCCCGCGGCCCGACGCGACCTCACCCTGCTCGCGGCGCTCGGGGTGCTCGCCGCCGGGCTGGTCGTAGCGCAGGCCACCGCCCTGGCGGCACTGTTGGCGACCGCGTTCACCGGGCGGCTGGACCGCGTCGCGCTGGCCGGTCTGGTGGTCGCCGTCGCGGCCCGCGCGCTGGTGGTGTGGGCGCAGGGCGCGGTCTCGGCGCGGGCGGCGGCCACGGTGAAGGCGGCGCTACGGGCCGACCTGCTGGGCGCGGTCGCCCGACACGGACCGGGCTGGGTCGCCGGCCAGCGGGCCGGACAGTTGGCCACCCTGGCGGGTCGTGGGCTGGACGCGCTCGACGCCTACTTCACCGGTTACCTGCCGCAGCTCGTGCTGAGCGTCACGGTGCCGGTGGCGGTGCTCGGGCGGGTCCTCTTCGCCGACTGGAGTTCGGCGGTGATCATCGCGTTGACGCTGCCGCTCATCCCGATCTTCGGGGCACTGCTCGGCTGGCAGGCCCAGGCCGCCACCGAACGGCAGTGGCGGCGGCTGTCCCGGCTCGGCGGGCACTTCCTGGACATGGTGGCCGGGCTGCCCACGCTGCGGGCGTTCGGGCGGGCGCGGGCGCAGACCGACGCGGTGCGGCGGATGGCCGACGGACACCGGGTCGCCACCATGCAGACCCTGCGCATCGCCTTCCTCTCCGCCCTGGTGCTGGAGCTGGTGGCCACCCTGTCGGTGGCGCTGGTCGCGGTCCCGGTCGGTCTCCGTCTGCTCGACGGCGGGCTGGTGCTCCAGACCGCGCTGCTGGTGCTGCTGCTCACCCCGGAGGCGTACCTGCCGTTGCGGGCCGCCGGCAGCCGGTTCCACGCCAGCATGGAGGGGCTCACCGCGCTGGACGAGGCGCTCACGCTCTCCGGTTCCGCCCCGACGCCCGCGCACCGGACGGGTGCGTCGCCCGACGGGCGCGGCGAGATCCGGTTCGAGGCGGTGACCGTCGCGTACGAGCGCACCACCGCGCTGCGGGACGTCACGCTGACCATCCGGCCGGGCGAGCGGGTGGCGATCATCGGTCCGAGCGGTGCAGGCAAGAGCACGCTGCTCGGCCTGCTGCTCGGTTTCGTCGCACCGACCTCCGGGCGGGTCACGGTCGGCGGTGTCGACCTGGCCGACGCCGACGTCGACGGATGGCGTCGACAGGTGGCCTGGGTGCCGCAGCGGGCCCACCTGTTCGCCGCGTCGCTGGCCGACAACATCCGCCTCGGCAGCGCCGACGCCGCATCGGAGGCGGTCGACAGCGCGGTGCGCGACGCGGCGCTGGACGAGGTGGTCGAGTCCCTACCCGACGGGCTGGACACCCGGCTCGGCGAGCGCGGGCACGGCCTGTCCAGCGGTCAGCGGCAGCGGGTGGCGCTGGCCCGGGCGTTCCTGCGGGACGCGCCGGTGGTGCTGCTCGACGAACCGACCGCGCGCCTGGACGCCGCCGCCGAGGCGGTGGTGCTGTCGGCCACCCGTCGGCTGGTGACCGGGCGGACCGCGCTGCTGGTCGCGCACCGGCCGGCGCTGCTGGAGGACGCGGACCGCATCCTGCGCGTCGAGGACGGCCGGGTCACCGAGTTGACGCCACAGGCGGCCGGGGAGGCCCGATGAGCACCACCCGGGCCACCACGACCGGTCGCGTCGACTCCGCACCCGAGGCGGCCGTACTCCGGCTGGCCCGGCCGTACCTGCGGCGGCTGGTCGGTGCGGGACTGCTCGCGGCGGCCACCGAGTTCGCCGCCCTCGCACTGATGGCCACCGCCACCTGGCTGTTGATGACCGCTGCCGGTCAGCCGGAGCTGGACCGACTCACCGTGGCGATCGTCGCGGTACGGGCGCTCGCGGTGAGCCGGGGTGTCCTGCGCTACACCGAACGGCTGGCCGGGCACGACGCGGTGCTCCGGCTCGTCACCGACGTCCGGGCCCGGGTGTTCGCCACCCTCGCCGCCCGACGGGGTGCCCCGCCGCGCAGCGGGGACGCGCTCAGTCGCCTGGTCTCCGATGTGGAGGCGGTGCAGGACCTGCTGCTGCGGGTACTCGTCCCGGCTGCCGCCGCCGCGACGGTGAGCCTGGTGGCCGTCGGCCTGACCGCCCTGGTCTCGCCCCCGGCCGCGCTGGCCCTCGCCGTCGGCCTGCTGGTCGCCGGGGTGGGTCTGCCGCTGCTGGCCACCGCGCTGACCCGGCGGGCCGCCGCCGAGATGGCGCCGTTGCGCGGTGCGCTCGCCGCCGACGCGGTCGACCTGACCCACGGCGCGGCCGACCTGGCCGCCTTCGGCGCCACCGCCGGTGCGCTCGACGCCGCCGGTGGGCGGGCGCGTCGACTCGCCCGGCTGGAGCGGCGGCTCGCCGCGCTCGGCTTCGCCGTCGACGGCCTCGGGGTGCTGGTGGCCGGGCTGACCGCCGGTGCCGTGGTGGTCGTGGCACTGCGGGCCGACGTGTCCGGCGCGCTGATCGGAGTGCTGGCGGTCGGCACGTTGGCCGCGGTGGAGATCGCTCTCGCGCTGGTCGGCGCCGCCCGGCAGTGGACCGGCCTGCGGTCCGGACTCGCCCGGGTGGCCCCGCTGCTGACGTCGGCCGACGACCGCTCCGACACACCGGTCCCGTCGCTCCGCGACACCGATGGGGCCGACACGTCGGCCACGCCGCGCCCGGACGCCGCCGGTGAGCGGCCCGCGCCGGATGGCGAGGTCCCCCGAGTACGGTTCGACGAGGTCACCGTCCGTTACCGGGCCGGGGCGCCCGCCGCGCTCGACCGGTTCGACCTCGACCTGCCGCCCGGTCGTCGGGTCGCGGTGGTGGGCCCGAGCGGGGCCGGCAAGAGCACCCTCGCCGCCGTGCTGACCGGTGCGGTACGCCCGGACTCCGGTCGGGTGCGCCTGGACGGGCGGGACGTGTCGGCGTACCCGCCGGAGGACCTGCCGAGGGCGGTCGGCGGACTGCTCGCCGAGGCGTACGTGTTCCACGCCACCGTCCGGGACAACCTGCTCCTCGGTCGCCCCGACGCCGACGAGGCCGCGCTGGCCGCCGCCACCGAGGCCGCTGGCCTGGCGGACTGGGTACGGGCGCAGCCGGAGGGCTGGGACACCGTGGTCGGCGAGGAGGGCGGGCAGCTCTCCGGTGGTCAACGGCAGCGGTTGGCGCTGGCCCGCGCGCTGCTCGCCGCACCGGGGGTGCTGGTGCTGGACGAGCCGACCGAGGGTCTCGACCCGGTCGCCGCCGACGAGGTGCTCGCCTCGACCCTGGCCGCTACGCCGGCCGGGCACTCGGTGCTTTTGATCACGCATCGACTCACCGGGCTCGACGGGCTCGACGAGGTGCTGGTGCTCGACGCCGGTCGGGTGATCCAGCGGGGACCGCACGCGGATCTGGTCGACACCGACGGCTGGTACCGCGACCAGTGGGTGGTGCAGCAGGCTGCCGAGCACGGTTACCTCGCGCTCTCCGGCCGGCACCGGCCCTGACCTGTACGGCGCGTCGCCGGTGCCGGACCGCCCGGCACCGACCGGCCAGGCGGGCGGCGGTGGCGCGTCGCACCGGTTGTCGCTGCCGCCACCGGGGTGCGGGCACCGATTACCCAGAGCAGCCCACTAGGGTATGTGCCCAGAGTCACTCATCGACATCGAGTCGGTGAGTGGGCAGCCCGACGCACACGGAGGTCACCGTGGCCCGCCAGTCGCCCCAACGGCCGGACGCCGACGAGCCCGAGCTCGATGACACCACCGGCCCCGCCAAGCCGGACGCCACCGAGCCGGAGGCCGTCGCCGAGCCGGACCCCGCCGAGCGGGAGGCCGACGACGAGTCGTCGGACGTCGAGGAGGCGGACAGCGCGTCGGCCCAGGCGTCCCGCGCGCTCTGGGACGAGCTGCGGATCGACCCGATCGAGGTCGCTCTGCCCGCCGGCACCGGCTTCACCCTGCGGGCCTACCGGCCGGCCCGTGACCTGACCCCCACCGACGTGGCCGAGCGCGACGCCGACGACCCGTTCCTGGCGCGCCGGCAGGTCGTCGAGACCGAGGACGAGGACGACGAGGACGTCGTCATCCTCGACGAGGACGTCGCCCGTGAGTTCGCCGAGAGCGACGAGGACGAGAAGCGGGACACCGACGAGGACCCGAACAAGACCGCCTCGGGCAAGACCGCCTCGAAGAAGGACGACGACACCGCCGACGAGGACGACGAGAAGGCGGAGGACGACGCCGGCGACGAGGAAGTGCCGGTCTTCCTGAGTCACCGGGGACGGCTGCTGCTGTTCAAGACCCCGGAATCCCTGGTCAGCTTCGTCCGTTCCGGTGCGCCGAACGATCTGTCCCAGCTGGACAGCTGGAATGAATTGTCCGAACGGGTGGAACCGGCGGACATCGCCCCGCTCGACGAAGACGTGTACGAGCTCGACCTGGTAGTGGAGAACCTCCGGGGCGGCCACGACGCGTGGGACGCGACGCTGCTCATCGAGGCGGGCGAGGTCGCTCGCGACCTGTCGTACGCGCTGCGCCTGCCCGCCGTGCTCGACATGCTCTCCAGCGGTTCCAGCCTCGACGACCTGGACGAGGCGCTACGTGCCTCTGTCAAGGGCGGGATCGGTGGATTCCTCGGTCGACGTAAGCTGAAGAAAATTGGGGCACAAACCGCAAGTCTGGGTTGGCGGACCATTGTCGGAAAGATCTCTGCGGTCGTGGACTGGCGCGACTGAGGCGCACCAGGGAGCATCAGTCTCTGGCAGAGAAAACCTTGTGTCCCGGGAGGAGGACGACGCCGTGGCGCTCGTGCGCGTGTACTGCGGTCTGGCCTCGGCGGATCCGGCCGGCCGACCGGTCTCGGCCGGTTCGACGCTGACGTCCGCTGTGGTCGACGACGCAGGCCGTCTGCTGCATGTCTGCGAGGTGAGCGACGACCCGGCGGGTTACGCCCTGCTGGTCACGCTGCTCGTGGAGCGCTCAGGCGGGCCGAGCGGTGCGGCGATAGCCGCCGACAGCGACGATCACACCGTCACCTCGCTGCTCAGCGCCGCCGGTCGTCCGCTGGCGATCGCCGACGACGACTCGGTCGACGACTTCGCCGAGCGGTTCGCCGACGACGACTCCCTGGAGGAGATGCAGGCGCCGCCGGCCGTACGGCGGGCCGTCGGGTTGGCCCGCGCCCTCCAGGCGGGCGCCCTGTCCGCAGTGACCCTGCCGGCTCCCCGGGACCTCGCCGGCTACAAGCAGGTGCTCGCGGCGCACGCCGCCCTGGCCACCGGCCGGCACTCCGCCGCGGTCGCGCTGCGCGAGGTGCTGCGCGAGCTCTACCCGGCCGCGTTGCGCGCCTACCCGGATCCGGCCGACTCGATCCCGCTGGCGGTGCTGGACGCCCTGCCCGAGCCGGGCATGCTCACCGACGCCGCAGGGCGCGGTCGCGACGCGGCGGTCACCGCCGACGCCGTCACCGCACAGCTCGCGGCGGAGGGCGCGGGCGAGGCGGAGGCGATCGACGAGGCGGTCACCGCGCTGCGGGTGGCGATCTCCGAGACGCCGCGCCGGTCCACGGTCAACCGGGCCCTCACCTCCGCCGCCGCCGAGACGATCCGGCAGGCGGTCGCCTCGGTCCGGGCCTGCGACGCGGGTTGCGAGGCGCTGGTCGGCGCCCTGCACGCCCGCACCGCGACCCCCGCGCCGGCCGCCGGTCGTCGGGCCGCCGCCCGGCGTGGCGAGCCGGTGGGTGAACTGGCCTCCACCCCCACCGCCACCGCCGCCGCACCTGCTCCGGCTCCCGCCCCCGGCCTGCGCCCGGTCCGCCCCACCGGCCCCGAGCCGGCCGGCGGTGGCCGCCGCGCCCGGCCCGAGCCACAGCCCGGCAGCGGTCCCGCGTCGCCGCGTCCGCTCGGCCCGCCGCCGATGGCCCCGGCACCGCTCGCGCCGCCGCCCGTCGCACCCACGCCGCTGACCCCGGCCGCGATGGCCGGCCCGCCCGTCTCCGCGCCGCCCACGCACGCCGAGTCCGCCCCGTCGCGGATCGACGGTCCGACCAACCGTCCGATCTCGACGCCGCCCCCGCCGCCGCCCGGCATCACGCCGATCGCGCCCACGCAGCGTGGGACGGTGCCGCCCGCCGAGGCGGGTGAGCCGTTCCGGCCGACGCTCACCACCGCGGCGATCAACAGCGCGCGGGCCGAGCGGCAGCGCACGATCATCCCGCCCCGCCCGAAGACCAACGGCGAACCGCCGACCGGCGGATTCAGCGCCACCGACCTCAGCGTTCCGGTGCCGGCGCCCCGGCCCGATCAGGAGCCGGCGGCACCCCCGGGATCGCGGGCCAACTGGCCGCTGGTGAACAACCCGGAGAACCCGGCGGACACCTCGCCGCTCAACCCGGTGGTCAGCTCCTACGACGACCGCAAGCGGCACGAGGCCCCGGCGCCCCCCGCCGACCTCGGTGCCGAGCGTCGGGTGACCCCGCCGTGGCTCGCCGACGACCTGCCGCCGGAGCCGCCGGTGCTGCGACTGGTCGAGCCTCCGCCGCTGGCCGACCGTGCCCTGCGCAACTCCGCCGAGTCGGCCCAGGAGAACCCGCCGCTGCGGCTGGTCGACCGGGGTGAACCGGCACGTGGCGGCCGGCCGGTGGAGCGGTTGGACCTCACCCCGCCGACCCGTCGTGCGGAGCCGCCGGTGGAGCACCGGCCGCCGCCGGTCCCCGACGAGGGCGACGGCGACCTGCTGATCTTCGCTCAGGCCAGGTCCGCCTGGTTCGTCGGACACGGCGAGAGCGCCGACCTGGACTGGTCCAGCCTGGCCGACACCGGGTGGGAGGCCGCCGAACAGGCCGCCCGTCCGGCGGTGGGTGACGCGACCGGGGCCGGGTTGCCCAAGCGGGTGCCCCAGGCCAACCTGGTGCCCGGCTCACCGCTGCGCGAGGAGCGTCCGCTGCGCATCGTCCGGGACGCGGCCAGCCTCGCCGAGAACACCACCGGCTACTTCCGCGGCTGGCGTCGCGGGCAGGAGATCGGCGGTTTCGCGGTCGGCGGCCGACCGGGCCGGGAGTCCGCCGGTGGTTGGGACTTCACCCGGGACACCGGCGAGCGCGACGACGACCGGGAGTACGAGTACCGTTCCGCCGGCTACCGGTCCTGACGCCCGCCATACCCCCGCTCACCTGCGTGTTCCTACCCACACCCGGATAGTTTGACGTCGGGTCGACGGGGCCGGGAGCATACCGGCGGAACAGCCGGCGGCAGGTCGCCGGGCGGGGGGAAGGCGACTCATGGCGACACCGGCAACCAGTCGATCCGTGCTCACCCGACGGGGAATACTCGCCGCGACGGCGAGCACTCTGCTGCTCAGCGCCTGCGGACGGGACCGGGAGCGACGCAACGCCGTCACCCGGCCGACCCCGGGTCAGGAACTGGTCGTCGGGGCGACGCTGGAGCTGAGCGGGTCGGGTGCGGCCCTCGGAGTGGCCCAGCAGCGGGCCCTGACGATCAGCGCGGCCACCCTCAACGACAAGGGCGTGCAGGTCGGCAACCTCCGCCGGACCGTACGCCTGGAGCTGCGCGACAACCGCAGCGATCCTCGCCTCGCCGCCGAGCAGGCCGCCGGGCGCGCGTACCGTGACCTGGTCTCGCGGTACATCCGCGAGCACGGCGCCTACAACGGTTTCGCCCCGTACGCCTCGGACGCCCTGCTGCTGATCACCACGGCGGCCCGGCTGGCCTCCAGCGTGGACCGGGGGCGACTCCGGGCGTACCTGCAGAACCAGGTGACCGACGGGATGGCGGGCATGTACTCGTTCACGCCCATCCGACACAGCGGCATGGAGCGTCACTCGCTCGGCGTCTACCGGGTCGACGCCGGTGCCTGGAACCGTCTGAGCTGAGCCGGCGGCCGGGTCACGGACAGCATTGCGCGCCCGGTGTCGTCCTGGTCGACACCGGGCGCGGCAACCGATCGTCAGGCGGGTGCGACGGCCCGGGTACGGCGCATCGTGAGCACGTACTCGACCAGCGAGATCAGCACGTGCTTCGTCGACTCGCGGTTCCGGGCGTCACAGGCCACCACCGGTACGTCGCTGGAGATCGCGAGCGCTTCCCGGACGTCCTGCGGATCGTGGTACTGCATGCCGTCGAAGCAGTTGATGGCCACCAGGTACGGCAGCCGCCGGTGCTCGAAGAAGTCGATCGCCGCGAAGCAGTCCGCCAGCCGGCGGGTGTCCACCAGCACGACCGCGCCGATCGCGCCCCGGACCAGTTCATCCCACATGAACCAGAAACGGGTCTGACCCGGCGTACCGAAGAGGTACAGGATCAGGTCACGATCGATCGAGATACGGCCGAAGTCCATGGCCACCGTGGTCGTCGTCTTACCCGGCACCTGCCGGGTGTCGTCGACGCCGACACCGGCGGACGTCATGATGGCCTCGGTGGTCAGCGGCGTGATCTCCGAGACCGAGCCGACCAGCGTCGTCTTGCCGACGCCAAATCCACCGGCGATAACGATCTTCGCCGACGTCACTCGCCCGCTCGGGGTCGGCGGACGGTGCGACATGTCAGAGCCTGCGAAGTCCACTCAGCACCCTCTCCAGCAATTCAGTGCCCACCGCGTCGTCCGAGTCGTCCAGGATGGTCGGCTCGTGGACCGCGACCAGGCCGTCCGTCGCCATGTCGGCGATGAGCACCCGGGCCACGCCGAGCGGAAGTTGCATGCGCGCCGCGATCTCGGCGAGCGACTGCACACGTCCGTCACACAGCGCGGCGATGTACTGGTGCTCTCGGCCTTGCCCGCCGTTGCCTGTGGCAACGGCCCGACCGCGCACCGTGGTCTCGACCAGCGCCTCCAGGGCGATGTCGAGGCGAGGACGGGTACGACCGCGGGTCACGGCGTATGGACGGACCAAAGCGCCGGTCGGCTCGTCACGATCGGCCATGTCGCCGCTCACCTCCTTCGTACCCGGCACCGGCTCTCGCCGGCGCTACTCCTCGTGTGTAGTGTTCGCGCCTCGCCCGCCCCACCGGCTGGCGCGACGATCAGCCCATCATCCCGACGGCGGTACGTGGCGCCGGGGTCAGCGCATCGCCCACCCGGTCCACGAGCAGGGCCATCTCGTACCCGACCTGTCCCACGTCGCTGGCACGCGCGGCGAGGACCGCGAACGACGAGCCGTCGGAGATCGACATCAGGAACAAGAAGCCATTGTCCATCTCGACCACGGTCTGCAGCACCGCCCCTCCCTCGAAACAGCGGGCCGCACCCTGGGTCAGGCTGACCAGGCCGGAGGCGATCGCCGCCAGCTGGTCCGCCCGGTCCCGCGGAAGGTCTCGTGACGACGCCAGGAGCAGGCCGTCCGCGGAGACGGCGACCGCGTGCGCGACACCGGGTACACGATCGGCGAAGTTGGCCAGCAGCCAACCGAGATCCTGCGTACTAGTCATCCTTCTTGCTCCTTCTGCCCGCTCCCGGCCACCGGGCCTGAGCCAGACTGCGAGGATTGCTGCCCGCCCGAAGTTCCCTCCGGGCCGGTCGGGTTGCTGTCCGACGGGTGGTTACGTCCCCGCTGGACACCCCGGTGGTAGGCGGAGAGCAGACCGCGCACCGACTCGGGGTTGCGTTTCTGCACCGTAGCCGCCGGCTTCTCCACCGCACCCGGCACGAGCTGGGCCATCGGCGTACGCTTCGGCAGCCCGGTCTGCGTGGTGGCGGTGGCGGCCGGTGCCTGGCTGGCCGCGCTGGCGGCCCGCCAACCGTCGTCGGCCGCGGTCTGCCACACACTATCCTGCGGCGCGGGCCGGTACGAGGGCCTGTTCTCGCCACCGCCGCCGGGACGGAACCCACCGTTCGCGCCGTTCCCGCCGGGCGCGCCTGCGGCCGTCGGGGTCTCTGCCATCGGTGCGTTACCTGTCGTCGCGCTCGGGGTCTGCGGTGCGGGCCGACCCGTGGTGTCGATCGCGGTGATCTGCTGGGTCGTGGCGCCGTTGGCCGCCGGCTGGCGGGCACCGGCCGACTCCTCCGGCCCCGGACGACGGGTGCGGAACCACGCGGACTCCAGCTCCCGGAAGATCGGCAGCTCCATCGTCTCATCCGCGTACCGCTGCCGGTTCTGTGCCTGCGGCGGCGTCGGCGTGGTCGGCTGGGGCTGCGGCGCCGAGGCGGGCCAGGCGGACGGGGTCTGCTGCGGCGCCGGGCGCGACACCCGGGGCAGCTCGGTGGTCATGTCCAGCGCGGCGGCCAGCCGCTCGGGCACCGCCGGGGCGGCCGTCTCCCCGGCCACCGGCGGCCAGGCCGGCGGTGCCGAGGGCTGCTGGTAACCGGTGCCCGGCGACACGGGCCGCTGCGGCAACCCGCCGGGCGCACCCGAGACCGGGGAGCCCGAGACCGGCGCGCCGGAGACCGGCGGCGCGGAGTACGGCGTACCCGAGACCGGCGGCGACGAGATCGGCGGCACCGGCGGGGCGGACACCGCGGGCGGCGTGTAGGGAGCCGCCTCCGGGCTGCTCGGGAGCTGACGCGGGATGGTCGGCTGCTGCCCCGGGTTCGACTCGTCGGTGTGGCGGCGCTGCGGCAGCGGGTCGTGCGACGACCCGTTGGACGTACGCGACGCGAAGTTGTTGCCGCCGGGGACGCCGCTGGCACCGGTCAGGTCCGACCAGGCGGGCAGGTTGCCGGCACCGGCCATGGAGCCCGGCGTACCGGCACCGTTGCGGCTGGCCGGGTCGAAGGGTCGACCACCCAGGGTCACCTGGTTGCCGGAGCCACCGGGACGCTGGGCGGGAGCCGCCGGCAGGCCCGGACCGTTGCCGTTGTTGCCCATCGGCGGCATGCCGCCGAACGCGGGGGCCGGGCCGGGCGGCGGGCCGGCGGGAGGCAGCGCGGCGGGCTGCTGCCCACGGCCGGACAGCCCACGCGGCACGAGCACGGTCGGCGGCAGCGTGACGTCGGCGACGGTGCCCCGGTCGTTGCCGGGACGCAGCTCCACGCGGACGCTGTGCCGGGACGCCAGCCGGGCGACCACGACCAGGCCCATCATCCGGGAGACCGCGACGTCCACCTGAGGCGGCGTGGCGAGGCGCTCGTTGAGATCGGTCAGCTGCTCCGCGCTGATACCGATGCCCCGGTCCTCGACGTACAGCGAGGCGCGGTCACCGACCCGACGGGCCTCCACCAGCACCTGGGAGTCCGGCGGGGAGAAGGCGGTCGCGTTGTCGAACAGCTCGGCGACCAGGTGAACCAGGTCGTTGACGGCGTGCGCGGCGACCTCGATGTCCCGGTCGATGACGCCGAACTCGATCCGGGTGTAGTGCTCGACCTCGGACTGGGCGGCCCGCAGCACGTCGATCAGCGCAGCCGGCTCGCGCTGCACACGGGTCGAGTCCGCGCCGGCGAGCACCAGGAGGTTCTCGTCGTTACGGCGCATCCGGGTGGCCAGGTGGTCGAGCTGGAACAGCTCGGCCAGGCGGTCCGGGTCCTCCTCGCCGCGCTCGAGCCGGTCGAGGTGACCGATCAGCCGGTCGACCAGGATCTGGGAACGGCGGGCGAGGTTGACGAACATGGTCGCGACGGACGCCCGCAGGGCGGCCTGCTCGGCGGCGGTCCGGACCGCCTCCAGGTGGACGGCGTTGAACGCCTCGGTCACCTGCCCGAACTCGTCCTTGCTGCGGACCGGCAGCGGCTCGGCGATCTGGTTGGCCAACTGCATCGGTGAGAGCTGGCCGGTGACCTGCGGGTCACGCAGCCGGGCCACCGCCTGGGGCAGGCCGTACTGGGCGATGGAGAGCGCGCCCTGCCGGAGCTCCCGCAGCGAGCGGGCCATCGAGCGGGCCACCAGGAACGCCAGGAAGATGGCGAACAGCAGCGTGGTCAGCAGCAGGCCGGTCTCCAGGAACACCTGCCGCTGCACGTCGGAGCGGAGGTTGGCGGCCTCGGCGGCGACGTCCGAGTCGAACTTGGACTCCACCGACCGGATCAGATTCCCGTTGGCGACCAGCGCCGCGTCCCACTCCTCCGGCGTGAAGGAGAGGCCGGCGAGATTCGTCGAAGCGTCGGCGTTGACCTGGCTGATGTAGATCGTCGCCTGCCGCCGGTCACCACCACCGATGGTCTGGGCGTGGAACTCCGCCTCGGACTCGGTGGCTACCGCGTTGAAGCTCTGCTGTGCCTGCTGCTGGCCGGTCTCGCTGGAGATGTAGTCGGTGCGCAGGGTCGCGCTCATGCCGCCCTGGATCAGGGCGCGGTGCACGACCACCCGGCGGACGGAGAGCCACTCCTTCTCCCGCGCGACGGCGGCCGAGGCTCGCATCCGGTCGCTCAGGTCGTTGTCACCGGCGAGCTGGCTGGCCGAGTCCCGCACGGAGAGCAGCTGGTTGATCAGCTCGTCGTAGGACTGGAGCGTGTCGGTGATCTTGAACTTCCCGTTAATCACCTGGCTCCGGGTGCCGGGCAGGTCGCCGAGTCGCTCGTCGATCTGCGTCAGCAGCTCCTGGAGGCTGGGCGGCAGGTCGGTCAGGTCGGAGCGCTGCGACGAGTAGGGATCCGTGGCCCGGTCCACAGCGCCGGAGACCTCGCTGTAGAGCGCGGAGGCCTTCTTCTTCTCCTCCGACTCGGCCTGCCCGGCCGACTGCGGCTCCAGGCCGAGAAGCAGAACGGCAGCCGTCCGCTCGTCCTGCAGACCGTCCACCAGCGAACCGGAGTGCCCGATGAGTTCGGCGAGGTCGCCGGCCCGGTTGGCGTCGCTGAGCGAGTCCAGGTGGTCGACCAGACCACTGGTGCCCACGACGACCGTGGCGATGGTCGGCACGATCATGATGAGACCGAGCTTGGACCAGATCGGCATGTCGCGGAGCCGACCGACCGGTCGACCCATACGCGACAGGAAGGAGCCTGCCGTCTTCGGTCGTTTGCTCACGTCACCGCCCTCGTGATTGCAGCGTCCGCGTTGTCTTGCGGACAACGCCCAGCAGCCGACCCGGCGGGTCGGACCATCCGAGATTCCATCACGCCTCTGGGGAAAGAGAAAGCCCAGGTTGGCCCCAGCCAAAGGTGTGATGAGATGTTGACGCAATTTGATCGCGGTCCGTCTGTTCGGAGTCACTGAAGGTAATGGAACCCCCGCACCGAGTTGTCCTGCTCGCTGGCCCATCCGGCTCTGGAAAGTCATACATAGCGCGACAAACCGGGCTGCCAGTGCTCTGTTTGGACGATTTCTACAAGAATGGCGATGACCCATCGTTACCGCGCCGGGATGGCCAGATCGACTGGGAGTCGCCCGCTTCCTGGGACGCCGAAACGGCCGTTGAAGTCATAACCCGACTGGCGAGGCACGGTCGGGCAGACGTCCCCGTGTACGCCATCAATGAGGACCGGCGGGTGGCCACTCGGCCGTTCGAGCTGGCCGATTCGCCACTTTTCGTGGCCGAAGGGATCTTCGCTGCGGAGATCGTCGAGGAATGCCGACTTCGGGGCCTGGTCGCCGGGGCGTACGCGCTGCGCCGGCCACGCGGGGCGACCTTCCTCCGTCGGCTGGCCCGCGACCTGGCCGAGCAGCGCAAGGGTCCCCGGGTACTGCTGCGGCGGGGCGTGACGCTGTTGCGGGCCGAGCCGGCAGTGCTGCGCCGCCAGACCGGGCTGGGTGCCGAGGCCGCCCGGGCCCGGGAGATCCTGCGTCAGGTCGCCGGTCTGCACCGCCCCGGTCAACCACCGGCCCGGTGAACCACCGCCCCGGTGAACCGGCGTCGGGCGCTCAGGCCAGCAGCTTGGCGTACGCGGGCTTGATGACCTCGTCGATGATCCGGAGCCGTTCGTCGAACGGGATGAAGGAGCTCTTCATCGCGTTGATGGTGAACCACTGCACCTCGCGCCAGCCGTAGCCGAACGCCTCGCAGAGCAGCGCCATCTCCCGGGACACCGAGGTGCCGCTCATCAGCCGGTTGTCGGTGTTCACGGTGACCCGGAACCGCAGGTCACGCAGCAGCCCGATGGGGTGCTCGGCGATCGACGCGACGGCACCGGTCTGCACGTTGGACGACGGGCAGAGCTCCAACGGGATCCGCTTGTCCCGCACGTACGCGGCCAGCCGACCGAGCACCGGCTCCGCGCCGACGGTGATGTCGTCCACGATGCGTACGCCGTGGCCCAGCCGGTCGGCCCCGCACCACTGGATCGCCTGCCAGATGGAGGGCAGCCCGAACGCCTCACCAGCGTGGATCGTGAAGTGGAAGTTCTCCCGCTGGAGGTACTCGAAGGCGTCCAGGTGCCGGGTGGGCGGGAAACCCGCCTCGGCACCGGCGATGTCGAACCCCACCACCCCGCGGTCGCGATGCCGGACCGCCAGCTCCGCGATCTCCTGCGAACGCGCCGCGTGCCGCATCGCGGTGAGCAGCGTGCCGACCCGGATCGGCGTACCGGCCTCGGCGGCGAGCGCAGTGCCCTCGACGAACCCGGCCAGCACCGCCTCGACCACCTCGTCCAGGCTGAGGTTGCGTTCCAGGTGCTGCTCCGGGGCGAAGCGCACCTCCGCGTAGACCACCCCGTCGGCGGCCAGGTCCAGCGCGCACTCCCGGGCCACCCGCCGCAGCGCCGGGGCGGTCTGCATCACGGCCACGGTGTGCGCGAACGTCTCCAGGTAGCGCTCCAGCGAACCCGAGTCGGCCGCCGCCACGAACCAGCGCCCCAGCTCCGCCGGGTCGGTGGTGGGCAGCTCGTGACCGACCTCGGCGGCCAGCTCGACGATCGTCGCGGGCCGCAGACCGCCGTCCAGGTGGTCGTGCAGCAACGCCTTCGGTGCCTTGACGATGTCCTCGTACCCGATGTTCGCGGCCATGACCAGACCCTAGTCCGCAGCAGACCGCTGGGTACGCTCGGGAGCGTGGATCTGGCCTGCGACCTGCTGTGGTGATGGACCCTCGCGTCGTCGAGCGACTGCGCTGCCCGGTCTGTGGAGAGCCACTGGGCGAGGTGTCCGCCGGTGCCCCCCGCGCGCTGCGGTGCCCGCGCCGGCACAGCTTCGACATCGCCCGGCAGGGCTACGTCAACCTGCTCGCCGGCCGCGCCCCGCACGGCGGGGACAGCGCGGAGATGATCGCCGCACGGGCGGACTTCCTCGCCGCCGGCCACTACGACCTGATCTCCGCCGCCCTCGCCGACGCCGGCACCCGCGTCACCGAGGAGGTCGCCGCCCCGCACCCAGGTGCCCCGCGCTGCCTTTGCTCTGCTTCACCGGACGCACCGGAAGCCGGGCGGGTCTGTTGCGTCGAGGTAAGCAGAGCAAAGGGGCCGCACCAGGGTCTCCCGACCGACGCCGCCGGGGCGTACCCGCTGGTGGTGGATGCGGGCGCGGGCACCGGTCGGCACCTCGCCGCGGTGCTGGCGGCGGTGCCGGCGGCCGTCGGTCTCGCCCTGGACGTCTCCAAGCCGGCGCTGCGCCGGGCCACCCGGGCGCATCCCCGGATCACCGCGGCGGTCGCCGACACCTGGCAGCGCCTGCCGCTGGCGGACGCCTCGACGGCACTGCTGCTCAACGTCTTCGCACCCCGCAACGGCGCGGAGTTCCACCGGGTCCTCGCACCGACCGGGCGGCTGCTGGTGGTGACGCCGGTGGTCGACCACCTCGCCGAGCTGGTCGACGCGCTCGACCTGCTCCGGGTCGACCCGGCCAAGGCGGACCGGATCGCCGCCGGCCTCGGCGGGCACTTCGTCGAGGTGTCGCAGACCGAGCACCGGCAGGAGCTGAGCCTGGCCGGTCCGGAGGTCGCCACGCTCGTCGGGATGGGCCCGAGCGCCTGGCACACCGATCCGGTCGGGCTGGCCGACCGGATCGCCGCCCTCGGCGAGCCGGTCCGGGTGACCGTCGCGGTCCGGCTCGGCGTGTACCGCCCACGGCCCTAGGTGGAGAGGTCGACCTCTTCCCAGCCGGGCGGCTCGTCGTGGTACGGCCCGCGCAGCATCACCGCCCACTCCAGAGCCCAGCGGCGCTGGCCGATGGCGTTGGCGTCCACCAGCCCCGGCAACAACCGCCCGGCCCGGCTCACCTCCAGATACGCCCAGTCGAGGCAGTAGTGCAGGTCGAGCAGGGCGGCGGCGTCGGCCGGATGCTGCGGCGCGGTCAGGATGCGGGCCTGCCAGCGCCGGAGGGTCTCCCCCTCGACGATGTTCGGCAGGCGTTCCACCAGCCGCTCGTCCACCGGCAGCGTGGGGTCGAGCTGTTTGGTCAGGCCGAGTACCCAGGTCAGGGCGAACAGCGCGTCGTGATGCAGCACGAACGAGCGGTGGTCGCCCTTGGCGCCGGTGACGAACTGGAACTCCGGTGGGGTGACCATCTCCAGCAGGTGCGACGCCAGCAACCAGCTCATCGCCGCCTGCGGGGGCATGCCGAAGCAGCGCGCCTGGATCAGGTGCAGCACGGCGATCCGCGCCTCGACCTCCGGGGTCGGCCGCAACTCGATCTCGTCGCCGGGTTCCCACACCAGCGGGAACTGCGGCGGCGGCAGTGGCAGCCGCAGCCGGGACAGCTCCTCCAGGCTCGCTTCACGCACCTCGCGAGGGTCGGGAGCAGGCACGATCACGGCAACATCCCTGTCTGGTCGTGATGTCTCGGGCGCCGAGTAGTCCCCCCTGGCCTGCGAGGATAGCGGCCAGACCGGCCCGGCACCATGGGGCGCGACCAGTATGGACTCACTCCACCCGTTCGAGCACCAACGGAACAGTGGCCGGCGGTGTGGCCGCGAGAGTCACCGCGCGGGCCGCCTCCGCCAGCGCCGCCGGAATCCTCTCCGGACTCTCGGACCGCAGCTCGTAGAGGGGGTCACCGGCCCGGACCGGGTCACCGGGCCGCTTGTGCAACAGCACACCGGCGGGCACGCTGACCGGGTCCTCCTTGCGGGCCCGGCCGGCGCCGAGCCGCCACGCGGCCACCCCCATGGCGTACGCGTCGACGGTCGCGACGTAGCCGTCCGTCTCGGCGCGTACCACCTCGACCTCGGGCGCGGTGGGCATGGATGCGTCGGGGTCACCGCCCTGCGCGCGGATCATCGACCGCCACACGTCCATCGCCCGCCCGCCGCGCAGTGCGGCGGCGGGATCGGCGTCGGGCAGCCCGGCGGCGTCGAGCATCTCCCGGGCCAGCGCCAGCGTCAGTTCCACCACGTCGGCCGGGCCGCCACCGGCCAGCACCTCGACCGACTCGGTGACCTCGACCCCGTTGCCGATGGCCAGGCCGAGCGGCGTCGACATGTCGGTGAGCAGGGCGACCGTGCGGACACCGTGCGCGCCGCCCAGCTCCACCATGGTCCGGGCCAACTCGCGGGCGTCGTCGACGGACTTCATGAACGCGCCGGAGCCGACCTTCACGTCGAGGACCAGCGCGCCGGTGCCCTCGGCGATCTTCTTGCTCATGATCGAGCTGGCGATCAGCGGGATCGCCTCCACCGTGCCGGTGACGTCGCGCAACGCGTACAGCTTGCGGTCGGCCGGGGCCAGCCCCGACCCGGCGGCGCAGACCACCGCCCCGAGATCGCGCAGTTGGGCGGTGAACTCCTCGTTGCTCAGCGCGGCCCGCCAGCCCGGGATCGACTCCAGCTTGTCCAGCGTGCCGCCGGTGTGCCCGAGGCCGCGCCCGGAGAGCTGCGGCACCGCCGCGCCGCAGGCGGCCACCAACGGGGTGAGCGGCAGGGTGATCTTGTCACCGACGCCGCCGGTCGAGTGCTTGTCCACGGTCGGCCGGGACACCGACGACAGGTCCAGCCGCTCACCGCTGGCGATCATCGCGGCCGTCCACCGGGCGATCTCCGGCCCCGTCATCCCGTTCAGCAGGATCGCCATGGCCAGCGCCGACATCTGCTCGTCGGCCACCGCCCCCCGGGTGTACGCGTCCACCACCCAGTCGATCTGCGCGTCGGAGAGCACACCCCCGTCCCGCTTCACCCGAATAACGTCAACCGCAGTAAACACACTCACCTCTGAACCCCATCCCTCCACAAGTCACCGCCGCCCACCCACACCGGCCCACTCACCGGCAATCCCGCACACCCCGTCGTCCCGCAGCAGACGCACAAGCCGCACACCCGTCGGGCCGGGGGCCGACCGTGCCCGGCGCAGGGATCAAGCCTGACCGCCCGGAGCCGGGCACGGTCGGCCCCCGGCCCAAGCTCAACCACCCCAGCGAACCGGAATCTCCATCGGCGGCTCACCCTCACCGGCCCAGAAGATCGTGCCGGACGCGTCCACCACCACGACCCGGGGCGTACGCGCCAACCCCCAGGTGATCGCCTCCGCCGAGTCGTCCCAGGTCGGCGCCTCCTCCAGCACCCCGGTCTCGGCGCCCGCGTCGTCGCCGGCCGACCGTTCCCAGTAGGCCGTCCAGATCTGCTGGCCGGCGGAGAGGTCGGGGTGCACGAAGACGGTGCCGCGTCCCCGCCAGGCGGCCAGCCGGCCGGGGACCACCGGCACCGGCCGTTCCCGGGTGACCGCGTCGAGGTCGGCCACGTCGAAGGCGTGCGGCAGCAGTTCCGCCATCCGCAGCGGGCCGTCCTTGGCCTCGATCAGGCACTCCGGCCCGCCCTGTTCCCAGAGCAGTTGCCGGCAGCGCCCGCACGGCATCAGCGGCTCGCCGGTGGCGTCGACGCAGGACAGCGCGACGATCCGGCCGCCGCCGGTGGCGTGCAGCGAGGAGACCACGCCGCACTCGGCGCAGAGCACCACACCGTACGCGGCGTTCTCGACGTTGCAGCCGACCACGACCCGGCCGTCGTCGACCAGTGCCGCCGCGCCCACCGGGAACTTCGAGTACGGCACGTACGCGTGCCGCATGACCTCGGTGGCGGCGGCGCGCAACCGCGCCCAGTCGATCTCCATGCTGCGCTCCCCTGGATCAGCCCTTGATGTACGGCTTGCCGTCGGCGGCGGGTGCCCGGACCCGGCCGACCAGCCCGGCCACCGCCAGGATCGTCGCCAGGTACGGCAGCATGGCCAGGAACTGGCCGGGGATGATGCTGTTGATCGCGCCCAGGTAGGTGGCCAACTGGTCGGCGAACCCGAAGAAGAGCGCCGCGAGCAGCGCCCCCGTCGGGCTCCAGCGGCCGAAGATCAGTGCGGCCAGGGCGATGAAGCCCTTACCGCCGATCATGTTCTTGGTGAACGAGTAGAGCGCCAACGTGTACGACGCCCCACCGATGCCGGCGACCACACCGGCCAGCAGCACGTTGCGGTAGCGCACCCGCAGCACCTTCACGCCCAGCGTGTCCGCCGCCGTCGGGTGCTCGCCGACCGACCGGGTCCGCAGACCCCACCGGGTCCGGAACAGCGCGATGTGGATCACGAGCACCAGCAGCAGGGCGAGGTAGAGGAAGATGCTGGACCGGAACAGCGCCGGCCCGAGGACCGGGATGTCGGACAGCAGCGGGATCTCCCAGTTGCTGAACCGCGGAGCGCTGTTGTAGCGCGCCGCGTCGGTCTGCATCAACCGCTCGTAGAGGAAACCGGTGATGCCGACCGCGAGCAGGTTCAGCACGATGCCCATGACCACCTGGTCGACCAGGTAGCGGATGCAGAACACGGCCAGCAGCAGCGAGATGAACGCGCCGCCGATCGCGGCGGCGACCAGACCCACCCAGACGCTGCCACTGATGCTGCCGAACAGCGCGCCGCTGAACGCGCCCATCAGCAACTGGCCCTCGATGGCGACGTTGACCACGCCGGAGCGCTCGCAGAGCACACCGGCCAGCGCACCGAAGATCAGCGGCAGAGCGAGCAGGAACGTGCCGCGCACGATGTTGACCAGCGGCATGAAGTTCTGCCCGGTCGGTGCGGCGGAGACCTGCCAGCAGAGGAAGGAGAGCACGAAGCCGACCAGACCGACGGCGAGCACCGGGACGAACCACCGTTTCGGCAGACCGGCCAGCATCGCCGCCCCGGCGGCCAACGTGATCAGTCCGAAGAGGATCGCGCCGACCGTCCCGTGGATCTCCAGCGCGGCCCCGGCGGAGTCCTCGCTCAGCGTGAAGCGGGCCTGCTCACCGGTGGCGAGCGCGCCGAACAGCACGGTGGCCAGCAGGCCGAGGGCCGACAGCACCAGGCCCACCTTGCGGGTACGGGTCCAGAAACCCTCGTCGACCTGCGCGACCGCGACGTCGGGGACTGCCATGGTGGACATGCCTCACCAGCCCTTCGCGAGGCTCGTCTGCAACCGGGCGGCCCGCGCCGCCCGGAGCTGGAAGATCGCCTTCACCAGGGCCGGCGCGGCGATGAAGATGACGATCAGCGCCTGGAGCACGGTGACCAGCTCCAGCGAGATCCCCGAGTACGACTGCATCCGGTTGCCGCCGGCCTGCAACGCGCCGAACAGCAGCGCGGCCAGCGCCACCCCCCACGGTTTCACCCGGCCGAGCAGGGCGACCAGGATGCCGTCGAAGCCGATCTGCGCGACCACCAGCGGGGTCAGTGCGGCGGCGGTGGTGCCGAGCACCATCTGCGAGCCGCCCAGTCCGGCCAGCGCCCCGGCGAAGACCATGATCAGCACGTACGTCCGGGTGACGCTGATGCCGGCGGTGCGGGCGGCGTCGGGGTTGGCGCCCACCGCGCGCAGCTCGAAGCCGAGCGTGGAGCGGTTGAGCAGCCAGGCGACCGCCAGGGTGGCCAGCACGGCGAGGATGATCCCGGCGTGCGCCCGCAGCCCGTCCCCGAACAGGCGCGGCAGTTGGGCGGAGGCGTCCACCGGCCGACTGATCGCGTCGGTGCGATTCGGGTCCTGCACGCCGTTCTGCACGATCAGCCAGGTCAGGAAGTAGACCGCGATGTAGTTGAGCATGATCGTGTTGATCACCTCGTGGGCGCCGGTCCGCGCCTTGAGGATGCCGGGGATGAAACCCCAGATCGCGCCGCCGACCGCACCGGCCAGGACCGCGACCAGCAGGTGCAGCCCGGGCGGCAGCGGCAGCAGGAATCCGGCCAGCGCGGCCAGGATCACGCCCATGGTGGCCTGGCCCTGGGCACCGATGTTGAACAGACCGCCCCGGAAGGCCAGCGCCACCGACAGGCCGGTGAAGACCAGCGGCGCGGTGTAGGTGAGCGTCTCCGAGATCGGGCTCAGCGCCGCGTTGACCGTGGTCGCGGCCGGGTCGAAGACGCTGCCCTTGAACAGGTTCGCGTACGCCTCGCTGACCAGCGTCCAGCTCGCACTGAGCGCGTCGGCGGGACGGGCGGTGAAGTAGGCGTAGGTGGCCAGCACGTCCGGATCAGAAATGATCATGAGGATGGCGCCGACCAGCATCGCCAGCACCAGCGACAGCAACGTCACGGTGAACGTGTTGGCCGCCCACAGGTTCTCCAGGAACAGCCGGCCCAGGGTGGGTCGTTCCTGCGGGGGCTGCCCGGTGGTGGCCGTCTCGGCGCGCTCGGTGTTGCCGATCGCGGTCCGGTTGGCCTGCTCCTCGCTCGCCGGTTCCTTGTCCGGCGAGCCAGGCTGTGGGATTGGCTCGCTCATGCCTTGCCGTCCTCGTTGCCGGGACCCTCGGGGGCCGGGGCCACGCCGTCGGTGGTGGCCGTGACGTCGCGGTCGGTGGTCGCGGTCGTGCCGTCGGCGCTCACCGCGTCCGCGTCGGTCACCGCCGGTTCGTCCCGGTCGCTGGTCGCCGCGGCGGTGCTGTCGGCGGCGGTGCTGTCCGGGGAGCCGCCGGTCGCGTCGGGGCTGATGCCCGCCATCAGCAGGCCGATCTCCTCGCGCGGGGTGTCCGGGCCGACGATGCCGATGACCCGTCCGCGATACATCACCGCGATCCGGTCGGCCAGCCCGATCACCTCGTCGAGTTCGCTGGAGACCACCAGCACGGCGGTGCCGATGTCGCGCTCGCGGATGACCTGGCTGTGGATGAACTCGATCGAACCCACGTCCACGCCCCGGGTGGGCTGGGCGGCGATGAAGAGCTTGAGCGGCCGGGACAGTTCCCGTGCCACGATCACCTTCTGCTGGTTGCCGCCGGAGAGCGTGCCCACCGGTGCCTGGGCCGACGAGGTCCGGACGTCGAACTGGTCGATCCGCTCCTGCGCCGACTTCGCGATCGCGTCCGGCTTGAGCGACAACCCGCTGCCGAAGGGCGGCCGGTCGTAGATGTCCAGCACCAGGTTCTCCGCGACGCTGAACTCCTTGACCAGGCCGTCGACGCTACGGTCCTCGGGGACGTAGCCGACCCCGGCGCGCAGCACCTTCTTGGTGCTCCAGCCGTCGACCCGCTGGCCGTCGAGGCTGATCGTGCCGGCGAGCACCGGACGCAGGCCCATGACCGCCTCGATGAGTTCGGTCTGCCCGTTGCCCTGCACACCCGCGACGCCGAGCACCTCGCCCGCGCGTACGGTCAGGTCGACGCCGTCCACCGCGCGGACCTGCCGGTCGTCGTCGACGACCAGGCCGGAGATCTCCAGCACCGGTTCGCCCGGCGTGGCCGGTGCCTTCTCCACGGTGAGCCGGACGCTGCGGCCGACCATCAGCGCGGCCAGCTCGTCCCGGCTGGCCTCGGGCGACGCGGTGCCCACCGTCTTACCGCGCCGGATCACCGTGATCCGGTCGGCGATCGCCTTGACCTCGCCGAGCTTGTGGGTGATGAAGACGATGGACTTGCCGGCGGCCTTGAGCGACCGCATCACGGTGAGCAGTTCCTCGGTCTCCTGCGGAGTGAGCACCGCAGTGGGCTCGTCCAGGATGAGCAGGTCGACATCGCGGGTCAGCGCCTTGACGATCTCGACCCGCTGCTGGACTCCGACCGGCAGGTCCTCGATCACCGCGTCCGGGTCGACCCGCAGGTTGTAGCGCTCCGAGACCTCGGCGACCTCGCGGCGGGCGCGGCGCCGGTCCAGGAACCCGGCGATGCCGCCGCGCACCTGTTCGGCACCGAGCATGATGTTCTCGGTGACCGTGAAGACCGGTACGAGCATGAAGTGCTGGTGCACCATGCCGATGCCGGCCGCGATCGCGTCGGAGGGGCCGCGCAGCTTGAGCGGCTTGCCGTCGACCAGGATCTCGCCCTCGTCGGGCTGGTAGAGCCCGTACAGGACGTTCATCAGGGTCGACTTGCCCGCGCCGTTCTCGCCGAGCAGGGCGTGGATCTCTCCAGGCTCCACCGTCAGGTCGATGTGGTCGTTGGCGACCAGATCACCGAACCGCTTGGTGATGCCGCGCAGTTCGAGTCTCAGCGCAACCTCCTGGAGTGCGAAGCGATGGTGCAGCGTAGCTGCTCGCGAACGGTTTGCGGCCGGGACCCGACCGGGGGCACGGACCGGCCGCCCCGAGCGCGGGTCTCCCCGCGCCGGAGCGGCCGGATCATGATTCGGCTCCGCGTACCGGTCGCCCCGGTGATCGTCTCACCGGGGCGACCGGTGACGGGTCACTTCGGCTGGGCGGCCGACTCGACCTTGACGGTGCCCGCGGCGATGTCCGCCTTCAGCTTGTCGACCTCGGCCTTGAGCTCGGCCGGGACCTTGCTGTCGAACTCGTGGTACGGGGCGATCGAGACGCCGTCGTTGGCCAGCGTGCCGACGAAGCCCTCCTCGGCGTTGAGCTTCTCGCCACCGGCGGCCTTGAGCACGGCCTCCTTGACGGCACCCGGGATGTTCTTCACCACGGTGGTGATGATCGCCGAGCAGTCCGGCGTGCTCTCGCAGCCGTCGACGTCCACCCAGATGGTGTTGTACTTGCCGCCGGAGGCCTTGGCCGCACCGGTGGTGCCCAGGCCGGCGCCGCCGGCGACCGGCATGATGATGTCCGCGCCCTGGGCGACCAGCGCGTCGCTGACCTTCTTGCCTTCGTCCTGCTTGATGAAGTCGTTGGTGAACGACCCGTTCTGGGTCTGCTTGTTCCAGCCCAGGGCCTGCACGTTGGCGCTCTTGGCCTGGTTGTAGTGCGCGACGCCGTCGACGAAGCCGTCCATGAAGATGGTCACCGGCGGGATCTTCATGCCGCCGTAGGTGGCCACCTTGCCGCTCTCGCTCATGCCGGCGGCGACGTAGCCGGCGAGGAAGCCGGCCTGGGCGGTGTCGAACTCCATCGGGTAGACGTTGCCCACCCCGGGGTTGGCGTCGACGATCGCGAACTGCTGGTCCGTGTTCGCCTCGGCGATCTTCTTGGTGGCGTCGGTCATCAGGCCACCGACGGCCAGGATGAAGTTGCAGTCCTGGTTCACGTACTGGGTGAGGTTCGGCTCGTAGTCCGCCTCGGCCTTGGACGCGGTGTTCTTGATCTCGATGTTGCTGTTCTCGGCCTTGGCGTCCTGCAGGCCCTTCCAGGCCGAGGCGTTGAACGACTTGTCGTCGATGCCGCCGACGTCGGTGACCATACAGGCGGTGAACTTCTCGCCGCCCGTACCGGCGTTGTTGTCCTCATCCGGGGCCTCGCCACAGGCGGCGGCGCTCAGTACGAGCCCACCCGCCGCGATGACCGAGGCGATCCGCATCCCACGCACCGAGCGCAAGACGTCTCCTTCCCACTGCACACCGCGTGGTTGCGGTGGCTGCCCTTGAACCGGCTTGCGCTGTGCCGCCGGCATCCCACGTTACGGACGCAGAGCGTACGCCCGCGCCCACCTGCCGAACGACAATCGTGCAGGACTGTTGGAGGCCTGTTACCCGTACGTAATGCTCCGGTGGGGCAGATCACTCAGGGCGGCGGCAAGTGGGCGTAGGTGCGTCCGTTAAGTCCTTTTCAAGCAATGATCGGCGGGCTCGCCGCCCATCACCAGAAGACCGCGACAGCGGCGTTGACCAGGGTCAATCCCACGATGGCGAGGAAGTGTCCCCGGTTGACCTCGTCCCGCTTGCGGGAGAAGAAGACCATTACGAAGATCATCAGCGCGAGCACCAGCTTCACGCCGAGCTTCGCCGGTGCCGGCTCGTCGCCGTCACGCAGCGGAGCCGACAGACCGATGCCGGTGGCAAGTTGGATCACCGCGCCCCAGAGCATCGCGGCGTTGATCCGGATCTTGCCGGTGAGGTATTGGGCGATCGCGCCGCCGAGCAGCAGCGCGAAGCCGATCAGGTGGCCGTAGAGGAGGATGAGTCGAAGTGCTTCCACCCGGCCCATCCTGCCCTATCAACGACGGTTTGTAGTAGAGGGCCTTCCGGTCAGCCCTTCGTGCCCCCTGCGGTCAGGCCGGAGACGAGGTGCTTCTGGGCGAAGAAGAAGACCAGCCCGGCCGGGATGGTGACCAGGACGGCGGCGGCCGTCAGGTACTCCCACTGCGGGTTGAACTGCGGCACGAACTGCTGGAGCCCGTAGGCCAGGGTGAACTTGTTGTCGGTCTGGATGAAGGCCGACGCGTACGCCACCTCGCCCCATGCGGTGAGGAAGGTGTAGAACGCGGTGACCGCCACCGCCGGGCGGGCCAACGGCAACACCACCCGCCAGAAGGTGGCGAACGGGCCGCACCCGTCCAGCGCCGCCGCCTCGTCCAGCGAGGTCGGGATGGAGTCGAAGTAGCCCTTCAACATCCAGGCGCAGAACGGCACCGCGATGGTCAGGTACGCGATGATCAACGCGGGCATCGTGTTGATCAGCCCGAGCCGCGCCATGATCGTGTAGATCGGCACGATCAGGATCGCCACCGGGAACATCTGGGTGACCAGGAAGACCATCATCAGCGGCCGGCGGCCCGGGAAGTTGAACCGGGACACCGCGTAGCCGGTGGTGGCCGACAGGAAGATGCCGATCCCCATGGTGAACGCCGCGACGACCACCGAGTTGAGGAACCACCGGGGGAAGTTGGTGCTGGTCAGCACGTAGCTGTAGTTGGCCAGCGTGGTGTCCCGGAACAGGGTCAGCTCGCTGCTCTGGATCGCGTACCCGGGCTTGAGCGACGACAGCAGCACCCAGGCGATCGGGCCGACCGCGATCAGCGAGGCCAGGATCAACGTGCCGTGCAGCAGGACCGACTTCACCGGGGAACGGCGGCTGCGCGCCTGCGCGGGTCTGCGTGCCTGCGCCATCACCACACCTCGCCTTGCTTGCGCAGGGCCCGCCGGTAGAACACCGAGAACACCAGCAGGATCGACAGGATCAGTACGCCGTACGTGGAGGCGAGCGAGTAGTTGCGGATGCCCTCGAACGCCGCCCGGTAGGCACCGGTCACCAGGATCTCGCTCTGTCCCGCCGGCTGCCCCTCGGTCACCAGGAAGATGATCGGGAACATGTTGAACGTCCAGATGGTGCCGAGCAGCACCACGGTCATGCTGACCGGACGCAGGCCGGGCAGGGTGATGTTGACGAACCGCTGCCACGGCGAGGCACCGTCGATCTCGGCTGCCTCGTACAGCTCGGACGGGATCGTCTGCATCCCGCCGAGCAGCGCCACCATCATGAACGGCACGCCGAGCCAGATGTTGGTCACGATGGCGGTCAGCAGCGCCGTCCAGCGGTCGGCGAACCAGGAGACCGGGTCGATCCCGACCGCCGAGAGCAGGGCGTTGGCCAGGCCGAAGCGCTCGTTGAAGATGAACTTCCAGGCGAAGGCGCTGACGAAGGCCGGCACCGCCCAGGGCAGCACCAGCAGCACCCGGTACATGCTGCGGCCCCACATCGGCCGGTTGAGCATGGTGGCCAGGCCGAGACCGAGACCGAAGTGGCAGGCCACGCAGACGAACGTCCAGATCAGCGTGGTGCCGGTCCACTGCCAGAATTCGCCGACCTGGCCGGTGAGGACGCGGACGTAGTTGTCGAGGCCGACGAACTCCCACTTGTTGGGGTTGTCCCGGCAGACCTCGCTGCCGGTGATCGACTTGGTGCAGATCTCGGCGACCTGGTTGGCCTCGGTGAGATCGGTGAAGGAGAGCCAGATCCCGCGGAACAGCGGATAGAAGATCAGCACCGCCAGGACGATCACGACGGGCAGCACCATCGCCCAGGCGTACCAGTGCTTGTCCCAACTGCGGCGCAGCCGGGACGTTCGAGCGGACCGGCCGGGCGGCGTCGTGGACGACGGCGCCGGGTCGGCTGTCACGGTGGTCATCAGCGCTCCCGAGGAGAAGTCCGGCAGGGGCGCGCGACCGCGACGGCCGCGCGACCCTGCCGGGTGCCGAAAGGTCACCGGCCGGAGCCGGCGCGGGCGGTCAGAGCCCGTAGCCGGGCACGACCTCGGCCTTGTACTTCCGGGCCACGGTGTCCAGCGCGGCCTTCGGGTCCTTGTTCTGGATCAGGACCTCGGTGGCCATCTGGTCGAGCGGGCCGAAGAACTGACCGGCCTCGGGGATCCACGGGCGGCCCACACCGGCCTCCACGACCGGCTGGAACGCGGCCACGACCGGGTTGTTCTTGACCGGGTCGAGGGCGTACGCGGAGGTGCGGGTCGGCAGCAGGCCGAGCTTCTCGGACAGGAACGCCTGCGAATCGGCGGAGCTCATGAACTTGACGAACGCGACGGCGGCGTCCACCTTCTCCTGCGGCATGCCGGACCAGATCACGTAGTTGTGGCCGCCGACCGGGCCACCGGCCCGCGCCGACCCGCCCGGCACCGGGGCGATGCCCAGGTTCTCCAGGCCGCCGAAGCCGGGGGCCGACGTGACGTTGTTGACCTCCCACGGGCCGTTGATGATCATGGCGACCTTCTTCTCCTTGAAGAGGGTCATCATGGTGCCGTAGGCGTCGTTGGCGGACGGCTTGGCCGCCGCGCCGCTGGTGATCAGGTCCTTGGCGATCGCCAGCCCGGCCGCGTTCTGCTCCGAGTTGATGACGATCTTCTGGGTCGTGGTGTCGACCAGGTCGCCGCCCTCGCCGTACATGAAGGGCAGCATGAAGTAGCCGGCCGGGTTGACGTACACGCCCTCGGCGTCGGTCTTCTCCTTGACCGCCTGCGCGGCGGTCTTCAGCTCCGCCCAGGTCTTCGGCGGCGCGCCGACGCCAGCCTGGCTGAGCAGCTCCTTGTTGTACATCAGCGCCAGGCTGTCGGTGACCTGCGGGACGCCGTACGTCTTGCCGTCGAACTTGTTGGACGCCAGCGGCGTCTCCAGGAAGTCGGCGGAGTCGGCGAGCAGCTCGGAGCCGTCCAGCGCGTAGAGGTAGCCCAGCGAGGCGAACTCCGGCACCCAGGCCACCTCGGCGCGGAGGATGTCCGGCGCGCCGCTCTTGGCCTGCGCGGCGGTCTTGAACTTGTTCTGCGCCTCACCGAACGGGACCGACTGATAGTTGATCTTCACGTTCGGGTGCGTCTGGTTGAACTTGGCGATCAGTTCCTGGAACGCGGGGCCCTCGTTCTGCGGGTCCGAGGTGTCCCACCAGGTCAGCTCTGCGGTGAGGGAAGCGGGGTCGACGGTGGACTGCCCATCGGCCGGGTTGTCCTCGCCGCCGCCGCAGGCAGCGACGGAGAGGGCGAGGGTGGCGGAGGCGAGTACGGCGATCCCCCTGGCTGTGCGACGCATGTTCGCTCCTAGATTCCTGCCGGGTGTCGGCGGGACATTAGCAAGAACTTTCGTAACTCGAAACCCCTTGCGAACATCACCGCAACAACCGAGCCGGATCCGCAACCTGACCACTCCACAACTGCGGCTTTACCGGCATTTCGCGGGGCCCACGCAGACTGTGGACGGCGAGTGAATCACGCTCTGCACACCGCAAACGCACCCAGCGTCCCGGCGACAACCGTTGCGAGAGCACGTTTGCAGGGGCGAACCGCCGCCCGCTGCTCGATTCTGCAAGTTCTTGCCGACCACTGCGCAAGAAGTTGAGGGTGAGCTACAGTGCGCCCATGCGCGCTCGCCTGTCCGACATAGCCCAGCAGGCCGACGTCAGCGAGGCCACGGTGTCGCGGGTGCTCAACGACCGACCCGGTGTGGCACCCGAGACCCGGCAGGCCGTCCTGACCGCCCTCGACGTGCTCGGCTACGAGCGCCCCGCCCGGCTCCGCAAGCGCAGTGCCGGGCTGGTCGGCCTGGTGGTACCGGAACTGGACAACCCGATCTTCCCCGCCTTCGCCCAGATCATCGAGTCGGCGCTGGCCCCGACCGGGTTCACCCCGGTGCTGTGCACCCAGACCCCCGGCGGCGTCCGCGAGGACGAGTACGTGGAGATGCTGCTCGACCGGCAGGTCTCCGGGATCGTCTTCGTCTCCGGGCTGCACGCCGACACCGCCGCCGACCACGACCGCTACCGCACCCTGATCGCCCGGCCGCTGCCGATCGTCATGATCAACGGGTACGCCCCCGGCATCCCGGCCCCCTTCGTCTCCTGCGACGACCGCGAGGCGGCGGAGTTGGCCGTGTCGCACCTGGGCGCCCTGGGCCACCGCCGGATCGGCCTGATCACCGGGCCGGACCGGTTCGTGCCGGTGCAGCGCAAGGTCAGCGGGTACAAGACCGCGATGAGTCGCCTCGTCCAGCTCGACGACGACGAGTTGCGCGAGCTGACCGAGCTCTCCCTGTTCGGCGTGGAGGGCGGCGAGGCCGCCGCCGGCCGCCTGATCGAGCGGGGCGCCACCGGGATCGTCTGCGGCTCGGACCTGATGGCACTCGGCGCGATCCGGGCCGCCCGGCAGCGCGGACTCTCCGTTCCGGAGGACCTGTCGGTGGTCGGTTACGACGACTCGCCGCTGATGGCCTTCACCGACCCGCCGCTGACCACCATGCGCCAGCCGGTGGCCGCGATGGCGGTCGCCGCGGTCCGGGCCCTGGTCGACGAGATCAACGGCCACGCCGCCCCGCATTCGGAGTACCTGTTCCGTCCCGAGCTGGTGGTCCGTGGCTCGACCGCGGTGGTCCGCCGCGACGACAGCGCCCCGCAGGGCGACCAGGGTCGGCGACCGTCGTCGCCGGCGCTGTCCGTTCCGGCGTGACGCCGGACACCTGCCACCGCCGCCCCACCTGAGGTCGGGCTGATTTCGGCCGCCCACCGCCCATCAGCGCGACACATCCACCGCCGCCCTTGCGCAAGAAATGCTTGACTCTTGCAGCGGCGTCGCGGCATTCTTCTCAGACACCCGCGCCACCTCGCCCATGCCCGGGTGCCGCCGTCCCGCACCACAGAACGGGGAACACCCGATGACCGTCAGCCCTCCGTCGCCGCTGACCTCCGACGCCGACTGGTGGCGATCCGCCGTCGTCTACCAGGTCTACGTCCGCAGCTTCGCCGACTCCGACGGCGACGGCATCGGTGATCTCCAGGGCATCCGCGAACGCCTGCCCTACCTGCGTGACCTCGGCGTGGACGCGCTCTGGCTGACCCCCTTCTACACCTCGCCGATGGTCGACGGCGGCTACGACGTGGCCGACTACCGCGACGTCGACCCGATGTTCGGCACCCTCGGCGACTTCGAAGCGATGATCACCGACGCGCACGCGCTCGGCCTGCGGATCATCGTGGACCTGGTCCCGAACCACACCTCCGACCGGCACCCGTGGTTCCAGGCCGCGCTGGCCGCCGCCCCCGGTTCCGCCGAGCGGGCGCGGTATCTCTTCGCCGACGGCAAGGGCGAACACGGTGAGCAGCCCCCGAACGACTGGGAGAGCATCTTCGGCGGCCCGGCCTGGACCCGGGTTCCCGACGGCCAGTGGTACCTGCACCTGTTCGACCCGGCCCAGCCCGACCTGAACTGGCGCCACCGGGAGGTACGCGCCGAGTTCGAGGACGTGCTGCGGTTCTGGCTGGACCGTGGCGTCGACGGATTCCGCATCGACGTGGCCCACGGCATGATCAAGGCGGAGGGGTTGCCGGACGTCGGCTTCAGCTCGATGACCACCGGCCGCCGCCAGTCAGAACTGCTCGGCAAGGGCCGCCTGCCCTACTTCGACCAGGACGAGGTGCACGACATCTACCGCGCCTGGCGCCCCATCCTGGACAGCTACCCCGGCCACCGGATGGCGGTGGCCGAGGCGTGGGCGGAGACCCCGCAGCGGCTGGCCCGCTACATCGGCCCGGACGAGCTGCACCAGGCGTTCAGCTTCGACTTCCTCGACGCCACCTGGTCGGCCGACTCGTTCCGCAAGGTGATCGACACCGCGTTGGGCGAGTCCACCATCGTCGGCGCCCCCACCACCTGGGTGCTCTCCAACCACGACCGGCAACGGCACGTCACCCGGTACGGCGACGGAGAGGTCGGGCTGCGACGGGCCCGCGCCGCCGCGCTGCTGATGCTCGCCCTGCCCGGCTGCGCCTACCTCTATCAGGGCGAGGAACTGGGGCTGCCCGAGGTGCTCGACCTGCCCGACGAGCTGCGTCAGGACCCGGCCTTCCTGCGTACCGGGGAGAGCCGGGACGGCTGCCGGGTCCCGATCCCGTGGAGCGGCGACCTGGCGCCGTACGGCTTCGGACCGGCCGGCAGCGCACTGAGCTGGCTACCGGCCCCGGCAACCTGGCAGGCCCTCTCGGTCGCCGCACAGTCCGACGTGCCCGGCTCGACCCTGGAGCTGTACCGCACGGCGCTGCGGATCCGGCACACCCACCCGGCGTTGGCCGGCACCGGCGGCATCACCTGGCGGCAGACCGGCCCGGACGTGCTCGCGTTCCACCGGGAGGTCGGCGCCACGGTGCTGACCTGCGTGGTGAACACCGGCGACTCGCCGGTCCTGATCGACGGGTACGGCACGCCGCTCGTGGCCAGCGCGCCGCTCACCGAACGCGACGGCGGCCACCTGCTCCCCGGCGACACGGCCGCCTGGTTCGAACGGCGCTGACCGGGGTATCACCCGATCTGGTCCCCGCCGGGGCGACCGAGACGACGACCCCTTGTGGTGGGGGGTGCGGTGCCGGCACCGGTGCCCGGACGACGACGTTCGGGCACCGGTGCCGGGTGGTGTTCAGCCCCCGGGCAGCCGAGTCGCGATCCGGGCGAACCCGGCCCGCAGCTCCGCCTCGTCCGGCACCGGCAGCGGCCCGCTCGCGTCCTCCCGCTCGGCCGCCGCCATCTCCTCCTCGTCGACGAGGTCCTCGTAGTCGCCGTACAGGTCGGCCTCGTCCACCCGGACCGTCTCGTCGGTGGCGGCGAGCTGCGCGGCGGCGATCTCACCACGGATCTGCGCCACGTTCACGGCCGGCACCAACGGCTCGACCACCGCCATCAACTGCTCCTCGGCCACCACCGCCTCGGCCAGCGCCAACGCGTGCGGCCGCTCGTACGGCCCGCAGACCACCGGCTCCCACTCGTCGGCGTCACCGAGCGGCCCGAACGTGATGATCCACGGCAGGTCGAGCAGCGGTGAATCGCTCGGCAGGTCCAACGTCACGAGTGCCCCCACGGGCCCATCATCGTCGGTGGCCGACGAGGTCGGGGCGGGTTCCTCACATCACGGTCAGCCGGCCCCGCCCGGGGTACCGGGATCACTCTCCGCGTCGAGGTCGACCGGTCGGGGGCGGCTGGCCAGGTCGACCACCTGGCCGCGCCGGCTGGTCGCGGCCAACGCGGCACCGAAGAGCACCAACTGGTTGAGCAGATAGAGATAGACCAGCAGGCCCACGGCGGTGGCCACCACGGTGTACGCCGGGTTGTGCTCCACCCGCCCCACCCAGAACCGCCCGACGGTGTTGAGCAGCGTGATGCCGACCGCGACGAGCAACACCACCGGCCGTAGCCGGGACCGGCTCATCCGCAGCCGGGGCACCGCCACCAGCAGCAGCGTCGCCAGCACCGCGTTCACCACCACACTGAGCACCGCGCTGACCGTGGTCAGCCCGACCGAGCCGGTGCTGCGCAGCAGGAACCGCAGCAGCGTCTCCAGCGCGTCGACCGCCGCCACCGAGATGCCGAGCAGCACGAAGACCACGAGCAGGACGCCGAGGTCGACCAGGCGGCGGACGATCAGATTGCCGGGATGCTGGTCCAGCCCGTGGATCAGCCGCTGCGACGAGCGGATCGCCTCCACCCAGCCGATCCCGGTCAGGACCAGGATCAGCAGACCGACCACGCCGACCGTGCCGCTGCTCTCGGCCACCTGCGCCGGGTCGAGGAAGGGCAGGTTCTCCCGAAGGAACTCCTCCGCCCCCGCGCGTACCTCGTCGTTCTCGTCCAGGATGGCGCCGAAGGCCGCGTACGACACCAGGGCGAGGGCGAAGACCGCGAAGAACCCGTAGTAGGCGATCGCGGCGGCCAGCCGCCCGCCGTGCAGGTCGGTGTAGCGCACCCCGGCCCGCCACAGGTGCCCGAAGGCCGGGGAGCGGTGGCGGGCGGCCCGCAGCCCACGGTCGACGCCCGCCTCGACCCGCCCCAGCACGTTCACCGGTCAGCCGCCCAGCCGGAAGTCCCGGCGGGGCTGCCACCGGGTCTGCCCGCTGTGCGAGAACAGGGTGAAGCCCTCCACCTCGAACATCGCGGAGAAGTCGGCCAGGTCCTCGTATGCCCGGTCGAGGGCCTCCGGCGCGACGTCCTGGGCCACCGTCACGTGTGGATGGTAGGGAAAGCGCAGCTCACGGCGGAGCTGAGGGGCCGAGTTGATCGCGGCGGCGAGCAGTTCGCACTCGCTGATGCCGGCCGCCACCGTCACGAAGACCACCTGCGTCACCGGCCGGAAGGTGCCCGTGCCGCGCAGGTGCAGGGTGAACGGCAGGTGCTCGGCGGCGACCCGGTCGAGGTGCCGTTCCACCTCGGGCAGCGCGGAGACCGGGATCTCGGTCGGCCCGAGCAGGGTGACGTGGGCCGGCACCGTGTTCGGGTCGCCGGAGGCCAGTCGACGTCGGGTCAGCTCGCCGCCCCACGGCTCGGGGATGTCGACCGCGATGCCGATCTGGACGATGTCACCGGTCGACGGGACACCGCTGCCCTGATCCACGCTCCGCGTCACCTCTCCGGCCACCGACTGCTCGCCCTCGTGCGGGCGACTACTCGCCGCGTACCGGCGGGAAGAAGCCCACCCGCTCGTACGCGGTCCGCAGCGTCGGCGCCGCCACCGACCTGGCCTTCTCCGCACCGGCCGCGAGGAGCTTGTCGAGTTGGGCCGGGTCGTCGAGGTACGCGCGGGTGCGCTGCTGGATCGGGGTGACGAACTCCCGCACCACCTCGCCGAGGTCCTTCTTGAGATCGCCGTAGCCCTTGCCGGCGTACGCGGCGACCAGGTCGTCGATGCCGCGCCCGCTCAGCGCGGAGAAGATGGTGAGCAGATTGGAGACGCCCGGCTTGGTCTCGGCGTCGAAGAGGATGTCCCGACCGGTGTCGGTGACCGCCGAGCGGATCTTCTTGGCCGACCGGGCCGGGTCCTCCAGCAGGTCGACGATGCCGCCCGGGGAGGACGACGACTTCGACATCTTGGCCGTCGGGTCCTGCAGGTCGGTGATCTTGGCGGTCTCCTTCACGATGTGCGGTGCGGGCACCGTGAAGGTCTTGCCGAACAGCGAGTTGAACCGCTGCGCCAGGTCGCGGGAGAGCTCCAGGTGCTGCCGCTGGTCCTCGCCGACCGGCACGGCGTGGGCCTGGTAGAGCAGGATGTCCGCCGCCTGCAGGATCGGGTACGTGAACAGCCCGACGCTGGCCCGCTCGTTGCCCTGCTTCTGGGACTTGTCCTTGAACTGCGTCATCCGGCTGGCCTCACCGAAGCCGGTGATGCAGCCCAGCACCCAGGCCAACTGCGCGTGCTCGGGCACCTGCGACTGCACGAACAGGGTGCAGCGTTCCGGGTCCAGCCCGACGGCGAGCAGTTGCGCGGCGGCCGTCCGCGACCGCTGGAGCAACACCTTCGGCTCGTGCCCCGCCGTGATCGCGTGCTGGTCGACCACGCAGTAGAAGGCGTCGTGCGACTCCTGCAACGCCACCCAGTGCCGGACCGCGCCCAGGTAGTTGCCGAGGTGGAACGAGTCGGCCGTCGGCTGGATGCCGGAGAAGACGCGAGGTCGGGCGGGAACGTCGGACATGCCGCCGATTCTGTCAGCAACACCCGGCGTCCGTCATGACGGGCCGGCAGGTCGCGCCCGCTCGGCGACGCCACCCGGATCGCGACGCTGTTCCGGCAGGCGGCCGACGGTGACCGCGAGCCGGGCCACCCGGCGGCCCTCCAGTGTGAGCACCCGCAGCAGCCAGCCGCCGGGGGTGGGATCGTCGCCCGCCCCGGGCACCGGGATCTCGTCGCCCGGCCCGGGCAACCGGCCGAGCGACGCCATCACGAAGCCACCCACCGTCTCGTACGGACCGTGCGGCAGGTGCACGCCGGTGCGCTCGGCGAAGTCGGTCAGGTTGAGCCGGCCGTCGACCACCGTGGGCAGGCCTGCGAGGGCCGGTTCGGGCGTGTCGGCGTACTCGTCGTGGATCTCGCCGACCAGTTCCTCGATCAGGTCCTCGCAGGTGACGATGCCGGCGGTGCCGCCGTACTCGTCGATCACCACGGCCAGGTGGTGCCCCTCCCGCCGCATCTCGGTCAGCGCGGCGAGTACCCGCTTGCTGGCCGGCAACCGCTTGACCTCCCGGGCCAGCTCGCCGACCGTGGTGCCCGGGTCGCGGTCCGGGCGCAGCAGCACGTCGCGCAGGTGCACCACACCGACCACGTCGTCATGGGTGCCGTCGACCACCGGATAGCGGGTGTGCGTACCGGCCCGGACCAGGGGTTCCGCCTCGGCGACGGTCAGCGCCGCAGAGAGGAACACCACCTCGGTGCGGGGCATCATCACCTCGCGGACCAGGCTGGCGCCGGCCACCAGCACCTCGTCGATGATGCGACGACCGACCGGGTCGAGCACGGTGTTCGCGGCGACCAGATCCCGCAGCTCGGCCTCGCTGATCCGTTCCCGTCCGGCGGCCGGCCCGGCGCCGAGCAGGTCGGTGACGAGTCGCAGGGTGCCGTCGGCCGCCCGCACCACCACCCGGGCGACGGCTCTGGCCACCGGCCCGGGCTGGCGGCGGGACCGCTGTGCGCCCCGTCGCCTGGGTCCGCGCCGACGCGCTGCCCGCATGACAGTGATGGTAGTCAGCGGGACGCGCCCCGGCCGTGTTCGACTCTGTTCAGAAATGGTTGGTCGTGGTGGAGTTGTAGGGTGACCACCACAGGTCCAGGTAGGAGGAGAGCGACGTGAAACTGCTCGTCACCGGCGGCGCCGGCTTCATCGGGAGCGTGGTGACCCGGATGCTGCTCGACGCCGGGCACGACGTGGTGGTCCTGGACGACCTGTGCACCGGCCACCGGGAGGCGCTCGCGCCCGACGCCGTCCACGTCGAGGCCGGCATCCACGACGCGGCCCGGGTGCTCACCCCGCAGGCGGGATTCGACGGCGTGCTGCACTTCGCCGCCCTGATCGCCGCCGGTGAGTCGATGACCGCCCCGGAGAAGTACTGGCACACCAACACCGTCGGGTCGCTGGCGCTGATCGACGCCGTACGCGCCGCCGGCGTACCCCGGATGGTCTTCTCCTCCACCGCCGCCGTCTACGGCAACCCGACCGAGCTGCCCATCCCGGAGACTGCGGTCAAGGCCCCGACCAACACGTACGGCGCGACCAAGCTCGCCGTCGACATGGCGCTCACCTCCGAGGCGATCGGGCACGGCCTGGCCGCCGTCTCGCTGCGCTACTTCAACGTCGCAGGGGCGTACCTCGACGGCGACACCGCCCTCGGCGAACGACACGACCCGGAGACCCACCTCGTCCCCATCGCGCTGGAGGTGGCCGCCGACCGGCGGGAGAAGCTGCAACTCTTCGGCGACGACTACCCCACCGCCGACGGCACCTGCGTCCGCGACTACATCCACGTCGCCGACCTGGCCCGCGCCCACCTACTCGCCCTCGACGCGGCCACCCCGGGACGGCACCGCATCTACAACCTCGGCAACGGCAACGGCTTCACCAACCGGCAGGTCGTCGAGGTGGTCCGCGAGGTCACCGGCCACCCGGTGCCGGTGGAGGTGGCACCGCGCCGCGAGGGCGACCCGGCCGAACTGGTCGCCTCCTCCGCGCTGGCCCGCGCCGAGCTGGGCTGGGAGCCACGCAAGCCGACCCTGCACGACATGGTCTCCGACGCCTGGGCCTTCTACCGCGCGCACGTGCTGGAACGGCCGTGACCGACGTCGCCGCCCGCGCCGAGGCCGGCTTCCGGCAGGTGTACGCCGAGCCACCCGCCGGCCGCTGGGCGGCTCCCGGCCGGGTCAACCTGATCGGCGAGCACACCGACTACAACGACGGCTTCGTGTTGCCGTTCGCGCTGCCGCTGCGCACCGTCGTCGCCGCAGCGCCCCGGCCCACCGACGACTGGACGGTCTGGTCCGAACTGACCGGCGAGACGGTCGACTTCGGCCTCGACGAGGTGACCGCCCCCGGCCGGGTCACCGGCTGGGCGGCGTACGTGGCCGGGGTGGTGTGGGCGCTGCGCGAGGCCGGTCACCCGGTGCCCGGCGCTCGACTGGCCGTCGCCTCCGACGTGCCGCTCGGCGCCGGTCTGTCCTCCTCGGCCGCGCTGGAGGCCGCCGTGCTCACCGCGCTGGTCGACCTCGGCGGGCTGGACCTGCCCGCTGCGCATCAGCCCCGGCTGGCGCAACGCGCCGAGAATCACTACGTGGGCGCGCCCACCGGCATCATGGACCAGTCGGCCGCGATCCGCTGCCGGGCCGGCCACGCCCTCTTCCTCGACTGCCGCACCGAGCAGGTGGACCACATCCCGTTCGACCTGGACCACGACGGCCTGGCGATCCTGGTGATCGACAGCCGCGCCCCGCACCGGCACGCCGACGGCGAGTACGCGTCCCGCCGCGCCACCTGCGAGAAGGCCGCCAGCCTGCTGGGCGTGCCGGCACTGCGGGACGTACCCGCCGACGCCCTGGACGACGCGCTGGCCCGGCTGCCCGACGACGAGACGCGCCGCCGGACCCGGCACGTGGTCACCGAGAACCAGCGGGTACGCGACAGCGTCGCCCTGCTGCGGGCCGGGGAGATCCGGCGGATCGGTCCCCTGCTCACCGCCTCGCACGCCTCCATGCGCGACGACTTCGCCATCACCGTCGGAGAGGTCGACACCGCCGTCGACACGGCGCTCGCCGCCGGGGCGCTCGGCGCGCGGATGACCGGCGGCGGCTTCGGCGGCTGCGTGCTGGCCCTGGTCGAGGCGGACCGGGCCGTCGAGGTGGGCGACGCCGTCGGCGCGGCCTACGCCGCCCGCGGCTACGCCACCCCCACCCGGTTCACCGTGCTCCCGGCCGCCGGCGCAACCCGCCTCTCCTGACCCGCTTCTCCTGGCCCGCCCCGCCTGACCCGCCCCGCCTGACCCCGCTCAGCCGCCTGCGGCTCCGCAGGTGTCTCCTCCGCCCGAGGGTCTCGCACGCCGAGGTGTCTCGGACGCCCAAGGGTCTCGCACGCCGAGGTGCCACGCAGGCCCGAGGTGTCTCGGACGCCCAAGGGCCTCGCACGCCGCCTGTCGAGCTGATGGCGTGGACGCATCAGCTCGACATGCCGACACCGCACCACCCCGACGAGCTGACCCTGCTCGCTTCCCGAGCCGGGTGCCGCTGGCGGTGACCAGCAGTGCCCCGGTGAGCTGATGGGTCGCCACGCCGCCCCCGCTCTCGCCGCATCGCGCCCCACTCTCGCCGCATCGCGATCCACGATCGCGCTCGATCCTGGATCGAGTGGTCTCGGTGCCGCCATGAGACCACTCGATCCCGGATCGAGCATGACCTTGCGACGAGTCGCCGCACCCTGGGGCATCGGGTGAGGCCGACGAGGGTGGCCAGGGTGACGAGGGTGGCAAGGGTGACCGGGGTGGCCAGGGTGACCGGGGTGGCCAGGGTGACCGGCGCGCGCCGTAGGGATCAGGTCGGTGCGGTCAGGCGGTCTCCACAATCATGGCGGCGCCGACGGTGCGGTTGGTGGTCTCGTCGATGATGACGAAACCACCGGTGGTCCGGTTGCGGCGGTACTCGTCGGCAAGCAGCGGCACCGTGGTCCGCAGCCGTACCCGGCCGATCTCGTTGAGCCGCAGCTCGGTCGCCGCCTCGTCGCGGTGCAGCGAGTTGATGTCCAGGCGGTAGTGCAGGCCGCGCACGATCGCCCGCGCCGACCGGGTGGTGTGCTTGATGGCGTACTTGCCGCCGACCTGCAACGGACGGCTCTCGTCCATCCAGCAGACCATCGCCTCGATGTCCTGCGCCACCGCCGGGGCGTTGTTCGGGCGGCAGATCATGTCGCCCCGCGAGATGTCGATCTCGTCGGTCAGCCGTACCGTCACCGACATCGGGGGGAACGCCTCCGCGACCGGCCCGTCGGCGGTCTCCACCGACGCGATCCGGCTGGTGAAGCCGGACGGCAGCACCATCACCTCGTCGCCCGGCTTGAGCACGCCCGAGGCGACCTGACCGGCGTAGCCGCGATAGTCGGTGACCACCCTCGACTGCGGCCGGATCACGTACTGCACCGGGAACCGGACGTCGACCAGGTTCCGGTCGCTGGCGATGTGCACCCGCTCCAGGTGGTGCAGCAGCGCCGGGCCTTCGTACCAGGGCATGCTCTCCGAGCGGGTGACGATGTTGTCGCCCTTCAGCGCGGAGATCGGCACCACGGTCAGGTCCGGCACGTCCAGCTTCGCCGCGAACGCGGTGAACTCGTCGGCGATCCGCTCGAAGACGTCCTGCGAGTAGTCCACCAGGTCCATCTTGTTGACGCAGAGCACCAGGTGCGGCACCCGCAGCAGCGAGCAGAGGAAGGCGTGCCGGCGGGACTGCTCGACCAGGCCCTTGCGGGCGTCCACCAGGATCAGCGCCAGGTCGGCGGTCGACGCCCCGGTGACCATGTTCCGGGTGTACTGGATGTGCCCGGGGGTGTCGGCGATGATGAACTTGCGCCGGGGCGTGGCGAAGTACCGGTACGCCACGTCGATGGTGATGCCCTGCTCCCGCTCGGCGCGCAGGCCGTCGGTGAGCAGCGCCAGGTTCGTGTACTCGTCGCCCCGGGCCGCGCTGACCGCCTCCACCGCGGCCAACTGGTCGGTGAACAGCGACTTCGTGTCGTACAACAGCCGGCCGATCAGGGTCGACTTGCCGTCGTCGACACTGCCGGCGGTGGCGAAGCGCAGCAGGTCCATCGGTCGGCCTTCCGACCCGACGGCCCGGCCCTCGGCGTCGCCCGGCGCGAGCGTCTCGGTGGTCATCAGAAGTAGCCCTCCCGCTTGCGGTCCTCCATCGCGGCCTCGCTGACCCGGTCGTCACCCCGGGTGGCCCCGCGCTCGGTGATCCGGGTCGCGGCGACCTCCTCGATGACCTTCTCGACGGTGTCCGCGTCCGAACTCACCGCCGCGGTGCAGGAGGCGTCGCCGACGGTGCGGTAGCGCACCTGGGCCTTGAAGCGCTCCTCCCCCGCCCGCGCGGGCAGGAACTCGTTGACCGCGTAGAGCATCCCGTCGCGCTCGACCACCTCGCGCTCGTGCGCGTAGTAGATCGACGGCAGCTCGATCCGCTCTCGGGCGATGTAGTGCCACACGTCCAACTCGGTCCAGTTGGACAGCGGGAACACCCGGATCGACTCACCCGGGTGGTGCCGGCCGTTGTAGAGCGACCACAGCTCCGGCCGCTGGTTCTTCGGGTCCCACTGGCCGAACTCGTCGCGGAAGCTGAACACCCGCTCCTTGGCGCGGGCCTTCTCCTCGTCCCGCCGGGCCCCGCCGAAGAGGGCGTCGAAGCGGTGCTTCTCCACCGCTTCGAGCAGCACCGGCGTCTGGATGCGGTTGCGCATCCCGTCCGCCGACTCGCGGACCAACCCGCTGGCCAGTGCCTCCGGCACGCTGGCCACCACGAGTTGCAGGTTCAGCTCGGCGACCCGCCGGTCCCGGTAGTCCAGCACCTCGGGGAAGTTGTGGCCGGTGTCGACGTGCATCACCGGAAAGGGGATCTGGGCCGGAGCGAACGCCTTCTGCGCCAGGCGCAGCATCACGATCGAATCCTTGCCACCGGAGAACAGCAGGACCGGCCGCTCCATCTCGGCGACCACCTCGCGCATCACGAAGATGCTCTCCGCCTCCAACGCGTCGAGATGCGTCACCTGGTAGGCAGCGGTGGCGGTCATGACACCGGCTCGATTCGCTCGGTCATCCGATTTCCAGACCTTTCCGGTCGGGGATGTCAGAAAGTAGCGCCAGGCTACCCGCAATGCCGGTGCAACGCTGCAAGTAACCGGCTGGCGAGATCCGCCCGGCACACCAGCAGGTCAGGCAGACGCGGGTCGGCCTCGTTGTATTTCAGCGCAGAACCGTCGATCCGGGAAGCATGCAGTCCGGTGGCCGTCGCCACAGCCACCGGCGCAGCCGAGTCCCACTCGTACTGGCCCCCGGCGTGGATATAGGCGTCCACCTCGCCGGTGACCACCGCGGCGATCTTCGCGCCGGCCGATCCCATCGGCACCAACTCCGCCCCGACCTCCTCGGCGAGGTCGGTCAGGAACACCGGCGGGCGACTCCGGCTGGCCGCCAGACGCAGCCGCCGGTCCGCACCCCCGGCCCCCTCCGCCGGGTACGCCGGCGGCACGTCCGTGGCCAACACCTGCTGCTGTGCCGGCAATCCGACAGCACCCGCCACCAGACCGTGCGAGGCCGACGCGTCCCGCGCCCAGAGCGCCACGTGCACCGCCCAGTCCGCGCGCCCCTCCTCGCTGAACTCGCGGGTACCGTCCAACGGGTCGATGATCCACACCCGCTCGGCGGTCAGCCGGGAGAGCGACGCCTCGTTCACCTCGGCCGTCCACGCCAGCCGGGAACCCTCGTCCTCCTCGGAGAGCACCGCGTCACCCGGACGCCACTTCGCCAGCTCGGTCCGGATCAGGTCGTGCGAGACCTTGTCCCCCGCCGCCTTCAAGGCACCGGCGTCGGCGAACCCCGTCTCCGCCCGCAGACGCAGCAACGCCTGACCGGCGCGGCCCGCCAACCACCGCGCGAACGCCCCGTCGGCCATGGGTGGACTGCTCATACTCCGCGCTCCCGTCGTCACAGCCGCACCTCACACACCGTGGTAGAGGTTCTGCGTCGGTTCGACGCCTCGAATGACCACGGATTCCACCACGTCCGCCGCCCGATCCACCAGGAAGTCCAACTCCTTGCGCTCCGCCGCGCCGAAATCCGACAGCACGTAGTCCGCCGGATCCTGCCGCCCCGGCGGCCGCCCGATGCCGAACCGCACCCGTACGTAGTCCTTCGTGCCCAGCGACTTCGACATCGAGCGCAGACCGTTGTGCCCGCCCTCGCCGCCACCGCACTTCACCCGCACCTGGCCGTACGCGATGTCCAGCTCGTCGTGCACCGCGATCACCTGACCCGGCGGCACCTTGTGGAACTGGGCCAGACCGGCCACCGGCCCACCCGAGAGGTTCATGTACGTCAACGGCTTGACCAGCACCAACTTCGGGCCGCCCAGCCCGAGGCGTCCCTCGGCGACCTCCGCCACCGCCCGCTTGTGCCGACCGAACCGGCCGCCCAGCCGACCCGCCAACAGGTCGGCGACCAGGAAGCCGACGTTGTGCCGGTTGCCCGCGTACTCCCGGCCCGGATTGCCCAGACCGACCACCAGCCAGGGCCCGGTCTCGTCCGTCACCGCCCGCCCCTTCCCTCGTCCCGGCGGACCGCCACCCGGCGGCCGTCCCCGATACGTCGACAGGCGCCCCCGAAGCACGGGGACGCCTGTCGCACAGCCTGCGGACCGATCAGGCCTCGGTCTTGGCCTCGGCGTTCTCCTCGCCGGCCGGCTCGGCGGCCTCGGCGGTCTCCTCGCCGACCCCGGCCTCGGCCTCGGCGTCCGCCGTCTCGACCTCGGGCAGCGTCGCCTCAAGCTGCTCCGCGGTCGGCGCCGCGGTGACCGTGGCGACCGCCATCTCCGGGTCGGCGGCCAGCTCGACGCCCGCCGGAAGCTGCACGTCGGCGGCGGTGACCTGGGAACCGGCCTCGGCGCCCTCGATCGACGCCTCCAGGTGGTCCGGCACCTTGGTGGCGTCGGCGGTCACCGAGAGGGTGTCGTGGTCGTGCACGATCAGCGTGTCCCGCGCCGCCTCGCCGGTCAGCTGCACCGGCACGTCCACGGTGACCTTCTCGCCCCGACGCACCAGCAGCAGGTCGACGTGCTCGAAGGTGTCCTTGATCGGGTCCCGCTGGATCGCCTTCGGCAGCGCCAGCGCCTGCGTGCCGTCGCTGATGTCCAGGGCCAGGAGCTGGTTGGCGCCACCGTTACGGATGGCCGCCGCGAACTCGCGGGCCGGGAGCGCGATGTGCTTGGGCTTCTCGCCATGGCCGTACAGCACGGCGGGCACCTTGCCGGCCCGGCGGGTACGACGGGCACCACCCTTGCCGAACTCGGTGCGGGGCTCGGCGCTGATCTTTACCTCGGACACGGGGAAACTCCTGATGCTTCGCTGCGGCAGCTTTGTCGTCTGGCGGTGCTGGGCGGGGGGCTCGCAGGGGCTCATGCGTCAGAACGACTGCCCGGAGCACCGCGTCGATCACGGTGCCTCCGTGCGGCGCTTTTCAGCGGCCCGCAGGGCACCCTCGCCGTGGCAACCGCACCAGTCTACCCGAGCGGATTCCCGGAGTTACGGCAGTCCCCGCCGCACCCCGCCGGGCCGCTCGTCACCGCTGCGAGCAGCGGACACCACACCCTCGGACGGGCCGGTCCGAACGACCGACCCGCCCGCACCGACGTCAGCTCAGACCACCGAACAGGGTGGTCACCGAGCCGTCGTCGAACACCTCACGGATCGCCCGGGCCAGCAGCGGTGCGATGGAGAGCACGGTGAGCTTGTCGAGCTGCTTCTCCGGCGGCAACGGCAGCGTGTTGGTCACCACGACCTCGCTGATCGGGCTGTTCTTCAACCGCTCGGTCGCCGGGTCGGAGAGTAGCGCGTGAGTGGACGCCACGATCACGTCCGCCGCGCCGGACTCCTTGAGGATGTCCGCCGCCTTGCAGATCGTGCCGCCCGTGTCGATCATGTCGTCGACGATCAGGCAGACCCGACCCTCGACCTCACCGACCACCCGGTTCGCCACCACCTGGTTCGGCTTCATCGGGTCCCGCGTCTTGTGGATGAACGCCAGCGGGCAGCCGCCCAACCGGTCGGTCCATCGCTCGGCCACCCGCACCCGACCCGAGTCCGGCGCGACCACGGTCATCGGCCGGCCCGCGTACTTGCGCTCCACGTACTCGGCCAGGATGTCCATCGCGAACAGGTGGTCCACCGGGCCGTCGAAGAAGCCCTGGATCTGCGCCGTGTGCAGGTCCACGGTGAGGATCCGGTTCGCCCCCGCCGTCTTCAACAGGTCGGCGATCAGCCGCGCCGAGATCGGCTCCCGCCCCCGGTGCTTCTTGTCCTGCCGCGCGTACGGATAGAACGGCAGCACGACCGTGATCCGCTTCGCCGACCCGCGCTTCAACGCGTCGACCATGATCAGGGTCTCCATGACCCACGTGTTCACCCCGTGCGTGACGGACTGCACCACGAAGGCGTCCGATCCACGCACCGAGTCCTTGAAGCGTACGAAGATCTCGCCGTTGGCGAACTCGTACGCGTCGGCCGGCGTCGGCGCGACGCCGAGCACCTCACCAATCTCCCTGGCCAGCTCCGGAAACCCACGTCCGGAAAAGAGCATCAGGCTCTTGCGGTTTTCGGCGACGATGCTGCCCATGGGCCCGTCTGCTCCCGTTTTGGTCGGTGGTACCCGGCCACGGTGGTGGTCGACCGGGGACTATTCGGTTGCAGTATCTCCCGCCCCGGACGCACCGCCCACCGGCTCGGCGGCGCCGTGGATTGCCTCACCTTCACTTGCGGCCGAGGTCACACCCGGAGCACCCTGCAAGGCCCGCTCGGCCGCCGCCGCCGACGCCGTACCCGGCCGCCGACGGGTCACCCAGTCCTCCACGTTGCGCTGCGGCGCCCGCGTCACACCCAACGCACCGGGCGGTACGTCCTTGCTGATCGCGCTGCCCGCCGCCACGTACGCACCGGCGCCCACCTCGACCGGAGCGATCAGACTGGTGTCACAACCCACGAAGGCCGCCTCGCCGACCACGGTGCGGTGCTTGTTCACCCCGTCGTAGTTGACGAAGATCGTCGCCGCGCCGATGTTGGCCCGCGCCCCGATCGTCGCGTCACCCACGTACGACAGGTGCGGCACCTTGGCGCCCGCCCCCACCTCGGAGTTCTTCACCTCGACGAACGTGCCCACCTTCGACTTCTCGGCCAGCCGAGCAGCCGGCCGCAGGTACGCGTACGGCCCCACGCTCGCGCCCGCGCCCACCTCGGCACCGACCGCGTGGCTACGCAGCACCGTCGCGCCCGGCCCGACCACCGTGTCGATCAGCGTCACGTCCGGCCCGACCACCGCGCCCGCGCCCACCACCGAGCCGCCGCGCAACTGGGTGTTCTGGTCCACCACCGCGTCCCGGTCCAGGGCCACCGTCACGTCGATCCACGTCGTCTCCGGGTCCAGCAGACTCACCCCGGTACGCATCCAGCGCTCGTTGACCCGGTCCCGCAGCAGCCGCCGCAACCCCGCCAGTTCCACCCGGTCGTTGCAGCCGAGCGTCTCGGTGTGGTCGCCGGCCAGGTGCACGCCCACCGGCTCACCGGCCGACACCAACAGCTTGAAGACGTCGGTGAGGTACTCCTCACCCTGGTCGTTGTCGGTGGAGAGCTTGCCGAGCACGTCCCGCAGCCGCACCGCGTCGAAGGCGTAGATGCCGGCGTTGATCTCCCGGACGGCGAGCTGCGCCGGAGTGGCGTCGCGCTGCTCGACGATCTGCTCCAACCGGCCGTCGGCGTCGCGCACGATCCGCCCCAGGCCGGTGGGGTCCGGCACCTCGGCGGCCAGCACGGTCGCCGCCGCACGCTCGCTCTCGTGCGCCGCGACCAGCCCGGCCACCGTCTCCGGCCGCAGCAGCGGCACGTCGCCGTTGAGCACCACCACCGTGCCGGACGCCTCCGGTGCCTCCAGCGCGATCCGGACCGCGTGCCCGGTGCCCAACTGCTCGGCCTGCAGGACCGGGACGGCTCCCGGCGCGGCCTCGGCCAGATGCGCCCGGACCTGGTCCGCGCCGTGGCCGACCACCACCATCGTCCGCTCCGCCGCCAGCGGCTGCGCCGCGTTCAGCACATGCCCGAGCAGCGTCCGGCCGAGCAACGGGTGCAACACCTTGGGCAACGCGGACTTCATCCGCTTGCCCTCCCCGGCGGCAAGGACGACGACGGTACGGGGGTAGGGCTCGGACACGAGGTGGCTCCCGTCGGAACGCGGACAGTCTCGCGGCCATGCTAACCAGGCATCAGCCACGGATCAGGCGAAGCTCCCGGGAGAGGACTCGAACCCCTACAATCAGGACCAAAACCTGACGTCCTGCCATTAGACGACCCGGGACGGTCTAAAACGGACAAAGCTTCTGCTAGCCGGACTCCTACACTTTAGCGCCCCGCGTCGCCGACGCCATCGCTCACACCCTTCATGATCCCTTCGATCTTCCAATACAACCGACGGGACCGCGGCACTTCGACACTCAGGCAGCCCCGATAGGTCTCCCCGGTGTTGAGTCGGACCGTCGCGGGACGGTGCCGCTTGAGCGTGGTGGGCTGGAACGACTCGGGGGACACGCCCACCTGCTCCGCCCACCACCTGACCGCCTGCGCGGCGTCGGCGGTCTCGTGGATCGAGACGCGGTACCGCAACGCCTCCCGCCGCTCGCCCAGCGCCTCCACGAAGCGTACGAACAGGGCGACCAACGCCGGGTCGCTGTTGACGAAACGCACCCGACAGTCGTTCGGCCGCCAGGGCTTGGCCTTGGTGCCCTCGGCCCAGTACAGCGCCGCGCCGACCAACACCAACTCGCGATATCGCAGGCTCTTGACCCACCCGGCGGCCGCCTCGACGGTGGCCGCACGCGCCGCATCACGCTCCTGTCGATACTCCCCCCACTGAGCGTCGGTCATGACCTTGGAGTGGGCGCGCCGACGCTCCCGCACATCGTCCGGATCGCGCTGCAAGGGAAGGTGCCGAACCCACAGATAGGCCGTCGAGCGACTCACCCCCAACCGCCGCGCGATCTCCGGCACCGAGTGGCCGGCGGACCGCAACACCAGCGCCTGGGCACGCAACTCGTCCTTGGCACGGGAACGTCGGACGCCAGAATCGGTCATGGAGTGCAGGTTAGGACCGGGGTGTGACACTTCGGGCATCGGTAAGCATCGCTGCCTGATGTGATCTTCCGAGGCCGTAAGTTACGGTGACGTAGGCGTAGTTTGCTGTCTCACCGTCCCCTGCGAGGTGCCATGTCCAGCGCTGTTCTCGACTCCCAACCGACCGGTCCGAAGCCTCTCACCGAGGGCACCCAGTCGCGCGGCATCCTGGTCGCGCTCTGGGCGTTCGTGGTGATTCCGTTCGCGGCGCTGGTCGCCGCCGTGCCGGTGGCCTGGGGCGGCTGGCTGAGCTGGGTCGACGTGGGCATCGCGGCGTTCTGGTACGTACTGGCCGGCCTGGGCATCACGGTCGGCTACCACCGGTACTTCACCCACGGGTCGTTCAAGGCCAAGCGGTGGCTGCGCGTCGCACTGGCGGTCTCCGGTTCGCTCGCCGTGCAGGGCGACATCATCCAGTGGGTCGCCGACCACCGGCGTCACCACGCCTTCTCCGACCTGGAGGGAGACCCGCACTCGCCGTGGCGGTTCGGGACGACGCTGGGCGGACTGACCAAGGGGCTGTTCCACGCGCACGTCGGCTGGCTGTTCGGCCGCGAGCTGTCCAACCGGGAGCGCTTCGCGCCGGACCTGCTGGCCGACCGGGACATCCGCCGGACGAGCGCACTCTTCCCCCTGCTTGCGGCCGCCTCGGTGTTGGGTCCGGCACTGATGGGCGGGCTGCTGACCTGGAGTTGGCAGGGCGCGCTGACCGCGCTGTTCTGGGCGGGCCTGGTCCGCATCTCCCTGTTGCACCACGTCACCTGGTCGATCAACTCGGTGTGCCACGTCTACGGCGAGCGGCCGTTCATGATGCGGCAGGGTGACCGGGCCGCCAACTTCTGGCCGCTGGCGTTGGTGTCGTTCGGGGAGAGCTGGCACAACCTGCACCACGCCGATCCGACGAGCGCCCGGCACGGGGTGCTGCGTGGCCAGATCGACATCTCGGCCCGGGTGATCTGGCTGTTCGAGAAGGTGGGGGCCGCGTGGGACGTCCGCTGGCCGAAGCCGGAGCGGCTCGCGGCGAAGATGGCGAAGCCGGCGGAGCCCGGGGCGGCCTGACGGTGACCGGACCACCGACCGACAAGTTACCTGGCAGTATGTTCGGGTGACCGGGCAGAGCGCGAGCAGGATCCCACGACAGGGCGTCACCGAGCGCCGGCGAGGTGACGAGGTGGCCGAGGTCTCCAGCGACGAGAGCGGCAAGCGCCGTCGGCGCGCGGTTCCGGCCACGTCGACGAAGGCACCTTCCCGGGTACGCATGTCGGCGGCGCAGCGCCGTGAGCAGTTGATCGCGATCGGTCGGCAGATCTTCGCCGAGCGCGGTTTCGACGCCACCTCCATCGAGGAGGTGGCGTCCCGCGCCAAGGTCTCCAAGCCGGTGGTGTACGAGCACTTCGGCGGCAAGGAGGGGCTGTACGCGGTGGTGGTGGACCGGGAGGTCCGCTCACTGCTGGACCGGATCACCACCGCGTTGACCGCCGGTCATCCCCGGGAGTTGCTGGAGCAGGCGGCGTTGGCCCTGCTCGGGTACATCGAGGAGGAGACCAGCGGTTTCCGGGTGCTGGTGCGGGAGTCGCCGGTGCTCTCCGCGACGGGCAACTTCAGCAGCGTGATGAACGACGTCGCGCACCAGGTGGAGCACATCCTGGGCGCGGAGTTCTCCAGCCGGGGGTACGACGCGAAGCTGGCCGAGCTGTACGCGCAGGCGCTGGTCGGGATGGTGGCGTTGACCGGTCGGTGGTGGCTGGAGGTGCGCAAGCCGCGTAAGGAGACGGTCGCGGCGCACCTGGTGAACCTGTCCTGGAACGGGTTGTCGCACCTGGAGGCGAAGCCGGGGCTGACCACGACGCGCGTCCGCTGAGGTCCGCCCGGGGGCGGTGCCGGTCAGTGACGGCGGTGGATCTCGGCGACCGGGTGGTAGCGACGGTTGCGTTCGGCCTCGGCGTGCTCGGGCGGGCCGACCTTATCGTACAGGCCGGTGCCGAGCAGGATCAGGCCGAAGAGCATCGAGACGACCACGGTCGACATGGAGAAGTTCAGGAAGTTGGCCTCGGTCTGGAGCACCGACATCATCAGGATGCTGGTGACCAGGAAGACGATTCCTGCGGTCAGGTTCATGTAGTGGCCGAGGTTGCCGCGCCGGGACGCGCCGACGATGAGCACGATCCCGAACGCGATGGAGACCAGAGAGAAGGCCAGGTTGGTGCGGAGCCCGAGGGCCCAGTTGCCATCTCGGGCGAACAGTGGCTCACCCCAGGTGAGCGCGGTGCCCCAGACCCCGAAGATCAGGATGTAGAGCCCGATCAGGCCGGACAGCACCCGGTAGATCGGCCGCGCCGGGTGGTTGATCGGAAAGTGCGGCATCGGTCCTCCACCAACAGGGAACAATCAGGACAATTGTCCCCCACGGAGAAGCCGACCAAGGGCGGAACCTGCGGAGAATCAGCCTCGGGCGGACCGGGCCCCGACAGGTTTTCGCCGGAGCCCGACCCGCGCAGGGATCAAGCCTGACCGCCCGTAGCGGGTCGGGC
>NZ_JBEOWP010000005.1:189234-192434 GCF_040296095.1 Micromonospora sp. NPDC002389
CGGCGGTGCGGGCGGCCCGGCTGGCCTTGGCCGCGAGGTAGTCGGCGTTGGCCGGGGAGAGGAAGACACCGGTGGGATCAAGCCTGACCGCCCGTAGCGGGTCGGGCTCCGGCGAAAACCACCACCGCAACCCCGACGAAAACCCACCACCGCAGCCGGAAGATCAGAGCACCAGCCGAGCCTTCTGCCACGCCTCGTGCTCGTCGTCGCTGCCGACCTTGCCGTACATGCCGGCCATCAGCAGCACCAGGCTGAGCACCATCAGCACGACGATGCTGGAAACGCTCATGTTGAAGACGTTGGCCTCGGTGCGGATGAAGGCGAGCCCGCCGAGGCTGACCACCATGATCACGTACGCGGTCCACTGGTTGATCAGCACGTCGAGGTTGCGACCGATCACCGTGCCGAACAGGACGAGGCCGCCGACCACCAGGCAGAAGATCGAGAAGCCGAGGTTGGTGCCCTGCCCCAGGACCCGGGTGTCGCTCAGCCCGAAGGCCGGCTCACCGGTGCTGCCGACGAGTCCGAGCACACCGAAGACCACCAGGTACAGACCGGTCAGCCCGCCGATCGCCCGGTAGATCGGCCGCGCGGGGTGGTTGACGGGAGTGTGCGCCATGTCTGTGTCTCCAACGCCGTTGGGTGAGGGGTCGACGGCGATTCTCCCGTACCCGGCCGTGTGACGCCGCACACGGGGTCCCCCGAGGGTCGCAGGTCGGGGCGGGCGGGCGGGCGGTCAGCCGGCGGGGATCTCCTCGGCCAGGGCGAGCCAGGCCTCCTCGACCTGCTCGCGTTCCGCGCGAACCTGGCCCAGTTGGGCGTCCAGCTCGGCAACCCTGGTGTAGTCGGTGGCGTTGGCGGCGAGCTGGTCGAGCAGCGCCGCCTCCTTCTGTTCCAGCTTGCCGACCTGTCGTTCGAGGCGGGTCAGCTCCTTACGCGCCTGCCGGGCCTCGGCCGCGCTCATCCCCCCACCGCCGTCGGTGGGCGCGGCGGCGGAGGGCGTGACGCTGCGCCCCGGGCCCGGCCGGTCGGCGGTACGCGCCAGGTACTCCTCGACGCCGCCGGGCAGGTGCACCAGCCGGCCGTCGCCGAACATGCCGTACGTGGAGTCGGCGACCCGCTCGATGAGGTAGCGGTCGTGGCTGGCCACCACGATGGTGCCGGGCCAGGAGTCAAGCAGGTCCTCCAGCGCGGCCAGGGTGTCGGTGTCGAGGTCGTTGGTGGGCTCGTCGAACAGCAGCACGTTCGGTTCGGCGGCGAGCAGGCGGAGCATCTGGAGCCGCCGCCGTTCCCCGCCGGAGAGGTCACCGACCGGGGTCCAGAGCCGCCGGTCGTCGAAGCCGAACACCTCGGCGAGCTGCGCGGCGGAGATCTCCCGGTCGCCGAGGCGTACCCGTCGGGCGACCTCTTCGACGGCTTCCAGGACCCGCAGTTCGCTGGGGAGTTCGGCGAGTTCCTGGGAGAGGAAGGCGGGTCGTACCGTGGAGCCGGTGACCAGCCGCCCGCCGTCGGGGTGGGTGATGCCGGCGAGCATCCGCAGCAGGGTGGTCTTGCCGGCGCCGTTGGCACCGAGGATCGCGACCCGGTCGCCGGGGCCGACCTGCCAGGTGGCGTCCGTCAGGATGGTCTTGGGACCGGCGTGCAGGCGGACGCCCTCCAGGTCGTACACCTGCTTGCCGAGCCGGGCGGTGGCCAGCCGTTGCAGCGACATGGTGTCGCGCGCCGGCGGCACGTCGGCGATGAGCGCGTTGGCGGCGTCGATGCGGAACTTCGGCTTGGAGGTCCGGGCCGGCGGGCCCCGGCGCAGCCAGGCGATCTCCTTGCGGAGCAGGTTCTGCCGCCGGGCCTCGGTGGCGGCGGCGATCCGTTCGCGTTCGGCCCGGGCGAGGATCCAGGCGGCGTATCCACCCTCGTAGGCCCGGACGGTCTGGTCGGCGACCTCCCAGGTCTGGGTGCAGACCGCGTCGAGGAACCAGCGGTCGTGGGTGACCACGACCAGGGCGCCCTTGCGGCCGAGCAGGTGGTGGGCCAGCCAGTCGACGCCGCCGACGTCGAGGTGGTTGGTGGGCTCGTCGAGGATCAGCAGGTCGGCGTCGCGGACCAGCAGTGCGGCCAGCGCCACCCGACGGCGCTCGCCGCCGGACATCGGCCCGACCGGGGCGTCGAGGCCCAGGTGCGGCATGCCGAGCCCGTCGAGGATGGCGCGTACGCCCGCGTCACCGGCCCACTCGTGTTCGGCGCCCATGCTCTCGGCGAGCCACTCGGTGCCCAGGACGACGTCCCGGACGGTGGCCTCAGGGCTGAGGGTGAGGTTCTGCGGCAACCAGGCGACCCGCAGGTCACGGCGGTGGGTGACGCGCCCGTCGTCGGGTTCCTCGGTCCGGGTGAGCAGCCGCAGCAGCGTCGACTTGCCGGCGCCGTTGAGCCCGACCACACCGATCCGGTCGGCGTCGTCCAGACCGAGCGAGACGTCGGTGAGCAGCGGCCCGGCGGCGCCGTAGCCCTTGGACACCCGGTCGAGGTTGACGATGTTGGCCACGAACCCACCTTTCATGATCAAGGCGTCCCGGTGCCGGCGGGCACCTGGGGACGCCTGGCCTTCCAGGGTACGCGGAACACCGTCACCCCTCGGCGCCCGCCCGACGGGGCCTGCCATCCGCCCGGCCCGCCCTGCCTCGCCGCACCGCCCCGCCCTGCCTTACCGCACCGCCCCGCCCTGCCTTACCGCACCGACCCGCCCTGCCTCGCCGCACCGACCCGCCGACGCTCGCCCTCATCCCCTCGCGCACTTGACCAGGTGCCGGCTCTCGCACCGAAGGCGCCAGCCCCCGCCCACTCCGCCGCGCTTCCCCCACCCCGGCGCGCCGGGACCCGACCTCCGGTCGACTGCCTGTCGAGCTGATCCGTCTGTGCTATCGCCACCCGGCGTCGCCCGGACCACGAGATCATCCGGCCGACTCAGCGCAAACATCGAGCGCGAACATCCAGCGCGGACATGCCAGCGCGGACCTTGACGCGGGGACGCCACGACGCAGGGCGGCAGTCTCCCAAGCGCGATCCGTTCCCGCCTCCAGGTCGGCAGCGACCGCGATCGGCAACGGCCCGGCGACACACCCCGAACGCGATCCGTTTCCGCCATCAGCTCGACAGGGACCGCGCCCGGCCACGACCCCACGCCACACCCCGAACACGAACCGTAC
>NZ_JBEOWP010000005.1:192528-489671 GCF_040296095.1 Micromonospora sp. NPDC002389
ACGTCCCCGCCATCAGCTCGACAGGAACCACGCGCGGCCACGACCCCACGCCACACCCCGAACACGAACCGTCCCCGCCATCAGCTCGACAGGAACCACGCGCGGCCACGACCCCACGCCACACCCCGAACACGAACCGTCCCCGCCATCAGCTCGACAGGAACCGTGCCCGCGCCTGGTCTGGCGGCAGGACCGGTCTCGCGCGGGGTGTCGGTGTCAGGTGACGCGGGCGCCGTGGACCGGGCCGTGGGCGATGCGGGCTTCGCGGCACACCCCGGCGGCTTCCAGTTCGGCGGCGACGCGTTCGGCGTCGGCGGACCCGGCGGTGAGGAAGACGCACGTCGGGCCGGACCCGGAGACGATGCCGGCGAGTGCGCCGGCCGCCTCGCCGGCCTTGAGGGTGTCGGCGAGGGCGGGGCGCATGGCCAGCGCGGCGTCCTGCAGGTCGTTGCCGAGGGTGGGGGCGAGCACCCGGGGGTCGCGTTGGCGCAGCGCGCCGAGCAACGCGTCGGTGCTGCCGAGCGGTTCTCCGGCGGTGCCGGCGTCGCGGAGCCGGTCGAGTTCCCGGTATGCCTGTGGGGTGGAGAGGCCGCCGTCGGCGATGGCGACGACCCAGTGCCAGGAGGTGGGCCGGGCCAGCACGGGGCTGACCGCCTCGCCCCGGCCGGTGCCGAGCGCGGTGCCGCCGTGGATCAGGAAGGGGACGTCCGAGCCGAGGTCGGCGGCGATGCCGGCCAGTTCGTCGCGGGCCAGGCCGGTGCCCCAGAGGGCGTCGCAGGCGACCAGTGCGGCGGCGGCGTCGGCGCTGCCACCGGCGAGACCGCCGGCGAGCGGGATCTGTTTGCGCAGGTGCAGCCGGGCGTGCGGCATCACACCGGCGTAGCCGGCGAGGGCGTGCGCGGCGCGGATGACCAGGTTGGAGTCGTCCAGGGCGAGTTCACCGGTGCCCTCGCCCTCCATGGTGAGGGTGAGGGTGTCGCCCCGCCGCGCGGTCAGCTCGTCGTAGATCGAGATCGCGTGGTAGATGGTGTTCAGCTCGTGGTAGCCGTCACGTCGCAGCGGGCCGACCCCGAGGTGCAGGTTGATCTTCGCGGGCACCCGTACGCGGACCGGTCCGCCGGCACCACGCCGTTCCTCACCCTCCGGTCGCCATGCCTCGGTCACCGGACGGTGTCCCGTGGACGCACCCGGATGTCGAACGGCTTCTCCACGATCAGCTCCTCGGCGATGTCGGCGACGGCGTACCGGCGTCCGCGTCAGCCTACTGCGCGGCCGACGGGTGGTTCGGGGCCGACGCGGCGACGGCGGCGAACTGCTCCACCGTGAGTGACTCGCCGCGTGCGCCGGGGTCGACTCCGGCGGCGGTGAGCGCTGCGGCGGCCCGGTCGGCGCCGCCGGCCCAGCCGGCGAGAGCGGCGCGCAGGGTCTTGCGACGCTGGGCGAAGGCGGCGTCCACCACGGCGAAGACGGCGGCCCGGGACACGTCGGAGCGGGGTGGTTCGCGGCGGGTGAAGGCGACCAGGCCGGAGTCGACGTTGGGTACCGGCCAGAACACGTTCGGGGGCACCTTGCCGGCGGCCCGGGAACGGGCGTACCAGGCGAGCTTGACCGAGGGCACGCCATACACCTTGGAGCCGGGTCCGGCGACGAGCCGGTCGGCGACCTCCTTCTGCACCATCACCAGGCCGTGCCGGAGGCTGGGCAGTTCGGCGAGCAGGTGCAGCACGACCGGTACGGCGACGTTGTAGGGAAGGTTCGCGACCAGCGCGGTGGGCGCCGGGTCGGCCAGGTCGGCGGCGGTGGTCCGGAGAGCGTCGGCGTGGTGCACGGTGAGTCGGACGGCGTCCGGGCCGGCGTGCCGGGCGGCGGTGTCCGGCAGGGCGCCGGCCAGCGTCGAGTCGATCTCGACGGCGTGCACGTGGGCGGCGGCGCGGAGCAGGGCCAGGGTGAGCGAGCCGAGCCCGGGGCCGACCTCCAGGGCCACGTCGTCCGGGGTCAGCCCGGCGGTGGTGACGATCCGGCGGACGGTGTTCGGGTCGTGCACGAAGTTCTGGCCGAACTTCTTGGTGGGGGCGACGCCGAGGCGGGCGGCGAGTTCCCGGATCTCCGCCGGGCCGAGCAGGTCTGCGGGCACGGTCAGGACCACGGCCCGAAGGCGCGTTCGCCGGTGGCGGAGATGGCGGCGCAGAGTTCGTCCAGGTCGGCGCCGGTGGTGTCGGCCAGCGCCCGAACGGTCAGCGGGATCAGGTACGACGCGTTGGGGCGGCCCCGGTGCGGCATCGGGGTGAGGTACGGCGCGTCGGTCTCCACCAGGATCTGGTCGAGCGGGGTGAGCGCCGCGGCCTCTCGCAGTGCCCCGGCGCTGCCGAAGGTGACGGTGCCGGCGAAGCTGAGCAGGTAGCCCCGGCGGACGCACTCGGCGGCGAACTCGGCGTCGCCGGAGAAGCAGTGCAGCACGACGGTCTCCGGTGCGCCCTCGTCGTCGAGGATGCGCAGCACGTCGGCGTGTGCGTCGCGGTCGTGGATGACCAGCGTCTTGGCGTACCGCTTGGCGATGGCGATGTGGGCCCGGAAGCTCTCCTCCTGCGCGGCCCGGCCTTCGTCGCCGGTGCGATAGAAGTCCATGCCCGTCTCGCCGATGCCGCGGACCCGGTCCTCGGCGGCCAGCGTCTCGATCTCGCGCAGCGAGGCGTCGAGGTCGCGGCACCGGGGTGCCTCGTTGGGGTGCAGCGCGACGGTGGCGACCACCGCCGGGTACGCGCCGGCCACCTCGGTGCCCCAGCGGGAGGACTCCACGTCGACGCCGACCTGCACCAGCCGGTCCACGCCGACGGCGGCGGCGACGTCGATCGCGGCGGCGACCGGGTCGGCGGCGGCGCTGCCCTGGGGTACGCCGACCTCGTTCACCGTGATGTCCAGGTGGGTGTGGCTGTCCAGCACCGGTCGGGGCAGCGGCTCCGGCGCGGGTGGGAACTCGCCGGCGCGGCGGGAGGCGCGCTGGCGGCGGGACTCGGTGGGCTCGCTCATCAGTCGACAGCATCACACACCGCCCGAGTCCACCCGCCCGCCACCCGCGGTTCACCTCGGCTACGCCGGAGACCCCTACCGTCGCTCCGATGAGTATCGGCCCGCGAACGGACGACGGCACGGCGCGGCAGCGGACCGGACTGCGGGTGACGCAGCCCGACGCGGCGGACGGGTGGCCACCTGGCGCGGGGTGCCGTGTCTGGTGTTGCGGGAGGAGTCGGGGTGGCTGCGGTTGCGGCTGCGCCGCCCGAATCCGGACGCCGTGCTGGCCACCGGGGCACAGTGTCACGAACGGGGTGTCTACGAGACCTGGGCGCCGGGTGCCGAGGTCACCAACGATCGTGTGGTGGACCACCCGTACGTCCTCTGACGCCGGACCGGTTCGGGCATATCGGGAGGTCACGCGGGAATGCGTGGGCGACAGCGTTGTCCGAATCGTAGGAGTGGACATGCCCTTCATCACCGTGGGGACGGAGAACTCCGCGCCCATCGACCTGTACTACGAGGACCACGGCTCCGGTCAGCCGATCGTGCTGATCCACGGGTTCCCGTTCAACGGGGCGACCTGGGAGAAGCAGGTCAGTCCCCTGCTCGCGGCCGGTTACCGGGTGATCACGTACGACCGGCGTGGTTTCGGCAGCTCGGCCCAGCCGGCGTTCGGGTACGACTACGACACCCTGGCCGCCGACCTGGACGTGCTGATGACCGAGCTGGATTTGCGCAACGCGATCCTGGTCGGGCACTCGATGGGCACCGGCGAGGTGACCCGCTACCTGGGTGCGTACGGCTCGGACCGGGTGGACCGGGCGGTGCTGCTGGCACCGCTGGCGCCGTACCTGCGGCAGGCTCCGGACAACCCGGAGGGGGTCGAGGGAAGCCTCTTCGAGGGGTTCAAGAAGGCCATCATCGAGGACCGGTTCGCGTACCTCACCGATTTCTGCAACACGTTCTTCAACTACGACGAGAACCGGGGCAAGCTGGTCAGCGAGGAGGCGTACCGGGCGCACTGGGAGATCGGCGCGCGGGCCTCGGCCAAGGCCACGCACGACTGCGTGGACGCCTGGGGCACCGACTTCCGGGCCGACGTGTCGCGGATCGACGTGCCGATCCTGCTCGTGCAGGGTGACAAGGACATGGTCCTGCCGTACCCGAAGACCGGTCAGCGGTTGCAGCCGCTGATCTCGGACAGCCGGCTGGTCACCCTCAAGGGCGCCCCGCACGGCATCCCGTGGACCAACGCCGACCAGGTCAACGACGCGATCATGGAGTTCATCGGGTCGCCGTCGATGGTCCGGGCCTGACCCGGCTCCCGGCGCGGGCGTAGCCGCGTCGATCGACGCGCGGCGGGCGCGATCCCGATGTCGGGGTCGCGCCCGCCGAACGTGTCGTCACCGGTGGTCGGCGCGGTGGCCCGGGTCAGCTCTCCAGCCGGGCCAGTTCCTCGTCGACGATGGACGGGTCGAGCTTGCGGAACACCGGCTTGGGCGCGGCGAGCGCCCGGCCGACCGCGAGCGGCACCGACTCCCAGCGCGCGCCCTGCGTGTAGTCCCCGGTCAGCACCGGGTACCCGGGCCCGCCGTCGAGGTCGTCGACCTCCTCGATCACCGGCATCGGCGCGTGGACGCCGGTGCCGCCGAGCAGTTCGTGCACCTTCTGCGCGGAGTGCGGCAGGAACGGGGTGAGCAGGGTGTTGGCGTCGCTGACCACCTGGAGGGCGACGTGCAGGATCGTGCCCATCCGTGGCTTGGCCGCCTCGTCCTTGAGCTTCCAGGGCGCCTGGTCGGAGAGGTACCTGTTGGCCTCGGCGACCACCTTCATGGCCTCGCCGATGGCCTGCTTCTGCCGGTGCCGGGCGATCAGGTCGCCGACCGTGGCGAAGCCGGTGCGGGCCACCGCGAGCAGCGCCTCGTCGGCCTCGGTGAGACCGTCCGGGCCGACCGGCGGGATCGCGCCGAAGTTCTTCGCCGCCATCGACACCGACCGGTTGACCAGGTTGCCCCAGCCGGCGACCAGCTCGTCGTTGTTGCGGCGGAGGAACTCGGCCCAGGTGAAGTCGGTGTCGTTGTTCTCCGGGCCGGCGACCGCGATGAAGTAGCGCAACGCGTCGGCGTCGTAGCGCTCAAGGAAGTCCCGGACGTAGATGACCACCCGGCGGGAGGAGGAGAACTTGCGGCCCTCCATGGTGAGGAACTCGCTGGAGACCACCTCGGTGGGCAGGTGGAGCCGCCCGAGCCGGCCCGGCTCGCCGTCCTTGTCGCCCTCGCCGGAGTAGCCGGCCAGCAGCGCGGGCCAGATCACCGAGTGGAAGACGATGTTGTCCTTGCCCATGAAGTAGTAGGACTGGGCGTCACCGTCGGCGCCGCCCTCGGCGTCCTTCTGGTTCCAGTACTGACGCCACGCCTCGGGGTCGCCGGAGCGGCGGGCCCACTCCACGGAGGCGGAGAGGTATCCGATCACGGCGTCGAACCAGACGTAGATCCGCTTGTCGGTGCGGTCGCGCCAGCCGTCGAGCGGGATCGGTACGCCCCATTCCAGGTCCCGGGTGATGGCCCGGGGCTGGAGGTCGTCCAGCAGGTTGCGGGAGAACCGCAGCACGTTGGGCCGCCAGCCCTCCCGGGTGTCCAACCACTGCCGCAGCACGTCGGCGAGGGCGGGCAGGTCGAGGAAGAAGTGCTCGGTCTCGACGAACTTCGGCGTCTCGCCGTTGATCTTCGACTTGGGGTCGATGAGGTCGATCGGGTCGAGTTGGTTGCCGCAGTTGTCGCACTGGTCGCCGCGGGCGCTGTCGTAGCCGCAGATCGGGCAGGTGCCCTCGATGTAGCGGTCGGGCAGGGTCCGGCCGGTCGACGGGGAGATGGCGCCCATGGTGGTCTTCGGCACGATGTACCCGTTGCGGTACATCCCCTCGAACAACTCCTGCACCACGGCGTAGTGGTTTCGCGTGGTGGTGCGGGTAAACAGGTCGTAGGAGAGGCCCAGGCCGTGCAGGTCCTCCACGATCACCCTGTTGTACCGGTCGGCCAGCTCGCGGGGGGTGAGCCCCTCGGCGTCGGCCTGCACCTGGATCGGGGTGCCGTGCTCGTCGGTGCCCGAGACCATGAGCACGTCGTGGCCGGCCATCCGCATGTACCGGGCGAAGACGTCGGAGGGAACGCCGAAACCGGAGACGTGGCCGATGTGGCGCGGGCCGTTGGCGTACGGCCAGGCGACCGCCGCGAGAACGTGACTCATGCCCAGCAAGCGTAGTGACCCGCCCGGGGCGGCTGCGAACCAATAGGGCCGCCCGCTCGACAATCCGGCCATTCCGGGCGAACGGCTGGCCCGATTTGTCGCCGACACGCTGTCTGAGCTGCGCGTCCGAACACCCGCGCCGGTGTCCAATGAACCGCGTGACTGGCAGCCGCGCCGCCCGCGACCACGAGGACGGCCTCCCCACCGAGACCTGGCCGGAACCGGCCGCGTCGACGCGTACCCACGCCGTGGCTCCGCACCCCCGGACGGTGGCGCCGGACGGGGTGGCCCCGGCCGGGTCCGACCTCGGCGACGCGGCGGCAACGCCGGAGCAGGGTGTGGCGGTCGAGCAGGGTGTGGCGGTGGAGCCGACCACCGGCGCCCCGGTCGACACGCTGCCGCACCGGGTCCCGGTGCGCACCGCACGGCATCTCGGCACGGCCCCGTACGCCGATCCGGCCGACGCCGACGAGGACACGTTCTGGGCGCCGATCGAGGAGGTGCACTGGGACGGCACGCCGGTGCGGCAGGATCCGCCCGGCGAGCGCGGGGCTTGGTGGCGTCGGCTCCGGCCGGTACGCCGCCGGGAGCGGAGCAGTCATCCGCCGGACCCGCTGCCGGGGATGGCCGCGTTGGTCGGGCTGAGCCTGGTGGCGGCGTTCTTCGCCTGGGTCAGCGCCGGTCCGCTCCTGCTCGCCGTCGGGCACGGCACCTCGGGAACCGCGGTGGTGACCGCGTGCACCGGTGACGGGTTGACCCAGCGCTGCCGGGGGATCTTCACCGCCGTGGGCGGGCAGTTCCGCACCCACGGCGTACGGATCAGCGGGGTACCGGAGCAGCGGACGACCACCGGGTCGGCGCTACCCGCCCGGGTGACCGGGCCGGACGCCGCCGTCGCGTACGCCGATCACGGCATCGGTGCTCACCTGCGCTGGCTGCTCGGCCTGCTGGGGGTGCTCGGCTGCGCGGCCGGGATCGCCCGGTGGACCGGCGCGACCCGACTGCCCGATCCGCGGGGGCGCCGCTGGGCGGTCACCGCCGCCTTCGTCGGCCCGCTGGTGACCACGCTCGGCTTCCTCATCGCCGCCTGGTAGGTGCAAGGAGGGGACCCCTCCTATACACGAGGCGTTAGTAGGGGGCCCTTCCTTACACCTGGTGCACGACGGCATAGACGTCGCGACGACGCAGTCCGAAGGCGGTCGCCACCTCGGTTATCGCGTCGCGACGGCTCTGGCCGGTCGCTTCCCGCTCGGCGACCGCGGCGCGCAGGGCGTCGTCGTCCGGCCGGGTCGGCGGCGTGGCCGGCGCCCCGGCCACCACGAGGGTGATCTCGCCGCGCGGATCACCGTCGGCGGCCCATCGGGCGAGGTCACCGAGCGGGCGGCGGAGCACCTCCTCGTACGTCTTGGTCAGCTCGCGGCAGAGCGCGGCGGGCCGGTCGGCGCCGAACGCGTCGGCCAGGTCGGTCAGCGCGGCGGTGATCCGGTGCGGGGATTCGAACAGGACCAGGGTGCGCTCCTCCGTCGCCAGCGCCCGCAGTCGGGCCCGGCGGGCGCCGGGCGTACGCGGCAGGAAACCCTCGAAGCAGAACCGGTCGCAGGGCAGCCCGGACAGCGCCAGGGCGGTGGTGACGGCGCTCGGCCCGGGGGCGGCGGTGACCGGAACCCCGGCGTCCAGGGCGGCGCGGACCAGCCGGTAGCCGGGGTCGGAGACGCTCGGCATGCCGCCGTCGGTGACCAGCGCGACGAGGTACCCGGCGGTGAGCACGTCGACCAGTTCGGGGGTACGACGCTCCTCGTTGCCCTCGAAGTAGGAGACGATCCGGCCCGGGATGCTCACGTCCAGGTCGCGGGCGAGTCGGCTCAGTCGCCGGGTGTCCTCGGCGGCGACCACGTCGGCGGTGCCGAGCACGTCTCGCAGTCGGCGGGAGGCGTCGGCGGGGTTGCCGAGCGGCGCGCCGAGGAGGACCAGGCGGCCAATTTCGGACATTTCACCCACGAGTAGGCACTCCTTCATCGACGGTCGTACCGGATTCGGAGACGATGTACGCCAGCGGCCCCCTCCGCAGCCTACGATCGCCGGGTGACGAGTGCGTCGACAGCACAGAGCGCGAACACGGACCAGCCGGGGCCGGAGCAGCCGGCCGCCTCGACCGGTGACACGGGCGGCGGTGGCGTACCGGCGACGATCCGCCGCCGGCTGGCCACCGTCGAGGCCCGCGTGGACCGCAGATCGTGGCTGGCCACCGCCGTGGTGGTGGCGATCGCGGCGGTGTTGCGCTTCGCCAACCTCAGCCATCCGCCCGGCAAGATCTTCGACGAGACCTACTACGCCCGGGACGCCTGGGGGTTGATCGACAAGGGCGTCGAGTGGAACTACAAGGAGGGTGGACCGTCGTACGTGGTCCATCCGCCGCTGGGCAAGTGGTTGATCGGTCTCGGTGAGTGGGCCTTCGGCTACGCCGACGCCGAACACGGCGTCTCGGTGCCCGGAGCGCTGATGACCACCTCGCCGGAGTTCGGCTGGCGCTTCTCGGCGGCGCTGTTCGGCACGCTCTCGGTGCTGCTGCTGATCCGCATCGGCCGCCGGATGTTCCACTCCACCGTGCTCGGTTGCGCCGCCGGCCTGCTGCTCGCGCTCGACGGCTTCCACCTGGTGCTGTCCCGCACCGCCCTGCTCGACCTCTTCCTGCTCTTCTTCGTGCTGGCCGCCTTCGGTGCGCTGGTGCTGGACCGGGACGCGCAGCGTCGGCGCTGGGCCCGGGCGCTGGAGGCGGGGCTGGACCCGACCGCCCGGGGCCGCGCCGGCCGCCCGCCCGGCGGCTGGCGGAACTGGCCCTGGTGGCGGCTCGCCGCCGGAGTGCTGCTCGGCTGTGCCTTCGCGGTCAAGTGGAGCGCGCTGTTCTTCGTGCCCGCGTTCGCGCTGCTGATGTTCCTCTGGGACGTCGGCGTCCGCCGCTCGGCAGGGGTGCCCCGGCCGTGGCGGGCCGCCCTGCTCGACGGGGTGCCGTGGATGGCGCTGGCCGGCCTGCTGCTCGCGGTCACCTACGTGGCGAGCTGGTCGGGTTGGCTGCGCAGCCAGGAGGGCTACTACCGGCTCGCCGAGCGCTACCCGGACGCCGGGCTCAGCGACACGCCGGTGATCGGGGCGCTGTGGAACCTGATCCAGTACCACCAGGTCGCGCTCGGCTTCCACGGCCAGCTCGACGACCCGCACAAGTACCAGTCGTGGCCCTGGCAGTGGCTGCTGCTGGGCCGACCGGTCGCCTTCCACTGGACCAGCGACAGCCCCTGCGGCGCGGCGAGCTGCGCCGAGGAGATCCTGCTGCTCGGCACCCCGCTGCTGTGGTGGTCGTTCCTGCCCGCGCTGGTGGCGCTGGTCTGGCTCGGCCTGGCCCGCCGGGACTGGCGGGCCGGTGCGATCCTGCTCAGCGTGGCCGCCGGCCTGCTGCCCTGGTTCTGGATCGCCCTGGACGGGCGGACGATGTTCTCCTTCTACACCGCGCCCGCGCTGCCGTTCCTCGTGCTGGCGGTGGTCTACGTGCTCGGCGCGATCGCCTCGCCGGCCGGACCGAGCGGCACCCGGCCGGTCGTCGACGACGAGGCCACCCGGGACCGCCGCCTGGTGGGCGGGGTGATCGTGGGGGCGTACATGGTGCTCGTCGTCCTCTGCTTCGCGTACTTCTATCCGATCTTCGTCGGGCAGTCGCTGCCGTACGCGGAGTGGTCGGCACGGATGTGGTTGGACGGTCGCTGGATCTGACGCCGACGGCGAAGGGCCCGTACGCCATGGCGTACGGACCCTTTCACGTCTGTCCCGACGATCAGTCCGGACAAAAGGACGCGCCCCGATCGCCTGCCACGGGGGAAGCGGGCGATTGGGGCGCGCATCTGCAGCTTAACCACCCATGACCAGCGGCACAACGGGGCGGCTCGGGTCAGATTTCCGACCGGGGCCCGTCACGGGGACGATCCGTGGCGGTCAGCACCCCCGGGCGACGCCGGACGAGCGTTGCGTCGAACCGGAAGTCGCCTCACATTTCACCTGGCCAGTGGCGTACCCGGTCCGGGCGGCGTGGTGGCCGGGATCACGTCGTCGGTGGGCTCGCCGCGTGCCTCGGGCGACGGGGCAGCCAGCCGAGGAACCGGTCCTGCAACGAGGTCGATCCGGGTGCGTGCAGGTCCTCGGCGGCGGCGGCCAGGCACGCGCCCAGGTAGACGCTGAGCATCGGCCGGTCCGTCCCGTACTCGATCAGCAACTGGGCACGCTTCGGCTCGCAGGGCCAGTCCGCGCCGCAGGTGCCGCAGGTCCAGTCGGGAGTCACCGGGGCGTGTTCGGCCACCCGCTGCGGCGGCACCTCACCGCCGGTCTCGGTCACCGCACTCCCCGAGCGATCCGCCACACCTGTCATCGCGCTCCCTTCCGCCTCCACACAGGACCGCGGGTGGGCACCCGCCGCCGCGTCACAAGCACCGTGCGCCCCGAACAGCGCCCGGGATCGGCACGGCGTTACGTCGTTGCGGTACGTTGACCAACCATGACCGCCGCGACACACCGTACGCGCCACCTTCACGCAGAGCACTCGCCGTCGGTCGACGGTACCGGGGCGGCCCGCCGAACGCATCACCCTGTGATCGCGCGTGCGTGACCTGTTGCCTCCCGAGGTGGCGGTGGCGGTGGCCCGGGAGCAGGACTGGTCCGGGCAGCTCTACGCCGAGGAGGCGGCCGGTCTCGGGGAACGCGCGGTGGACAGCCGGCGTCGTGACTTCACCGCGGGCCGGGTCTGCGCCCGACGGGCCATGGCGGAGCTGGGCCTGCCGCCGGTCGCGGTACCCGCCGCCGAGGACCGCGCGCCGGTCTGGCCGGCGGGCACGGTCGGCAGCATCACCCACACCCGGGGCTACTGCGCGGCGGCGGTCGCGCGCCGCAGCCAGGTGCGCGGGGTCGGCATGGACGCCGAGCAGCACAAGGAACTGAGCCCGGGCGTACGCCGACTGATCTGCCTGCCCGAGGAGGAGGACCGGTACGCGCGCCTGCCCTCCGGCGTCTCCTGGCCGACGGTGGCGTTCAGCGCCAAGGAGACGGTCTACAAGCTGTGGCACCCGATCGTCGGCACCTGGCTGGACTTCCACGACGCGGTGGTGGAACTCGACCCGGAGACCGGAACCTTCACGGCGCACATCGCACCGGCGCGGGTCGACGCCGCTCCGGTCGACCGCCCGCCGACCCGCGTGACCGGCCGGTACGCGGTCGACGCGGAGCTGGTCCGCACCGCCGCTGTCCTCCTGCCGCAGTGAGTCCGTCACGCCCCCGTCGCCGGTACGCGCCGGAGCGTCACCACCCCTGACCGGGCCGTACGGTCCCTGGTCCTCCTCCGCTCGGACCCCTACCGGTGGCCGCTCGGTGTTGCCCGCCCGAGGTAGCGTCAGGCGGTTCGCGTTCGACGTCAGGTGCCCGAGGAGTAAGGTGAGCGACCCCCAGCCCCCATCCGGGCCGCAGGACCCCTACCAGCCGCCGCAGCCGCCCAGCGATCCGTGGGCACCCCTGCCGCCGGTCGGGCAGCCGAACGACGCGCAGCCCGACGGCACGTGGTCCGCCCTGCCCGACGACCACGACAGCGCCTGGGCCGCCCCGCAGCCACCGCCCGCCCCACCGGTCTCGGGCGCGCCCCAGCCGCCGGTCTCCGGTGCGCCCCAGCCGCCGGTCTCCGGATCGCCGCACTACCCGGCACCGGGTGCCCCCCAGCCGCCCACCTCGGGATCGCCGTACGCACCGCACCAGGCCAGCGGGTACCCGCAGCCCGACCCGTACCAGGCGGGTGCCGCGTACCCGCCGCAGGCCGGTGCCGCGTACCCGCCGCACGACCCCTACCAGGCGGCCGGCGCCTACCAGCAGCCCGGACCGTACGCGTCGGGCGGCTACCAGCAGGGCGGCTATCCGCCCGGCGGCACCGGGTACCCGCCGGCTGCGCCCGGCTACCCGTTGGGGCCACCGCAGCCCAGCGGCGGTTCCGGCAACAAGACCGCGCTGATCGTGGTGGCCGTGGTCGCCGCGCTGGCGCTGCTCTGCTGCGGCGGCGGCGTCATCGCGCTGCTCAACGGGTCGGGTGACGACCGGGACACCGGCGCGCGGCCCATACCGTCGGCCGCCTCGCCGGCACCGGACCCGTCGCCGAGCGCCGCGCCGACCGAGGCCGCACCGCCACCGCCGCCACCGCCCACCAACTCCCCGCCCAGCGGCGAGACGTACAACCTGAGCATCGGCACCACCCTCGTGGTGAACGACAACAACGGCACCGTCGAGATCACCGTGACCCGGGTGCGGACCGTGAACGAGGGCTGCCGGTCGTTCGCGCCCGAGCCGCGGAAGGGCCGCTACCTGATCGCCGACGTGACGGCCACGGTGACCAAGGGCACCGGTTCCATCAACCCGATCTACTTCGAGTGGGTGGCGGCCGACGGGACCTCGGTCAACGGCCTGGCCGGGATCCTGGCCGGCTGCGGTGAGTCCCTCGGTTCCGGCAACAACCTGCCCGAAGGCACCAAGCGGACCGGCACCGTCGTCTTCGACGTCGCCGACACCAACGGCGTGGTGGAGTACAAGCCCCTGTTCCGCTCCGCCGGCTCCTGGCGGCCGTAGCGCACACCGGTGGTACGTCGGGCGAGCCGCGCGAGTCGGCCGGCTCGCCCGACGACCGGAGTGATCGTCCTGAGTGGACATCGCTACACTCCGCCCGGTGATCAACAAGAGATGGTCGTCAGCCGCCCTGTTGGGGCTGCTGGCGGCGACCACACTGGCCGGCCCCGCGTCGGCCCGGGCCGACGACGACCAGGCAGAACCCGTCGCCGAGCCGCCTCGCGTCCAGCTCGTGCTGGACGTGAGCGGCTCGATGCGGGCCACCGACATCGACGGACGCAGCCGCATCTCGGTGGCGCAACAGGCGTTCGGCGAGGTGGTGGACGCCCTGCCCGACGAGACCCAGCTCGGCATCCGGGTGCTCGGCGCCACCTACAAGGGCCAGGACAAGCAGCAGGGCTGCCGGGACACACAGCAGATCGTGCCGGTCGGCCCGGTGGACCGGGCGAAGGCCAAGGCCGCGGTGGCGACACTGCGCCCGACCGGCTTCACCCCGGTCGGGCTCGCCCTACGGGAGGCCGCGAAGGACCTCGGCACCGGCACCACCGCCCGGCGGATCGTGCTGATCACCGACGGGGAGGACACCTGCGCCCCGCCGGACCCCTGCCAGGTGGCCCGGGAACTGGCCGCACAGGGCACCACGCTGGTGGTGGACACCCTCGGCCTGGCACCCGACGAGAAGGTCCGCAAGCAGCTTCTCTGCATCGCCGCCGCCACGGGTGGCACGTACACGGCCGCGAACAGCGCCGACGACCTCACCGACCGGCTCAAGCAACTCGTCGACCGGGCCCGTGACACGTACGCCACCACGCCGGCCAAGGTCGACGGGACCGACGTCTGCGACGGCGCGCCACTGCTCTCCCCCGGCGTCTACACCGACCGGGAGACCTTCTCCGAGCACCGCTGGTACCGGGTGCCGGTCCGCCCGGGACAGGAACTGCGGGCCTCGGTCAGCATCGCGCTCGACCGTCCGATCAACCCGGACCACGGCGTGCTGCTGCGGGCCACCGCGACCGACGGCCGGGAGCTGGTCCGGGGTGTGGACGCCGGCAGCGGACGTACCGACGTCGTCTCGGCCGGCCTGCGCTGGTCGGCCACCGAGGACGGCGACGACGCCGAGCGCGACGAGGACGCCACCCCCAGCCCGACGGCGAGCGCCACCCCGGCCGTGACCACCGTCTGTCTGGTCGTCAGCAACATGTTCTCGCCCCAGGCGGGCACCGCCAAGGACCCCGGCATGCCGGTCGAACTGACCGTCGACGTGGTCGCCGCCTCCCCTGCCCCGGACGGGCCGGACCTGGGTCGCGGCTGGGTGCTGCTGCTCCTGCTGACCCTGGCCGGTCTGCTCACCGGGCTCGTCACCGGCCTGCTCACCCGCTGGTGGGTCGCCACCTGGAGGGAGAACTGATGCGTACCCGATCGGCAACCGTGGCCACGCTGCTGGCCGCCGGCATCGCGCTGGCCCCGGGTGCGGCGCTGGCCGCACCCACCCCCACCCCGTCGCCCGGTGCCGCCACCGTGACCAAGGCCGGCACCACGTTCCTCAGCGCCACCCCGATCGCGGCGGGCCAACCGGTCCGGGTGGGTGCCTCCACCGGTGAGTACCTCTACTGGTCGTTCCCGGCGGCGGCGGGCGAGACCCACGAGATCACCGCGACGGTCTCCCTCGCCGAGCAGCGCACCGGCACGTCGACGTGGACCGTCGAGGTCTTCGACGGTCTGCGCCGCCGCCAGGCGTGTACGGCCGGCGCGCAGGCCCCGACCGCCGACGCCTCGGTGCGTACCGTGGCCATCGGCTGCACCCTGCGGCGCGTCCGGCCCTGGGCGGAGCCGTGGTCCGCGGACCCGCTGCCCGGCACGTACTACGTGCGCCTGTCGGTGGTCGACGTGCCCGAGCCCGACCTGGGTCGTCCGATCGACGTGGACCTGCTGATCTCCGCCAGCGGGGACGCCGGCAGCGCCCCCGAGGACGGCCGGCTGGAAGCCCCGCTGGTGGCACCGACCAACGCCGGTGCCGTGCTGACCACGGAGCCGACGGTCGCACCGGTCGACGAGGACGACGACGGCTGGAACATCGACCTCACCGGGTGGCTGCCCGAGGCCGGCTCCCGCTGGATCTGGACCACCGCCGGTGGTGTCCTCGCCGCGGTGGCCGGCGTGGTCGGTTTCGCCCTGACCCGCCGCCCGTCCGCCCGGCGGGTCCGCGCCTAGCACCCACCTGACCGCCGAAGATCCTGGTTCGAGACGGCCCTTTCCGGGGCCGTCTCGAACCAGGATCGCTCTCAGGGCCTGATCTGGTGGGTGATCGTCGGGTCGGTGATCTCCACGTCCTTGGCCAGCAGCATCGCCTTGCTGAGGATGACCGCGAGCATGCCGTCCCCCTCGAAAGGCAGGAAGTGCCGCTCCCCGGGGTTGGTGGCGCCACGCGCCGGCACGATGCAGAGGTACTCGTCGTTCGGGCTCATCAGGATGTTGCCCGAGCCGAGGTGGATGCGGTAAGTCCGCAGGTCACCCCGGACCACCAGGAACCGACCGTCGACGTGGGCGCGCTGCCCCACCGCCAACCGGGGCAGCAGCCGGGTCAGCAGGTCGCGGCGGGTCTGGGCGGTCGCGGACAACTCCCCGAAGCTGTACGACGTCCAGTAGTCCCGGAACCGGCCCTGCGGTCCGCCGTCCGACCAGGTCGGGTCGTTGCCGACGCTGGACACCCCGACGAACAGGTCGACGTCCCGCATCACCTCGCTGAACACCAGCGGCGGAACCTGGTCCAACGGCAGCGCGTCGGCGGGGCGGCCGTTCATCCAGGCGCCCGTGGAGTAGCCGCCACCGGAGGCGTGCGACCAGTTCTGCGCGGCGGCGATCGGATAGAAGCGCACCTGGTCGGTGACGAGCCGCAGGTACGACCCGCTCTCGGTGCAGTCGGCATCGTAGTCGTCGCCGGCACCCTCCACCCAGTACTCGGCGCGCAGGCCCCACCCGGGCAGCTCGCGGGCGGTCGGCGGGTAGGTGTCGTCGACCATCAGCCGCAGCCGGTCGGACCAGCCCCGGACCGCCGCCAGTGCGTGATATTGATGTTGGCGCAGGATGTGGCCGGCGAACCGGTTGGAGTAGGTGCCGGTGGTCTCCTCGGCCGGGGTGAGCAGGTACACCTCGCGGTGGGCCTGCTTGAACGGCTGGACGACCTGGTGCCGCTCCAGCCACTCGCGCCAGCCCACCACCTCCGGCACCGGTCGACCGATCGGGTGCCAGATCCGCACCTCGGCGTCGTCGGCGGCGCTGACCGGGGTGTCGTCCAGGGTGCGCAGTTCACCGTCGGCCCAGCCGCAGGGCACCCCGTCGACCAGCCAGAGCAGCCGGCGGGCCAGCGCGCCGACCAACGGATGGTCGAGATAGCGCTGCCGCCAGGCGGTCAGGGTCCAGACGCGCTGGGCCAGGAACAGCCGGTCCAGCCGGGCCGCCTGGGCGGCGAGCATCCCGGTGATCTCCTTGGCCAGGCCCTTCAACTCGGCGAGTTCCGTGGCGTGGTCACGGCGTACCGCCGCCGGTGGACTCTTCACCTGCCGACCGGACTCGGTGAACCAGGCCAGGGTGGTGCCGGTGGAACCGATCAGCAGCTCGGCCCGGCAGCCGCCGAGGTCCGTCCGATGCCTGCCCACCTCGGTCAGGCCGTAGTCCGGGACGGCCAACTCCTCGATCTCGTCCCGCCCGATGCCCATCGCCGTGGCGCGGGCGTCGAGCGCCTTGTCGATCTCGTTGCGGGTGCCCTTGTAGGTGACCCGGGCCGACAGCCGGGCGAGTTGCGCCAGCGCCGCCTCGCCGTCGGCCCGACCGAGCACCCCGACCGCCGCGTTGGCCACCTTCGGGCAGGCCGGCCCGATCCCGGGCAGCCGCCGCAGCATCGTCTCGACCAGGCCGCCGACGCGGCGTACCTGCTCGGGGGTCGGTGCGGACCGCTCGACCAGCCAGAGCAGGCCGCGCAGCACGTCCGCGTTGGCCGGGGCGGGCGGCGACTGCGGGGTACGGGAGGCGGCGGCCAGCCACCGGTCCAGCACCCGCGTCACCTCGGCCGGGTCGACCTCGGCGAGCAGCCGGGACGCCTCGGTCGACCAGCCCGCCGTGGGACGGGCCGCGACCGCGGTGCTGGCGTGGGCCACCAGCCGCTGCCAGGCCGGACCGAGGGTGGCCAGCTCGGTGCTGACCTGCTCGGCCCACGGGTCGGCCGGGTCGAGTTGCGGACCGCTCAGCTCGGCCACCAACTGCCGCAGACGCTGGCTCTCCCCGGACCGTTCGGTCAGTACCTTGAGTAGGTCGGCCGGGAGCGGACCGGTCGCGGCCACCCCTCGGGCGACGATCTCCAGCGTGGCGGGCGTGAGCGGGCGCCAGCCCCGGACCGCGTACCTGCTCAGGTCCCTGAGCTGCGCCGAGGTCAGCTCGGTGGGGAGCCGGCGGCAGACCTGGTTGATCATTTCGCGGGCGGTCCAGTCTTGGCGGCGGCTGGCGAGCGCGAGGACGACCATGGCGTGCACCAGCCGGGCCACGTCCGGGCGGGACAGTGGACGCAGCGCGTCGCGTACCGCCGGATCGTTGCCGCAGTGCCGGGCGTGTGTGTAGAGGTGGCTGGCCAGCTCGGTGAGGTCGTCGGCGGCGATCAGGTCGCGGACCCGCGCGGCGAACCAGGCGGTGTCGGTGGCGGTGGTCATCAGCCACCCACCAGCGGGACGAGCTTGAGGAAGGTGACCTCGGTGTCGCGGCGCAGGTCGACCTCGTCGTCGAGCTCGGTGACCTGACGGTCGTCGACCAGCACCACGAAACCGTTGCGTCCGAACGCCTCCTCAGCCAGGGCAACCTGCCGCTCGGCGTCGACCCGGCGGCGCGCACGCTCGGCCCGGTCACCGTTGAGGGCCTGCTCCGTCGCGTGGGGCGTGACGAGCAACCGGCGCGGCTGCGGGGCGGCGGCGTTGTACTCGGCCACCTCCTGGTGGATCCGCCGTCGGATCAGCTCCCGCAGCGTCAGCCGCTCCTCGAAGATCTGCAGCGCCCACGCGGGCGTACGAGCACCGGCCGTGCTCTCGTCTACGAATGTCACCGTCGCCATGCCGCGGGAGTCTAGGTACGGCCCCCGACAGAGTGCTCAGTCCAGGGCGAAGGTGGCCGACGCCCTCCCGGGGGCGTCCGACACGGCTTCCAGGTGGAGCAGCCCGTCGCGGTGCCGGACGTACTGACCGGGGAAGTTGACCGACTCCAGCGACACCTTCGCCGCGTCGGCGAGCCCGGCCCGGCGGGTGAACGTGGCGTCCTGCCGGAACAATGTGGAGCCGTCGCTGCGCTCCACCCAGAGCTGGTGGTTACGGTGCCGCAGGTAGTAGCCGGGATAGTTGGTCGACTCCAACGAGATGGCCGACGAGTTCGACAGGCCGGCGACGATCCGGAACTGCGAGTCGGCCAGGGCGGTGACGTTCGGCTCCAGCCGCGCCCGGAACTCCCAGTGCCGGATGTAGCGGTCCGGCAGGTCGTGCGCGCGCAGCCGCACCGGGCTGAGGCCGTCCGGCACCGGTACGCCGAAGTTCGGCGTACCGTCGGCGTTCCAGTAGACCCGCTGGAGTCGGGTACGCCGGTTCGGGTCGGTCAGCGGGTCGTAGCCGTTGCCGAGGTACCGCTCGTAGTTGCGGGAGTGATAGACGATCACGTCGCTGCCGTCCTCGGCGACGGTGAACGAGTTGTGCCCCGGCCCCCACTGGCCCGTGCGGGCGTCGCTGGCCAGCATCGGTGTGGACCGCTTGCTCCACGACGCCGGGTTGAGCAGGTCGCTGGTGGCCGAGGCGGTGAGCAGCCCGACCGCGTAACTGGCGTCGGTGGCGCTGGCCGAGTACGTCATGAACACCCGCCCGTTGCGGATCAGCACCGCCGGACCCTCGTTCACCCGGTACCCCCGGGTCTCCCAGGCGTACGTGGGGGTGGCGATCAGGGCCGGAGTGCCCGCGTACGTCCACGGGTTGACCGCGCGGGCCAGATAGATGTTCGAGTTGCTGCCGGCGTACTCGGCCCAGGCCAGATAGCGCACTCCGTTGTGGACGAACGTGGTGGCGTCGAGCGAGAAGCTGCTGCGTGCCGGTTGGAGCTGGCCACGTTCCACCCACGGCCCGTCCAGCGGGTTGACCGCACTGCTCTCCAGCACGTACGGCCGGATGGCCCAGATGTCGTCGGTACGTCCGGCGGCGAAGTAGACGTACCACCTGCCGTCGATGAAGTGGATCTCGGGCGCCCAGATGTGCGCGCCCATCTCGCCACTGCCGTGCTTACGCCAGATCACCCGTTCGGTGGCGGTGGCCAGCCCCTGGAGCGTGGTGGCGCGGCGCAGCACGATCCGGTCGTACTCCGGGACCGTGGCGGTGAGGTAGTAGTACCCGTCGGTGTGCCGGTAGACGTGCGGGTCGGCACGCTGCTCGGCCAGCGGGTTGGTGAAGGTGACCGCAGCGGCCTGCGCCGGCACCGCCCCCACCACCACGGCGCCTGCCGCCAACACCACGACCGTCGCCGCCGTCGCCACCACCGCCCTGCGAACCCTGCGCCACCCCATAGCCCCGCCCTTCCACCACGACAGGAACACCGCCACCGCATTGATAGCGTTAACAACCACCACCGTCAAGAGAACGTCATCTATGCGAAACCCCGCCGCAGCACACCGGCTCCCCACCCACCCCCACCGCCGGGCGCCGCCACCGCCGGGCGCCGCGGTGATCAAGAAGTTTGCGCCCACGACGGCGTCCCGGAACGACCAAACCTCTTGATCAACCCGGCGGTGGGGTGGGGTGGGTGGGTGGGTGGGGTGTCAGTGGGGGTCGAAGATGGGGCGGTTGTTCGATGTCGAGGGCACCTCGTCGGCGGGCGCTGCGGTGTTCTGGCATGCCGCCAGGAGCCACCGCCCGCCCTCCTTCGACATGATCCACAGAGGAGATCCGACGTCGGGGCCCTCCGACGACCGATAGACCTGACGCACCTTGACGGCAGCGACATCGGGCCGGACGAACAGCACGTGCTCCAGCTCGAAGGTCACGGTCAGGCCCTGCATCCCACCGGGCAGCACCTGGCGGGTGAACGCCGAGATCGCATCGAGGCCGAAGAGGCGGGTTCCCCCAGCCGTCGTGTAGATCGCATCGGCGCGAAACAGGCCGAGAAACTCGTCCGGAGATTCGGTGTTCTGGGCGTGCTCGACCGTGGCGATCACCTGCTTGATCGCTTCGATCTCGGCCTCAGGGTTCGACTGATCGACGTCACTCATGTCGACCACGCTAGGAGTTGAACCTCACTTGAGGTCAACGCGGGAGAACCGGCTTCTCGCGCCGAGCGCACAGCCGGAGTCCCGGCGGACGACCCTAGATGGTCGGTCTTGCCTCCTCGCGTGCACCTCGCGGCAAATCCGGGCGCTCGGACGGTGTCGTGGTTGGATGACCCTGGCACGGCTGGATGGTTTACCCGGTCCCGACTCGGGTCGGCCTGCCCGCTACCGTCTGCGTATCGCGGCGGCCACGCTTCCAGACCCGCAGCGAATAGCCCAGTCCTGAACAGCACGAGGAGACACCGATGGCCGACGCCACCAGCGACGCCGACCCCACCGCTGACGCCGAAGCGGAAACCGAGGAGCAGCCGCAGCCCTTCGAGAACCGGGCGGCACGCCGGTCCAAGGGCAAGGCCACCGCCAACCACACCAGGAGTGCCGCGAGCCGCGCCCACGGCCGTTCCGGCACGGTGCAGAGTCCTCGCCAGTACGGCAACCGTCGAAGCGGCTGACTTCGGACCTTCGGGTAACGCGCGACTCGCGGCATGTCCGTGCCTCGGATCAACGTCCCGCCGGCTCACTCGCTCGCGACCTTGACACGGAGAGCATCACCGACCGCACGACGTACGCTCATCGGATGCGCGTGTCGCTAGGCGGTCGGTAAGCGTCCATCATGTTGGCGGGTCAGGCGGTCATCAGGACGTTCAGCCGGTCGTACGATGGGCTCCATGCCGGCCATTCGGATCCGGCGGTTGGCGCCGGTCAGTCGAGACAGAACTCGTTGCCCTCGACGTCCTGCATCACCAGGCAGGACTCGTTGAAGCCGTCGGACTCCAGCAGCCGTACCCGGGCTCCGCCGAGCGCGACCAGCCGCGCACCCTCGGCTTCGAGCGCGGCCACACGTTCCGCGCCGACGAGCCCGGTGGCGGCCCGTACGTCGAGGTGCAGCCGGTTCTTGACCACCTTGCCCTCGGGTACGCGCTGGAAGAACAGCCGCGGGCCCGCGCCGGTCGGGTCGACGCAGGCGAACGCCGAGCCCTGTCGCTCGGGCGGCAGCGCGCGGTCGAACTCCGCCCAGTCGGCGAATCCCTCCGGTGGAGGCGGCACGACGTATCCCAACACCTCGCACCAGAAACGGGCGACGCGCTCGGGTTCTGCACAGTCGAAGGTCACCTGGACCTGCTTCACGGACGCCATCGACCCACCATACGGGGGCGACTCCTCAGGCCGCAGGCTCGCCCTTCAGCAGCCGCGCGATCCGCGCGTACTCGGCGGCCATCTCGGGTGTGGCCAGGAAGTCGTCGAGCTGGGCGGAGACCTGGTAGTCGACCTGCTCGACGGAGCGGATCGCCAGCTCGTAGAGTTCGCCCCGCTGCCCGGCCTCCAGGTACGTCGTCCAGTGTTCCAGCGCGGCGAGGACGATGAGCAGTTCCGGGTCCATGTCGCCGTCGGTGAGGACGCCCTCGTCGATCCGCGTCATCAGCGCCCGTGACGCGGTCGCGTCGGCCGCCCCGGCGGACTCCCGGGCGAGCGTGAACGCCGCTACCGCGTCCTCGTCCAGTTCCCCGTCGGCGGCGATGTCGACCAGCCGCTCGTCGCGTACGAGACGGGCCACCGTCTCGGTGCCGAACACCCGGAGCTCGTCGTCCCCGGCCGTGTCCACGAGCCGACGGATCGCTGTTTCGAGCTGGTCGTATCGCACCACCGCAGTCTAGGGAACACGTGAGACTTGACCCTGTCACAGTGTCAAGGTCTTCACTGGTGGTCGGAGGTGGTTCCCATCGACTCGACAGGCAAGCCCACGCCCGCCGCGCGAGTGGTCGCCGCGTTGGCCGCCGACAACTCGTCGACACGACTCAACGCGGCCCTGGCCGTCGGCACACACCCGGACCCCGGCCTGGTGGACGCGCTCGTGGCCCGTGGCGGGGTCGAGCCGGACTTCTTCGTGCGCGACATGCTCACCTGGGCGCTGACCCGGTTGCCGTCGGAGATCACGATGCCGAGGCTGCTGGCGGAACTCGACTCCGCCCACGCCCAGGCCCGCAGTCAGGCACTGCACACCCTGTCCAAGATCGGGGACCGGAGCGCCTGGCCGGCGATCACCACGGCGCTGCTTCGCGACGCCGACGACACGGTGGCCCGGACCGCCTGGCGGGCGGCCGTCGTCCTGGTGCCCGACGCTGAGCGGTCGGCGCTGGCCACGGAGCTGGCCATGCAGTTCGGTCGCGGCGACCGGGAGGTCCAGCTCAGTCTGAGCCAGGCCCTCGTCGCGCTGGCCGACGTGGTCGAGCCGGTCCTGGAGGCGGCGGCCGCCCACCGGAACCCGGCGGTACGGGTGCACGCCCGCGCCACGGAACGGCTGCTGTACGACCCGGACGCCGGATTCGACCTCGCCGTGCACGAGGCGAGACGGGTCGCGGTCCTCGGACCGGACCGGGAGGAGTCGCCCGGTGCTGATCGGTGAGGTGGCGCGCCGCTCGGGGGTCAGTGCCCGGATGCTCCGGCACTACGACACGCTCGGGCTGGTCCGCCCCACCGGCCGCACGGTGGGCGGCTTCCGGGAGTACACCCCGGAGAACATCCGGCGGATCTTCCACGTGGAGGGGCTGCGCTCGCTGGGACTGTCGCTGCGCGAGATCGGTCGCACCCTCGACGATCCCGGCTTCACCCCGGCGGCGCTGGTCGGCGACCTCATCCGCCGGACCGAGGAGCGGCTGCACCGGGAGCGCGAGCTGCTCGACCGGCTCCGCACGGTCGATGCCGCCGAGCCCGCCGACTGGCCGGAGGTGGCGCGCCTGATCGAGCTGCTGCACGGTCTCGGTTCCGGCAGTGCGGCGCGGCGCCAGCAGGCCGTCCTGGCCGAGCACGCGTCTGCACCCGCCGAACTGCTGGCCGAGGCGGTGCTCGGCGAGACGGATCCGCACGTCGCCGGTGCGTTGCGCTGGGCTCTCGCGCGGGCGTCCGGCGGCGGCGCGGCCCGGGTGGCGTCCGGCCTGACCTCGGGTGACGCCGAGGTCCGGCGGCGCGCGGTCCAGGCGCTCGCCGAGTTGCCCGGAGACGAGGCGAGCAGCGCCCTCGTCGACGCGCTCGCCGACGCCGAGCCGACGGTACGGGGGCCGGCCGCGCTCGCGCTCGGTGCCCGGGGCGACACCCGGGCGGTACCGACGCTGGTCGGCCTCGTGGTCGACGGCCCCAACGACGTCGAGGCGGCCGAGTTGCTGGGCACGCTGGCCGTGGACCCGACGTGGGCGGAACGGATCATGGCGGCGTTGGCCGACGCACTCGCCGATCCGGGCGCGGACTCGGCGGCGCGGATGCGACTGACCCAGGCACTCGCCGAGATGCCGGGGACCCTCGCGGCGGACACGCTGCGCCGGTTGACCCGCGACGACGACCGACCGCTGGCGCTCGTCGCGTCGGCCCTGCTGGCCGTCCTCGACGGGCGCGTGGGTGACGCCGGTGACCGGCGCGGCGCGACCTGACGCGGCGCCGACGATCGACCAGGTGACCTTCGTCCACAACCGCTCCCGCCGGAAGCCGGGACACGTCCGTCGACACCGCCGAGCGAAACGACGATCTTCGATCGAGCGGGGTTTGGAGTCTAGATCACCGTGCAGTCGGGACGCCACCGGTCACGCGGTCGCGCCGCCGTCGATCGCGATCGACGCACCGGTGATGTGTCGGCCGCCGTCGCCCACCAGGTGACTGACCGTCGCGGCCACGTCGGCCGGCGATGCGTACCGCCCGAGGGCGATCTGCGTCCGCTGTACGTCGGCACCGGCGCTGTCGGCCGGGTTCATGTCGGTATCGGTCGAGCCGGGCAGGATCAGGTTGACGGTGATGCCGCGCGGGCCGAGCTCACGGGCGAGCGCCCGGGTCAGCCCGTTCACCGCGCTCTTGGTCATCGCGTACGCGCTGACTCCGGGTGCGGGGACGCGACTGGCGAAGCTGCTGCCGATGTTGACGATCCGCCCGCCCTCGCCCATGTGCCGCACCGCCGCCTGCGTGGCCAGGTACACCCCGCGTACGTTCACCGCGACCGCCCGGTCCAGCGCGTCGAGGCTGACCGACTCGATGGGCCCACCCGCGAACACCCCCGCGTTGTTGACCAGGATGTCCAGCCGCCCCAGCTCGGCCACGGTCTGCTCCACCGCGCCGACGACCGCCCCCGAATCCGCGCTGTCCGCGCTGATCGACAAGCCCGTGCGCCCGTACGCTTCGATGTCGGCCAGGACGGACTTCGCGTTGTCCCCCGCCGTGCGGTAGGTGAACGCCACGTCGATCCCGTCCTCGGCGAGCCGGCGCGCGACAGCAGCGCCGATGCCCCGACTTCCACCCGTGACCAGGGCAACCCTGCCGGCAGTTCTGACCGTCATACCGCAATCCTGACAGTTCACTCAGGATTGCGATCATCCGGGTCACCCGTCACCACAAGCTGTTACGCGGCCCTCATCCACATCCGGCGATGGGTGTCGAACGCGTCCCGGCCCCGGATCCAGGCGGCCTCGCACCCCCGGCGAGACCCCCGTGCGGACGCTGCGTCCACGGGCTGCCGTACGCAACGTGACCCTGAAGATCCGAAATGGACTGGAGTCGCCTGCCGGAGTGTCCACCCGACGTAGGCTCCGGCGATGACGCGCAAACCCCTGACCTGGCTCCTGGCCGTCCTGCTGGGCGCAGGTGCGGCGTTCGGTCTCTTCTGGTTCCAACCATGGAAGCTGTTCACCAACCAGGTGGTCGCCGAGATACTGCCGATCACCGACGCAACCGCACCTGAGGGATCACCGTCAGCAGAGGCGGGCCCCTCGTCCGAGGCGTCACCCTCCGCCGAGGCATCCGTCGCGCCGAGTCCGAGGAACGTGCTGCTGGCCAGCGGAGAGTTCATCACGCATGAGCACGAGACCACCGGCACCGCCCGACTGGTCCGGCTCTCCGACGGCAGTCACCAGTTGGTACTACAGGACCTCGCCACCTCCAACGGCCCCGACCTGCGAGTCTGGCTCACCGACCAGCCGGTGCTCCCGGGCCGGGCCGGCTGGCACGTCTTCGACGACGGGCGATGGCTCGACCTCGACCGGCTCAAGGGGAACCGGGGCGACCAGGTCTACGACATTCCCGCAGACGCGAATCTCGATGACCTCCGCAGCGTCTCGATCTGGTGCAAGCGGTTCTCGGTGTCCTTCGGCGCAGCCGAACTGCGGAAACCGTCCTGACCCCCGCTGCGCCTGGCCCGGCACCTGGCGGGTGTAGGCGGACGGGATGCCGGGTACCTCCGGCCCAACCCCGCACCCCTGCCCAGGAGGACCCATGACCGTCGTACTCGCCATTGTCTGCAGCGACGGGGTGGTGATCGGCGCGGACTCCCAGATCACCGAGAGCGACCGCGGTCTGAGCTTCCCCGCTCAGAAGCTGCACCCGTTGGGCTCCTGCGCCGCCTGGGGCGGCAGCGGCGCGCGGGGCGTACTCAACGACCTGCGCCCCCTCCTCCAGGACTCGGCCACCGCCATCCTCGAAGCACCCGACATCGGCGGCGAGTTGCAGGAGCGCGTCCTGCCCGTCTTCAAGAAGCACTACGAGAACTACATCGCGGACGTGCCCGGCGAGGACGGCGGCGGCGGGGTGTCGGCGTACCTGCTCGCGGTCGGCTACAGCCAGGGCGGGCCGTGGATCGTGGAGATCAACCCCAACGGCCTCATCGGCCGCTACGAGGACGTGGGCTTCCACGCCATCGGCTCCGGCGCGCCCATGGCCCAGCAGGCCGGCGCGCTGCTGTCCCATTTCCGGATGACCACGCGCACCGTCGAGTACGGCGTGGTGGGCGTGGTACGGGTGCTGGAGGCGCTGGAGCGGACCTCGCCGTCGGTCGGCGGGCCGTTCAGCGTCGCGTGCATCCGCGAGGAGGGCGCCCACCACCTCGACGAGAAGGAGATCGCCAAGGCACTGAAGGACTCCCAGCGCTGGCGCGACCTCGAACAGAAGGCGCTCGACGGGCTGTTCGACTGACACCGGGCTTGCCGCCGTCCCGCCCGCCGCTCGGCTCGCACTCTCCCACGAGGGCCGAGGCGTCACGGGCGGGACGTTTGCTGCTGCGGTCGTGTGCAGGTCAGCAGCAGGTACCGGCGGCTGCGGTGGTGGCGGGCTGCTTGTCGGTGGCGGGGGTGTCGCAGGCGCTCACGGTGGCCTTCTCCAGGTGGTCGGAGTCGGCCTTGACGGTGTAGACCTCCCAGGGCTCGTCACCGGGGCCACGCACCCAGACCTTGTCCTGGAGGGCGTAGCAGCATTCGGTGCTGTTCTCCTCCAGGGTGATCAGGCCGGATTCGGTGAGGCGCCGGGTGGCGGCGTTGACCTCTTCGGTGGTGGTGACCTCGACGCCCAGGTGGTCCATCACGGTCGGCTGGCCGGGCTCGCCCTCGAGGAGCACGAGCTTCAACGGCGGGTTCTGGACGGCGAAGTTGGCGTAGCCGGGGCGACGCTTGGTCGGTTCGACGCCGAACAGCTTCGAGTAGAAGGCCACGGAGCCTTCGAGGTCGGACACGCGCAGGGCAAGTTGAACGCGGGACATGGGCTCTCCTCTCGACAGGACCGCCGTCACCGACCCGTCCTGCCTAGATGAATTTCGAATCAGCCCCCACGTTGCCTCTTGTTTTGAGATCTGTCAACCTAGACGCATGTCGAAACAAGCCGTACCGGTGGTCGACCTGAACGCCGTGGCCTGCTGCGCCCCGATCGCGGCCCGTCCGATGGACGACGACCAGGCGGCGGTGGTCGCCCCGATGTTCAAGGCCCTGGGCGACCCGGTCCGGCTCCGGCTGATGTCGATGATCGCCTCGGTACCGGAGATCTGCGTCTGTGACCTGACCCCGGCGTTCGACCTGTCCGGGCCCACCATCTCCCACCACCTCCGGGTGCTACGAGACGCGGGCCTGGTGGACTCCGAGCGGCGGGGCACCTGGGTCTGGTACCGGGTCCGCCCGGAAGCCTTCCGGCAGCTCGGCGCACTGCTGGACATCCCCACGGCCACTGCGACCACCGGGTGAGCCTCGCGCTGGCCCGGCGGGCAAGCGCAGAGTTCACCGGTACGGCCCTGCTGGTCACCGCCGTCGTCGGCTCCGGGATCGCCGCCACCCGGCTCTCCCCGACGGATGTGGGGCTCCAGCTCCTGGAGAACGCGGTTGCCACCGCCCTCGCGCTGGGCGCGTTGATCCTGATGTTCGGCCCCGTGTCGGGCGCGCACTTCAATCCGGTCGTCTCGGCCGTCGACTGGTGGCTCGGCCGCCGGTCCAGGACCGGTCTGACCCTCCGGGACCTGGCCGGCTACGTCTGCGCGCAGGTCACCGGGGCCGTCACCGGGGCAGTTCTGGCCGCCCTCATGTTCGGGCTCCCGCCGGTCACCTGGTCCCACACCGACCGCACCGGCGGGAATCTGTGGCTGGCCGAGGTGGTCGCCACCGCCGGGCTGGTCCTCCTGGTCTTCGCTCTCGCCCGCTCCGGCCGCACCACCGTGGCCCCGGCCGCCGTCGCCGCCTACATCGGAGCGGCCTACTGGTTCACCTCCTCGACCTCCTTCGCCAACCCGGCGGTCACCATCGGCCGCGCCTTCACCGACACCTTCGCTGGCATCGCCCCCGCCTCCGTGCCCGGCTTCGTCGCCGCCCAGCTCGTCGGCGGCCTGGTGGCCGTCGCCGCCCTCGCCGCCTGGTACCCCCACGCCGGACACGCCGCTGACGCGGTGGTCGTGCCCCACCCCACCCGAGAAAGCGAAGCTCGATGACCGACAAGCCCAGCGTCCTGTTCGTCTGCGTTCACAACGCCGGTCGCTCCCAGATGGCCGCTGCCTGGCTACGCCACCTCGCCGGGGACACCGTCGAGGTCCGCTCCGCGGGCAGCGCGCCCACCGACCAGATCAATCCCACCGCCGTCGAAGCCATGCGGGAAGTCGGCATCGACATCACCGACCAGACCCCGACCCGACTCACCTCAGACACCGCCGAAACCAGCGACATCATCGTCACCATGGGCTGCGGCGACGCCTGCCCCGTCTTCCCCGGCAAACGCTACGAAGACTGGAAGCTCACCGACCCCGCCGGTCAATCCCTCGACGTCGTCCGCCACGTGCGCGACGACATCAAGACTCACGTCATCGAGCTGCTCGCCAGCATCAAGCCGGAGAACTGACAACCACCCGCCCGCATCTCCCGGCATCCCTCAGGATGCCCGCGGTCGGACTCGGGTTGGAGACGTACCTGCACCGGTGGCCGAAGAAGAACCGTCGCCGCAACATCGTCAGCACGGCCCTTGGGGAGGTTGCGGGGAACCGCTCGGGGTCGGCGCTTCCGGGCTGAGTTGTGCCGGATCTGTGCCAAATGATCAATGGCCAGCGTTTCCGCTGGCCATTGGTGTTGCTGGTGGAGCTGAGGGGATTTGAACCCCTGACCCCCTCGATGCGAACGAGGTGCGCTACCAGTCTGCGCCACAGCCCCTCCGCCGATTCACCGGCGTTGGTCCCGTCCGGCTTTCACCGGGCGGGCCGGCGACAAGGCTAACAGGTCGGCCGCCTTCGCCGCGAACCGCCCCGCCCGCCCGACACCCCAAGATCCACCCAATCTCCCCGGACGCCAGCACCTTCGGACCCCACGAGGCAGCAACATCCCCGATACTGCTGCCTCCCACCACCGTCGAGGTAGCAATATCCCTGAAACTGCTGCCTCGACCCGCCACGGGTCGCACGTCCCCGTCCGCGACCATGCATCGAAGAGGCCGGGCCGACTGGCGGGACGGGCCGACAGGCGGGACGGGCCGACAGGCGGGACGGGCCGACAGGCGGGACGGGCCGACAGGCGGGACGGGCCGACAGGCGGGACGGGCGAGTGCACGGCGGCCCGCCACGGTGCGGAAGGTGCGTGGTGAGAGTCGCCGGCAGGGCGGGACGGATCAGGCGCTGTGCGAGCCGCGCCCGGCCTCGTACGGACGGCCACGCAGGCCACCGGCGCGGCGGTAGGAGACCGAGCCGCCGTTGGCGGCCTGTGGCAGGTCTGCGGGGCGGTCCAGGCCCATGGCGGACCGCCGGACGGACTCCCGCTGGGCGGCCAGGCGACGCTGGGCCTCCCGACGGGCTGCGGCGCGGCGTGCCTGTTCGCGGCGCACCTCGGCCTGCCGGGCGGCCAGCCAGGCGGCCTCGCGGGCCCGGGCACGCCGTCGACGGCGGTCGGCGAGTGCGCGGGCGCGCAGGTGGACGACGTACACGACGAGCAGGGTGCCGGTGACCGCGAAGCTGATCCAGAAGCCGGGGCCGACCACCAGGACGCCGACCAGTTCGACGGCGTTGAGCAGCACCAGGGCGGCGAGGACCCGGCGGCGGCGGTAGACGGCGGGGGTGTGCGGGCGGCGGCGGTCGGGCCGGCGGCGTGGACGGTTCCCGGTCGGCGCGACGGAGCGCAGCCGGCTCGGCCGCCCGGACCGGCGCGATGCGGGAGCGCTGTCGACCGAGCCTGCGGAGGCCGGATCGCCGGCCGCACCACCGGAGCGAGCAGATGCGTCCGGGGAGTCGCCGGTGCGGGGTGCGGGCGGGCCGGAGACGGGGGCGGCGAGCTGCCCCGAGCTGGGATCCTCGCTGAGGGTGACGACGAGAGCACGGGACGGGTTGACCGGTCTGCGGCCGGGGACAGTGCGGCGTCGTCGGCGGCGCTGGAGCACCCGCGCCGTCGACTGCGCCCGCTCCGCCACCAACCGCTCGGCGGCGTCGTACCGGCGAACCAGCGCCGGAGCGAGAGCGAGCAGACCGGCGGCGGCGAGGACGGCGAGGAGCACCGAGGTCGGCACCCTCACCCCTCCCGTCACCAAGATTCGGAGCAACCGCCGACCGGCCGCAGGATCTTTCACCGATCGGCGTCGGCGACGTGAATCATGCGGAGCGGGCAGCGCCTGCCGCAGCTTGCAGTTACCTGAGGTTACGGGTCAGGCTGGCCGGAACAACCGCGCCGCGCCGATTCCGCACGTGGGACGGCTCACGGCGTACGGGCGCGCAGCCGGTGCCAACGGGCCAGCAGCCCGCCCTCGGCGGCGATCTCCTCGCTCGTCATCGCGTACCCGATGTGGTCCCGCCACGCACCGTCGATGTGCATGTAGCGCGCGTGGTACGCCTCCTCGCGGAAGCCCAGCTTCTCCACCACGCGGCGGGACGGCCCGTTCTCCGGCCGGATGTTGACCTCCACCCGGTGCAGTCCACCGGGGCCGAAGGCGTGGTCGACGGCGAGCGCCATCGCGGTGGGGATCACACCCTGGCCGGCGACCCGACGGTCCACCCAGTAGCCGACATAGCCGGAGCAGAACGCCCGACGCACGATGCTGCCGATGTTGATGTGCCCGACCAGGCGTTCCGCGCCGTCGGCGTACAGGCAGACCGCGAACGGCATGCCCTCACCGGTACGCGCCGAGCGCCGCTGGTCGCGGTGGACCCAGCGGAAGGTGGCCGGCGAGTTCAGATCGGCCCAGTCACCGGCCGGCGTGGACTCCCACGGGGCCAGCCACTCCCGGTTGGCGCAGCGCACCTCGGACCAGGCCGCCGCGTCGGAGCGTCGGTACGGCCGCAGCAGCACCGGCCCGTCGGAGAGCACCACCGGCCAGCCGGGCGCCCGTCGGAACCGCACCACTCCTCCACTCCCGAGCGTCACCCGGATTCACCGTCGACGGTCGAGCAGCAGCACGTCCACGGTGGAGCCGGCAGCGGCGGCGGTGACCCGCTCGCCGAGAACGAGAAGCCCGTTCGCCTCGGCCAGGCCGGCGAGGGTGAACGGACCACCGCTGAGCGGTTGGACAGTGTAACCCCCACCTCGACGCTCCGCGACGTGCGCGGGCCGGAACTCGCGCAGGCCCACGGGTGAGGAGACCGTCTCCAGCAGGTGTGCCCGCACGCTGGGCCGGAACACCGGTTCGGCACCGGCCAGCAGGTTGATCGCGGGGCGGGCCAGCACCTCGAATCCGATCATCGCGGCGCCCGGATCGCCGGGCAGGCACACCACCGGCACCTCCTCGGCGCCGACGGTGCCGAACCCGAGCGCGGTGCCCGGATAGAGCGCCACGTCGGTGAAGGTGACCGGTCCCGCGCGGCTGCCCTCGCGCCGGGACAGGATGCGGCGGACCATGTCGCCCGGCCCGGTGCCGGTGCCGCCGGTGGTGATGATGAGGTCGGCCCGCAGGGTCTGGTCCTCCAGCAGGCCACGCAGCCCCTCCGGGTCGTCGTCGCAGATGCCCACCCGGTACGCCAGGGCGCCCGCCTCCGCCGCCGCGGCGGTCAGCGCGTGCGAGTTGGCGTCGACCACCTGACCGGGCTGGCTGCCCCGGCCCACGTCCACCAGTTCGTCGCCGGTGGCCACGATCACCACCCGGGGGCTGGGGCGGACCACCACGTGCCCGATGCCGGTGGCGGCGAAGACCGCGACCAGTGCCGGCGAGACGTACGTGCCGGCGCGGGCGAGCAGGGTGCCGGCGGCCACCTCCTCGCCGGCCCGGCGTACGCCGTAGCCCCGCTTCGGGGCGCGGAAGATCTCCACCGCCGCCATGCCCTGGTCGGTCCACTCGACCGGGACGACCACGTCGGCGGCGACCGGCAGTGGTGCTCCGGCGGCCACCGAGAAGCACGAGCCGGGGGTGAGTCGGACCGGCCGCCAGCTCGCCGCGCCGAGGTCACCGACCACGTTGAGGCGTACCGTGCGGCCACCCGGACGGCCGGACTGGGCCGGGACGTATCCCACGCCCCGGGCCCCGCCGGCGATGTCCTCCCAGCGCGCGGCGTACCCGTCCACGGCCGCCTGGTCGAAGGCCGGGAACGAGTGCGGTGCGACGACGTCCTCGGCGAGGACGTTGCCGTGCGCCTGGGTGAGGTCGAGGTCGAGCGGAGGCAGCGCGCGCAACCTGCGCAGCACGCTGCCCAGGTAGTCGGCGAGCGGCGTCAACCCGTTTTCGGCCGCCTCGGCGTCGGCCGTCGCGGTCATGTATTCGGACCGCCCGACGCGTCGGAGTTGACGAACTCGGCCAGCCACTTGCGGAACTCGCTGCCCAGGTCCTCGCGCTCGCTGGCGATCTGGACCACGGTCTGCAGGTAGCCCAGCGGCATGCCGGTGTCGTAGCGGATGCCGCGATAGACGATCGCGTGCACCGGGGTGCCCTCGGTCCGCAGCAGTTCCATCGCGTCGGTGAGCTGGATCTCGCCGCCGCTACCGGGCTTGGTACGGCGGATCGCGTCGAAGATCTTGCCCGGCAGCACGTACCGGCCGAGCACGGCCAGGTTGCTCGGCGCCTCCTCCGGCTTGGGCTTCTCCACCATGCCGGTGACCCGGACGACCTCGCCGATGTCGGTCAGCTCGGACTCGGCGGGCTCGACCGAGGCGATGCCGTAGCGCGTGGTCTCGGCCGGGTCGACCTCGAAGAAGGCGAGCACCACGCCACCCGTCCGCGCCTGCAGCTCCAACATGGCCGGCAGCAGCGGCTCGGAGAGGTTGACGAACTCGTCGCCGAGCAGCACGGCGAAGGGCTGGTCGCCGACGTGCGACTCGGCGTACCCGACGGCGTGGCCGAGGCCGAGCTGCTCGGGCTGGCGGCAGGTGTAGATGGCGGCCAGTTCCTCGGTGCGCTTGACGGCGGCCAGCAGCTCGGGCTTCTCGGCGAGCCGTTCCTCCAGATCGGGGCGGCGGTCGAAGTGGTCGACCATCGATGTCTTGCCGCGCCCGGTGATCAGTAGCACGTCGCCGATGCCGGCCTGGGCGGCCTCCTCGACGATGTACTGCAACACGGGGCGGTCGACGACCGGCAGCAGCTCCTTGGGTACCGCCTTGGTCGCCGGCAGGAACCGGGTGGCCAGGCCGGCGGCCGGGATGACGGCCTTGACGGCACGGGGACGACCGGTGGCGGCGGTCGCTGAGGGGTTCGCTGAGTGCTCCGACATGTCGCGAGACTATCGGCCGAGGCCGTGACGCGGCGGGTGAGGACCGGAAGACGCGCCGCCCGCCGGAGCAGTTCTGCCGGTCGTGGCGGAACCGGCCGGGGCCGGTTCGTCGTCGGTGGTCGGTTCGCCCGGATCGCCCTCCGGTCCGGCCCTGGGCAGCCCGTCCTGCGGGCTACGGGTCGCCACCAGCACCGGTAGTTCCCGGGTGGCCGACGCCTCCCGGGCGGGAGCCAGCCGCCAGGTGTCCCGGCCACCCGTCTTGGCGGCGTACAGCGCCTCGTCCGCTGCCTGGAGCACCTGCGGTCCGGTGTCGGCGTGGTCCGGGAAGACGGCGATCCCGATCGATACCGTCATCGAGACGCTGTCCGGTGCCCCGGAGTGCCGTGCCACGTGGACCGGACTGTCCCGGACGGCCAAGGCGAGCCGCTCGGCGACGATCGTCGCGCCCCGGGCGTCGGTCTCCGGCAGCAGCACCACGAACTCCTCCCCGCCCTGCCGGAAGGCGAGGTCCACCTCGCGGATCTCACCCCGGACGCGCCGGGCGAACTCGGCCAGCACGGTGTCCCCGGCCGGGTGCCCGTACGTGTCGTTGATCCGCTTGAACCGGTCCAGGTCCAGCACGAGGACGCTGACCGTCCGGCCGAACCGGCTGGCCCGCTCCACCTCCCGGCGTACCGACTCGCGCAGGTAGCGGTAGTTCCAGAGCCCGGTCAGCGGATCGGTGAGCGAGAGCCGCTGCGCCTCCTCGTGGACGCGGACGTTCTCCACCGCCACCGCCGCGTGACCGGCGAAGGTGCGCAGCGTCGCCAGGTCGTCGTCGTCGAACTCGGCCCCGCCCGGCCGGTCGTAGAGGGCGAGCACTCCGAGCACGGTCTCCGGCGGGGTCGGCCGGGTCCCGGCGGGCGTGGGGTCGGACCCCGGGCCGGGCTCGGCGCGGACAAGCGCCTCGGGCGCGGTGAACGGCACCGCGACGTACGTCCGGCAGGGCGGTTCGCCGGAGGCGTCGTCGGCCGGGTCCACCCGTCCCCGGCAGGGTCGGCCGGTCGCCGCGACCTCGCCCAGCAACCCGCTGCCGACCGGCACCGACCCGGTGCCGGGCCAACGTCCGTCGAGCCCCTCGGAGCACTGGGCGACCAGCACGCCACCCGGCTCGGTGAGCAGCACCGCACCGGCCCGGGCGCCGGTCGCGGCGAGCGCGCTGCGCAGGATCACCCGCAGGATCCGTTGCAGGTCGTGGGTGCTGGCCAGGGTGTCGCCCAGCACCGCGAGGTGTCCGCGTAGCTGGTCGCGGCTGCTGGCCAGCGCCGCCAGGTAGCCACCGGTCTCCTGGGCCATCCGGTTGAACGCGGCGGCCAGCCGGCCGACCTCGTCGTCGCTGCGTACCGGCACCCGGGCGGTCAGGTCGCCGGCCGCCACCCGGTCGACCGCGCCGGCCAGCTCCACCAGCGGGCGGGTGGTCATCCGGGCCAGTCGCCACGCGGCGGCCACTCCCACCAGGGCGGCCAGCAGCACCACGCCGACCAGCACGGCGTGCAGTCCGGGCGGCTGGTCGCTGGGGACCGAGAGCACCAGGTGCAGCGGCTGGCCGGGCGTCGGACCGGCCCTCCGCAGGTACCGGCCGTCCGGCGTGCCGGTCACCCGCTCGCCGCGCAGTGACGCGGCTGCGGCGAGCACCTCGTCCCGGCCGTTCGCCGACTCCGTGGTGTGCGCGACGTGCGGCGCACCGCCACCGTCGAGCAGCGTCACCGCGACGCCGGTCACCGCCGCGAGACGCGCCACGAACCGGGGGTCGACCGGTTGGGCGGCGGAGACCGTACCGAGCGCCGCGCCGGCCGGGTCGCGCAGTTCCACCCGGACGGCGAGCGCACCGACCGGCCCGGCGGAGGCCGGGCCGAGACCGACCGCAGGTGGCATCGGTGGGCCGCAGTCCCGCCAGGGGGCCGGTGGGGCGTCCGGGGTGGCGTAGCTGACCCCACCGGTCACGTCGGTGACCAGCACCGCCGAGGCCAGGCCCCGGCTGACCACCTGGCCGGCGGCACCCGGCCGGTCGGCGGTGAGCGCGACGGCGTCCGCCGCGGCACGGAGCTGCTGGCAGAGCGCGTCGATCGAGGTACGCACGGCGGTGGCCGCCACCGCCAGTCGCTCGGTGGCGCGGCTGCGGTCCATCGTCGCCACGGTGGAGGCGACGAAGACGGCGCCGAGCAGGACCGGGCCGAACGCCACGGCCAGGAACGCTGCGGTCAACCGCCCCCGTAGCGTCAACGCTTCCCCTTCCCCCCGGAAGTTGCGCGACCGTCGCCTGCGATGCTGACACAGAGCAACGGTGCGACACGCGTTGCGTGAGGAGTGTTGCGTGCCGGAATTTGCGGAAGGAGCGGAAGTGACGCATGACGCGAAGCGGGCGACACGGGTGACGTTGCTGGCCCGCCGTCGGGCGTTCACCGCCGCCGAGCGCGAGGCCGCGACCGAAGCCGTCCAGGCCACACTGGTGGCCCTGGTACGCAGGCTGCGGCCGACCCGGGTGGCCGCGTACGCGCCGGTGGGCGGTGAGCCGGGCGGCCCGGACCTGCCTGCGGTGCTCGCCGACGCGCTGCCGCCCGGCGCCGATCTGCTGCTGCCGGTGCTCCGTGACGACCTGGACCTGGACTGGGCCCGCTGGGCGGGAGCCGGCGCGATGGTCGCCGCCGGTCGCGGCATCCGCGAGCCGGACACCCCTCGGCTGGGTGTCGACGCGATCGCCACGGCCGAGGTGGTCGTGGTGCCCGCGCTGGCCGTCGACCGCCGGGGCGTACGGCTGGGCCGGGGTGGCGGATCGTACGACCGGGCGCTGGCCCGGGTGCCCGCGAGCACCCTCACGGTGACGCCCCTGTACGACGGCGAACTGCTCGACGAGGTCCCGGCCGAGCCGCACGACCGTCCGGTACGCGCGGCGCTCACCCCGAGCGGCGGCCTGCACCCGCTGCCGACCTCCTCGGGTGTCGCGCCACACACTTCCGCTGGACGAACCGGCCCCCGATGACGCACCATTGGCACTCGAATACGTCGAGTGCCAACCGGCCGTGTCAGACCCGGAGGAGAACGTGCCCACGTACCAGTACGCCTGCACCGCGTGCGGTCACCAGCTCGAGGCGGTGCAGTCCTTCTCCGACGAGCCGCTGACCGACTGCCCCGCGTGCGAGGGGCGGCTGCGGAAGCTCTTCAACTCCGTCGGCATCGTCTTCAAGGGCTCCGGTTTCTACCGCACCGACTCCCGCTCCAACGGCTCGGCGAGCACCGACACCGCGTCGAGCCCGAGCAAGTCGACCTCGTCCGAGTCGTCGACCGGCTCGACCTCCTCGTCGAGCAGCTCGTCCGGCGGCAGCACCGGCTCCTCGGGCAGCTCGTCCGGCGGCGGCACGAGCAAGGCCCCGGCGGCGGCGAGTACCCCCTGACGGTGACCTGACCGGGCACCCGTCGCCCCGCGTCGTCGATCGCGACGGTCGCCGGGCGACGGCCCGGCGGGGCGTTCGTTCCAGGCTCGACCCGGCGCTCAGTCCCAGTGCGGCGGGCGCTCGGCCAGCAGCCAGTCGTCGTTGCCGCCGACCCGCTCGCCCCAGCCGCGATCGGTGTCGTCGGTGCTCTGCTCGGGCAGCACCACGAAGTCGTCCTCGCTCAGGTCGACCGCGCGATCGTCGTCGCGCCGCCCGCCCGGATCCCCACTCGTCACGAGCGCCAAGGCTAACGCACCTCCGGACCGCTCCCGAGCCGTCGACCACGCGGTGTGCGGGCGGACCGATCGCGGTGTGCGGGGCACGGCGCGGCCCGACGGCGTGGCGCACCGGTCATTGGTAGCGTCGGACGACGTGACGACGCCCCACCCCGGCCCGGCCTCCGACGATCCCTGGCGCCGGCCCGACACCGGGGACGGGCCCACGCCCGGCACCGGTGCGGAGTCCACCGCCGCCGCCCGGCCGGAGTTCACGCCCGGCCCCGCACCACGCCGACCCGCGTCCGACGACCCCTGGCGTCCGCCGACGACTCCCGCCCCAGGCGCCACGACCGGCCCGAGCGCCACGACCGGCCCGAGCGCCACGACCGGCCCGAGCGCCACGACCGGCCCGGGCGGCGTCGCACCGGGCGGTCACGGACCGGCCGGGTACGGCGGACCGCCGCCCACCACCGCGCCGCCGCCCGGTTGGCGTCCGCCCGTACACCTCCAGGCGGCACCGCCACGGCGGCTACCGGCACAGGACATGGCGGCGCTGGACGCGCAGGAGCAGCGGGCGCAGCGGCTGACCTGGGTGATCGGCGGGGTGGCGAGCGCCGTACTCGTGGTGGTGGTCTGCCTGCTCTGCTCGCGAGCCTTTCTCTGACGGCGGCGGGCCGTCAGTCGAAGGTGTTGCCCCAGACCATCTCGGACCCCGAGTGACCGGTGAGCCAGACGTAGACGAGCGCGGCCACACCCGCACCGATCACCAGCACCGACAGCACCGGGGTGAGCCAGGTCGGCAGCTTCGGTGCGCGCGGGTGGCTGCTGGTCGCCACCAACAGCAGGATCGTCACCAGAGAGAGCCCCAGCGTGATCAGGAACAGCGTGTCGCCGTACCCGGCGTGCTCCTCCATCTGGTCGATGATCTCGCCGGAGAAGCCCCGGGCGATCTGCCGCTCCTGCAGGGCCTCGCCGGACTGCACGCTGACGAACGCCGTGATCGGCGCGACGACCGCGAGGATCGCCACCGCCCAGTCCAGGCGGGGGCGGAATCTCGGCAGCGCGATGTACGCGGCGGCGAGCAACACCAGCAGTGGTACGAAGACCACGACCGCATGCACGACGAGCACGTGCATGGGCAGGCCCAGCGCCTTCTCGAACATCGGCACCTCCGGCGATAGGTGATCGTGACATGTCAGCGTACGGGCCGGGGATGGCCCCGCCCAGTGCGCTCCTGCTTGACACGCTCCACAGGGGCCCAGGGTTCACCGAGACGTCACCCGGGAGGGCTGGCTGTGGCCCGAGCCACCGAACTCGCCGGTCTGTTGTCCGGTCGGGGCGACCGTGCTGTCATTGACACATGTCCAGCGGTGCGGATCTGCTGCGGTCGCACGGCCTGCGGGTCACCCGGCCACGCCTCGCCGTACTCGACGTGTTGGCGGACGGCGGTCACCTGGACGTCGACGAGATCACCCGACGGGTACGCGAGCGGATCGACTCGGTCTCCACCCAGGCGGTCTACGACGTGCTCGGGGCGCTCTCCCGCGCCGGGCTGTCCCGTCGGATCGAACCGGCCGGAAGCCCCGCCCGCTACGAGGCCCGGGTGGGTGACAACCACCACCACGTGGTGTGCCGGGGCTGCGGCGAGATCGCCGACGTGGACTGCGCCGTCGGTGAGGCACCCTGCCTGGATCCGCGCACTGCGGCCGGCTTCCACGTGGACGAGGCCGAGGTCACCTTCTGGGGGCTCTGCCCCGGTTGCCAGGCCCGTCGCGCCGCCGACTCCTGATCACTCCGGCCGGCCGTGGCACGCTTGGTGGGTGGATTCCACTGACACCGGCCTGTACGGTCCCGACTCGGTCACCTGGAAACTGCACGCGGAACCGATCCTGCTTCTCGCCGGTCTGCGCTCGCTCTATCTCCAGGCGCTGCACCCTCGGATCGTCGCCGGGGTCGCCCAGAACAGCAACTACCGCCGGGACGCCTGGGGCCGGCTGATCCGCACCGCCGACTACGTGGGCACCACCGTCTACGGCACCACCACCGAGGCGGAGGAGGCCGGGCTGCGGCTGCGCCGGCTGCACGCCCGGTTGACGGCCGTCGACCCGGCCACCGGGGAGCGGTTCCGGATCGACGAGCCGGACCTGCTGGGCTGGGTGCACGTCACTGAGGTGGAGTCGTTCCTCGACACCGCGCGCCGGGCCGGCGTGCCGCTGGACGACGCCGAGGTGGACGGCTACTACACCGAGCAGCGCCGGTCCGCCGCACTGGTCGGACTGGACCCGGAGACGGTCCCGGGCACCGCTGCCGAGGTGGCCGAGTACTACCGCCGGGTGCGCCCGGAACTGCGCATGACCAAGGAGGCCGCCGAGCAGGCCCTGTTCCTGACCGCGCCGCCGTTGCCGTGGAAGCTCAGCCTGCCCGCCCGGGTCGGGCTCAACCTGGGGCCGCTGAGGTGGGCGTACCTGGGCGTGGCCGGCACCGCGCTGGCGCTGCTGCCGGGATGGGCCCGGCGACTGTACGGCGGGCTGGGCCTGCCGACCACCGCCCTGTCAGCGGACGTGTCGGTACGCGCGCTGCGGCTCGCCCTCACCGCGCTGCCGCGCGACTGGCGGGAGGGTCCGATGCGGCGTGCCGCCGAGGAGCGGGCGGCCCGGGCGGCGGCCCTGTCCGGCTGACCGGACGGCTGCTGCGACCTGGCAGACCGGATGCGCGGCCGGGTCGACGCCGGCCCCGGCGGCCGTTCAGCCCGACTCGGCTGAGGGCACGGCCGTTCAGCCCGGCTCGGCCGGGGGCGCGGCCGTTCAGCCCGGCTCGGCCGGGGGCGCGGCGGGGCGGTCGACGGCCGCCCAGGGGTCCTTGCCCGGCTGCTCGGCTCCGGCCGGGCAGGCACGCCGGAAGTCGCACCAGGCGCAGCGCGGGCCGGGCGTGGTCGGGAAGGCGGCGTCCGGATCACCGCCATCGGCGATCGACCGCTCGGCGGCCATGATGTCCTGGGCGGTCTGCTCGGCCCGGGTCACCTGCCGGGCCAGTGAGTCGACGGTGTGCTCGTGCGCAGCGACCGTGCCGCTGGGCAGGTGGTGCAGTTCGACCCGGCGACACGGGCGGCGGAACACCCGCTCTGCCGCGTACGCGTAGAGCGCCAGCGCCTGGGAGCCCCGCGCGTCGTCCCCGTCCAGCCCGGTGCGGCCGGTCTTGTAGTCGACGATGACCAGCTCGGGGCCGTCGGGCCCGGGTCGGGAGTCGATCCGGTCGGTGCGCCCGTTGAACGCCAGCACCCCGGTCTTGGTCGCCACCACCCGCTCCACGCCGACCGGCTCGTCGGCCGGGTCCAGCCCGCCGACGTACGTCTCCAGCCAGCCCAGTGCCCGTCGGTAGACGTCCCGTTCCTGCGCGTCGTCGCGGTAGCCGTCCCGCACCCAGGTGCCCTTGAGCAGGGTGGGCAGCACCTCCGGGCGACGCCGGTCGACGGGCAGCGCATACCAGTTCTTCAGGGCGGTGTGCACGCTGGCGCCGAGCGAGTTGTGTGCCCAGGGCGGCCCCTTCGGTGGGGCGGGCCGGTCGACGTAGGAGTAGCGGTAACGCCGGGGGCAGTCCGCGTACGCACCCAGTTTGCTCGGGGTGCAGACGAACAGCCGCTCCGGCATGCCCTCGAAGCCGAGCTGCTCGGGCTGCCCGTCGCGGGGCCGGGGCGCGCGGCCACCGGCGGCGGGTCGTCCTGCTGGGGATGCTCGTCGCACGGCCCCGATCCTGCCATCCACCCCCGACAGTCGCATCGGCGGTGAGCACCTCGATGCCGCCGGGACGGAACGCGAGGTCAGGCCGAGGCGACCTCGGTCACCCCGGACGACGCGGCGACGAGCCGCTCGTACGCCTCGGGCGCGGTGGTGAAGGCACCGAGTCGGACGGTCTTGTGCGTGCCGTGGAAGTCCGACGACCCGGTCACCAGCAGGTCCAGGTCGGCGGCGAGTCCGCGGACGTGGGCCCGCTCAGCGGGCGAGTGGTCCTCGTGGTCGGCCTCCAGACCGGCCAGGCCGACCGCCGCCAGCTCGGCGATCAGCGTGTCCGGCACGACCGGGCCACGTCGGCTGGCCCGGGGATGGGCGAACACCGGCACCCCGCCGGCCGCCCGGACCAACCGGACCGCCTGGAAGACGTCGATGTCCTCCTTCGGCAGGCGGTACCGCTCCCCCAGCCACTCCGGGCCGAACGCCGCGCTGGTGGTGGCGACCAGCCCGGCCCGGATCAGCGCCTGCGCGATGTGCGGTCGCCCGACCGTCCCACCGCCCGCCGTGGCGAGGATCTCCGGCCATCGCACGTCGACACCGTCGGCACGCAGCAGCTCCACGGTGCGTTCGCCACGGGTCAGCCGGGCGGCCCGCATCCGGGCCAGCTCGGCGACCAGCTCCGGATGGTCCGGGTCGAAGAGGTACGCCAGCAGGTGCAGCGACATCGGCGGCTGCTCGCCATACCAGCGGCAGGACAGTTCCGCGCCGCGTACCAGACGCAGCCCGGGCGGCAGCGCCCGCAGGGCCGGCGCCCAGCCGGCGGTGGTGTCGTGGTCGGTGATCGCCACCACGTCCAGCCCGGCCTCGGCGGCGGCCCGGACCAGCTCGGCGGGACCGAGCGTGCCGTCGCTGGCCGTGGAGTGGGTGTGCAGGTCGATCCGGGGGGTCATCGCCCGACGCTACCGGGCCGGCGGTCAGCCACCGGTCACCACCACCAGCGGTTGGTCGTCGTGCAGGCCGGCGACGGTGACCCGGATGGCGGACCGACCGGCACGGACCCGCTCGACGTCCACCCGGACCAGCGCCCCGGTCGTGTCGGCGTAGTGCGCCACGTCCGGCTGGCTCCAGGACACCGTGCCGGTCATCGCCGGTCCGGCGGTCCGGGCCGGGACGGTCGGATCGAGTCGGGTCAGGTCGACCAGCAGCGCCCGGTCCTGTTCGCCGACGCGCCCGTTGACCAGCAGCCACCGCCCGTCCGGGGAGACCGCACCGAGGCCGTCGCCCTCGATCGTGGGGCCGCAGGCCGGGGGGTCGGGTGGGCGAAGGTCCACCGGGTCGAGCAGGGTCAGGCAGGCGTCCTCGGTCGGCTCGGCGGGCACCTCGCCGACCAGGCGTCCGTCCGGCAGCGCGCCGAAGATCCGCTGGCTGGTCCGGTCGGTGCCCTCGTCGAGCGGGCCCGGACGCAGCGGCCAGAGCACGTGTCCGGGGAGGGCGGGGTCGAGTCGTACCAGCACCGCGCCGTCGACGAAGCGCAGTGGTACGGCCGTGGCCGGCGCGTCGGCGCGTACGGTGCCGGTCAGTTCGCCGTCCACGATGCCGGCGGCGGCCAACACCCGGTCCTGCTTCCAGGCGACCTGCCGGCCGGACCGGTCGAGGACGATCTCGTCGGCGCCCGCCAGCAGCGCCCGGGCGGTCCCGTCGGCCGCCACCGCCCACAGCGACCGACCGGACAGCGACGGTTCGCCGACGGCCAGCCAGCCCCGCCCGTCGGTGAGACGGTGTACGCGCTCCACCGCACCGATCCCGACGAGGGTCACCCGGCGACCCTGCGCGGTGGCGATCGTCCGGTTGACCAGCAGATCGACCTCGGCCAGCGGAGTCTCGGTGCTCGGGCCGGGCGGCGGGAGGCTGGTGCGGAACGTGTCCGGCGCCGGGTACGGGTCCGCGATCACCACCGTGTCTGCGCCGGGCGGCGGACGGTCGTCACCCAGTTGCATCGCACCGGCGCTGACCAGCACGATCGCCGACGCGGCCAGGCTCATCCCGGCCACCGCACGGCGACGCTGAACGCGGGCGGCCCGGCGGAGCACCGCACTCGCCGGGTCGTGCGGGGCGCGTGGGGTCGCCACCTGCCGGGAGAACGTCTCCCGGACGGCGCGCTCCAACTCGTCCTGCGACATGCTGACGAGACGATCCGGAGTCCCGCTCTGGTTGTCACGACCTCCGGAAACGGTGTTCACCGGTGCTCACCGACCAGGGCGTCGTCCGGTTGCCGCAGTCGCTCCGCCGCCTCGGGTGGTGCCCCGGGTCGCAGGGCCGGGGCCTGAGTGTCGGGTCGGCCGGCCGGAGGCAGTATGTCGGCTCGGGCGGCCGGAGGCGGTGCGTCGGCTCGGGCGGCCGGACGCGGTGCGTCGACTCCGGTGGCCGGGCGGGGGCGGGCGGTCGACGTGGACCGGGCGGCCGGGCGACCGGTCCGGCGGGCGGCCGGCGTCGGCGTGGCTGCTGGTGCGAGAGGGGTCGCCGGTGCGCCGGGGAGGGTGACCGCCTCCTCCGCACCGAGCCGCCGTCGCAGAGTGGCCAGGGCCCGCGAGGTCTGGCTCTTTACGGTGCCCGGTGAGATCTCCAGCAGGGCGGCGGTCTGCGCCTCCGACATGTCCTCGTAGTAGCGCAGCACCAGCACCGCGCGCTGCCGGGCGGGCAGCGCGCGGAGGTGCCGCCAGAGCACGTCGCGGTCGAGTTGCTGCTCGATCGCGTCGGCGGCGGCACGCTCCGGCAGCACCTCGGTCGGTCGTTCGCCGTGCCAGCGGCGCCGCCACCAGCTCGTGGACGTGTTGACCATGACGCGCCGGGCGTACGGCTCGATGGCCTCGATGCCGCCGAGGCGCTTCCAGGCCAGGTACGTCTTGGTCAGCGCGGTCTGGAGCAGGTCCTCGGCGGTGCCCCAGTCGCCGGTGAGCAGGTACGCGGTGCGCAGCAGCGCGGCGGAACGGGCCGTGACGAAGTCACGGAACTCGTCCTCCAACGGATTGCTGCCGCCCACGCGCCACCCCCGAACTGATCCTGCTCGGCAGCCTGCCACGACCCGGGGTAGCGGGTCGAGGGCGAAAGGTGCGCGGTGACTCCGATGTTCGGTCGGAAAGTTTCAGGCGCCGTCGTCGGCCTTGGCCTCGTCCTGCTCCTTGCCCAACCGCGCCTCGACCGCCTGCGGCTCGTACATCTCCTCGACCACACGCAGGTAGAGCTCGTTGGGGTTGGGCAGGTTCTTGACCTCGCGCAGCGCCTGCTCCTGACCGGCCGACTCCAGCACGAAGGTGCCGTAGTTGAGCGCCCGCCCGGCCGGCGTCTGCTCGTACTTCATGTCGGTGACCCGGACCAGCGGCATCATCGCGACGCGCCGGGTGATGATGCCGTTGACGACCATCACCCGCTTGTTGGTCAGGATGAACCGGTCGTACCACCAGTCGGCGACCTTCCAGGCCACCCAGCCCATCACACCGAACCAGAGGAGTACGGCGATCGTGGTGAGCGCGCCGACGTTCTGCCCGGCGAGGAAGCCGGAGAGGTAGCCGAGCACGAAGGTGGCGGCGATCCCGACCAGGATCGGGGTGACGAGGTGGATCCAGTGCCGCTTCCACTCGCCCCGGTAACGCTCGGTCGGGAAGAGATAGCGGGCGACCAGCGAGCTGGGTTCGTCCTCCAGCGGCAGCACCCGTCGGGGTGTCATGCCACTGGCGTCGGAGCGCAGCCCGGCCAGTTCCTCCTCGGAGATCTGCGGGGGCTGGTAGCCGCCCTCGGGATCTCGTACCCAGGCTCGCTCGGAGCGTGCCTCCCCGGCGTAGGCCGGGCCGTCGCCGTAGCCGGCGTCGTCGGAGAAGGCGGGCCCGTCGGAGAGCCGCGCACCAGACCCGAAGCCCGGACCGTCGTCAGGATCGATCCGGGGTATCGGCTCGGTGTCGCGTTCCCGGCGCGCCCGGTCCGGGTCGTCGGGGTCGAAGGGTGGGCCGGAGGGGCTTCCCATCGGAGGCTAGGCGACCAGGCTGGTGAAGAAGTCGCCGAAGCCTTGAGCGATATCCATGATCCCGCCGCCCAAAGACTTGAACACGTCCGCGGCAGAATTCGGCCGGTAGGCGACGAAGAAGATCAAGAAAGCGATACCGGCCCAGGTGAGGACCTTCTTGACCATGGCGGGCCATCCTCTCGCACGGCGCCGGGTTCCAGTTACCGCAGCGGCACCCAGAGTATCAGCGTGGTGTCTTACCGTGAATATCTGCGTCCGTTCTCCGACATTCCGGGGGGCTGTCAGGCCTTCCCGTGCAGGTACGGAGATGGTGCGCCGTACACGAGTTCGGGCGGCGTCCACTCGACCAGGTCGTGCAAGACCACGTCCTCGGCGAGCAGATGCCCCGCACTCGCCGGCCAGGCTATCGCATACAGCCACATTCCCCGAGCCTCGCCGGCGTACGCGCTTCGATCTGTCAGTGAACTCACGAGCCACAGTGGAGTGGGATGACCGCCCACCCGGATTCCCGCGCGCCCGACATGACCGGGATGCCCGGGACCGGGCTCGGTCAACGCCTCCGCCAACTCGGGCCCGGCGTCCGGACCGGGAACACCCGCGTACCTGGTGCCCAGCCCGACGCCCGGCTCCTCGGCCACGAAGACCAGATCGGCCGGTCCACCACCGAGCGGCGCCGGGCCGGCACAGGCGACGGCGGTGGCGCGTACCCCGATCCGATCGTCGCCGGCCCACGCCACGCCGGTGGTTGTCCAGCCCGGAGGCAGCGGCCACGGGCACCACAGCGGGACCGGCGGTTGCTCCGGTTGCGCCACCGACTGGATCCGCTCCACCACGCTGGCCACGATCTCGGCGCCGATGTTCTCGGGTACGTGTAACGGCGCCACCGGTCCGCAGTCCGGGCAGCGCGACTCGGCGTGCATCAGGTCCGGTGCCCGCACGGACCCCCCACATCTGGGACAACTCACCGCAACAGTCACCACTCCACCGTCGTCCTGTACGGCCGAGCCGTCAAGCGGAGCGACGCCTTTGCCCGGCGTGGCGCGTCGTCGCACCACCGCCGGCGGGCCGCCGGAGTGCGCCGTGACGGCGGTTCAACCTGGCAGTGGCTCAGCCCGGCGGCGGACCGGCGTGGGCGCGGATCCAGGCGTGCATGGCGATCCCGCTCGCCACGCCCGCGTTGATGGATCGCGTCGAGCCGTACTGGGCGATGGAGAAGAGCTGGTCGCAGGCGGCCCGTGCGGCGTCGGAGAGGCCGGGACCCTCCTGACCGAACAGCAGGACGCAGCGCCGGGGCAGCGTGGCGGTCTCCATCGGACGCGAGCCGGGCAGATTGTCGATGCCGACCAGCGACAGGTCCTGCCCGGCCGCCCAGCCGGCGAACTGCTCGATCGTCTCGTGGTGCCGTACGTGCTGGTAGCGGTCCGTCACCATGGCGCCGCGCCGGTTCCACCGGCGGCGGCCGACGATGTGCACCTCGGCGGCGAGGAAGGCGTTGGCGTTGCGGACCACCGTGCCGATGTTGAAGTCGTGCTGCCAGTTCTCGATCGCCACGTGGAAGTCGTGCCGCCGCCGGTCCAGGTCGGCGACGACCGCCTCGCGCCGCCAGTACCGGTAGCGGTCGACCACGTTGCGCCGGTCACCCTCGGCGAGCAGCTCCGGGTCGTAGCGGGGGTCGTCCGGCGGGTCGCCGGGCCACGGGCCCACGCCGACGTCGAGTTGCTCACCGGTCACGACCACGCAGGGTACGCGCGCCGCCGCGCCGGTCCCGGCCGGGCCCTGGCACCCGGGCGAGGCGCGGGGTTCACCGCAGGGCGAGCGCGCCGCCGAGCCGGTCGAGGAAGCGGCGGTCGGCCGGAGCCAACGCCGCGTCCGGCACCACCACCGCCGACGCGGTACGGCACACCCGGGCACCCACCGACTGCACCCACTGCCGGTACGCCGCCGAATCCGCCGGGTCGGCCCGCCGTTGGAGCACCCGCACCGCCGTCCGGCACGCCGCGAGCAGGTCCACGCCGCCGCCGGGGCCCGCACCGGTCTCCGGCGCGCCGTCGTGGCGCGCGTAGATGGCAGCCACCACCGCCCGGATGAGATCGCTGTCGAAGACCCGGCCGGCCGCCACCGCGTCCAGACCGGCGAGCCCGGCGGCCACCGGCGGGTACGCACCCCCCGGGCCGGACCGGGCGGCGACCACGATCACCCGGCCGGGCAGCCCGGTGAGCAACTCCCACTCGGTGGCGGAATAGCCCGCGGCGATCGTGACCTGCGCGCTGCGCTCACTCATCTGCGGGACCTCCGGCTCGAGCATATGCGCCGGGCCGGTCCGGAGTCAGGAAGAAGAGTCGTTCTGTGGTGGCCGCGCCGGGTCGGACTCAGCGGTCAAAACCGGGGCCGGACGCAATGAGCGGCGGGGCCCTCCCCGGCACCCGCCGCCCACGCTCTGATGCTTCAAGATTCTGCCGTACGACCCTCCGACTGCACAGAGACCGGGGTCACATTTATCTTTTCGTTACATTACGCAACGTGACCAAACATCCGCCCAGAAGGGATCTCCGCAGGTCGAATCGGTCCTTGTCAACGCCAAAGTTACCGTGTCGTAGCAGTAACTGGGCTTGATCTCCTTGGAACCGCTCCCATCACACCCGGTCACGCAATTGCGACGTGCATTTGCGATCTGCGGACGCACGACAAGACCGATGACGATCGATGCGGACAAAGGCTCCCAAGGCGGCCAGGACCGGGTTTTGGTGGCACCCCGGCGGGAATGCGTCGGGGTACGGTCGGGTTCCACCAGGGGTAGACGTTCCGCGTGATCGGAGAGATAGACATGGCAACCGTCGAGCTGACCACGGCTAACTTCGACCAGGTGACCGAGAGCGACGGCATCGTGCTGGTCGACTTCTGGGCCGAGTGGTGCGGTCCGTGCAAGCGGTTCGCCCCGGTCTACGAGCGCTCCTCGGACAAGCACCCGGAGATCACCTTCGGCAAGGTGGACACCGAGGCACAGCAGAGCCTCGCCGCCAAGTTCGACATCCGCTCCATCCCGACGATCATGGCCATCCGCGACGGCGTGATCGTCTTCGCGCAGCCCGGCGCGCTGCCCGAGTCGGCCCTGGAGAACCTCATCGAGCAGGTCCAGGCGCTCGACATGGACGACGTCCGCAAGAAGCTCGCCGAGCACAACCACTGACCTCCCCCGCTGACGGCCGGGCCCCCGGACACCGGGGCCCGGCCGTCGGTGCTTCTGCCCACCGCCACCGGCCCGCTCGTCACATCTGCGACACAGGCCGGTCGACGGGAGCCGTACCAGGGCGTCCGTGCCGTATCTTCGGCACCCGATGGATGCGTTGACGAACCACGGCCGCGCGATCCGGGTGGCGGCGACCGCACTCGGCCTGACCCTCCTGCTCGCCGGCACGGCCTGGGGCGACGACGACCACTTCCCGTTCGGGCCCTTCCGGATGTACTCCACCTCGGACCCGGCCGACGCCGACGCCCCGGACACCCGGGTGGAGGGCGTGGACACCACCGGCACCGTGGTCGACCTCGGCGAGCGGGCGACCGGCATCCGCCGCGCCGAGATCGAGGGCCAGCAGGCCCAGTACGCCGCCGACCCGAGCCGACTGCGCGAGGTCGCCGACGCGTACGCCCGGCGTCAACCCGACGCGCCCCGGCTGACCGAGGTCCGAATCGTGATCCGGTGGCACGACATCACCGACCGCCGCCCCACCGGACTGTGGTCCGACGAGACGGTCGTGCGCTGGCAGGTGAACCCGTGATCCGCTGGCTGACCGAGGCGGTGCCCTGCGGCCGGGTGGCCGCCTTCCGCACCCTGGTCTACCTCTTCGTCGCCGCCGACCTGGTCGTCTTCACCCCCTGGGTACGCGCCAAGGTGGACGTGCCCGGCGACATGTACCAACCGTTGTTCGTCGGCCGCCTCCTGCCGCTGCCCACGCCCAACCCGGCACTGGTCGGCGTCGTCTTCTGGGCCCTGCTGGTGCTCGCCCTGGTCGCCGCCAGCGGACGGGCGCCCCGACTGCTCGGTTGGACGGTCTTCGCCCTCTACTTCCAGTGGATGATCATCGCGATGAGCTACGGGAAGGTGGACCATGACCGGTTCGCCCTGCTCGTCGCGCTCGCGGTGCTACCGACCGCAGGCCGCGCCCGGCACGGGGACGCCACGCCCACCGAGGCCGGCGGCTGGGCCCTGCGGGTCACCCAGATCGCCGTGATCTGCACCTACTTCCTCGCCGCCCTGGCCAAGTTCCGCTTCGGCGGCCTGGACTGGGCGACCGGCTCGGTACTGGCGAAGGCGATCATCCGCCGGGGCACCGACCTGGCCGACCTGCTCGCACAGGTGCCCCACCTGCTGCTCGTGGCCCAGTTCGGCATCCTCGCCTTCGAGCTGCTCAGCCCGGCGATCTTCGTGCTACCGGCGCGCTGGCGGCACGCCACGGTCGGCTTCTTCTACTCGTTCCACCTGATCACCATCGCCACCATCACCATCTCGTTCGCGCCGCACCTGGTCGCCATGACCAGCTTCCTGCCGCTGGAGAAGGTCCGTCCGATACTCCTGGCACGACGACTGCTGACCCGGCGGACCACGACCGACCCCGCCACACCGGACGTCGGGATCAGCACGCCACCGCAGCCGCGCGCCGGCACATCGCCGACGGTGCCCGGGACTCAGCCGGCCGACGGCCCGTAGCGGCGGTCACGCGCCCTGCGGCTCAGCCCGCCGACGGACCGTAGAGGCGGTCGCGCGTCTCCTGGGGCAGGGAGCAGGCGGCCGTACCGCCGGGCATCCGGTGCCGGTTGCGGGCCACCCAGCGGTAGACCGGCCAGGCGGCGGCGCGTACCGGAGGGAACCGCAGCCCGGCCCCGGCGACCCGCCAGAGTCGGCCGCTCCCGGCCAGCAGCGCGGCGATGGCGTCCGGGCCGGCGGCCCGGTGCCCGTCGGCGCCGACCCACTGCACCGCCTCCTCGCACTCGGCCTCGGTCAACCCGAGCCGGTCCAGGTCGGCGAACTGCCACGGCAGCACTGTCGCACCGGTCGGAATCCGACGCTCGATGAACTCGGCACAGCGGGTGCAGAACGCGCAGTCCCCGTCGTAGACGAAGGTCGACCTCTCCATACCTGCCATCCTGCCCCGCCACCGGCCCGTGCACACCACGGTGTCCGGCGCGCCACTTGCACCGGCGTCGTACGTGTGTTCGAATGGCGGTCATGCGCTGGGAGAACCTCGCCGCTCCCCCGGACGAGGGAGATCCCGGAAGGGCAGCGCCAGCGACGCCACCCCTGCCGCTGGCGCTGCCCGACGCGGTCGTGCGCACCTTCGACACCCCCGGCTTCGCCGGCATGACCTTCTACGAGGTACGCGCCAAGTCCATCCTGAACAAGGTCCCCGGCACCTCCCGCGTCCCGTTCGAGTGGACGATCAACCCGTACCGGGGATGCAGCCATGCCTGTTTATACTGTTTTGCACGAAATACTCACACCTATCTGGACTTCGATGCCGGGGCGGACTTCGACCGGCAGGTGGTCGTCAAGGTCAACGCCGGTGAGCTGGTCCGGCGGGAGCTGGCCGCGCCGCGCTGGCGGGGCGCGCACCTGGCGATGGGCACCAACGTCGACTGCTACCAGCGGGCCGAGGGCCGCTACCGCCTCATGCCACCGATCATCGAGGCGCTGCGCGACTTCGCGAACCCGTTCTCGATCCTCACCAAGGGCACGCTGATCCTGCGTGACCTGCCGCTGCTGCGGCAGGCGGCCGAGGTCACCCGGGTCGGCGTGTCGTTCTCGGTGGGCTTCGTCGACGAGCGGCTGTGGCGGTCGGTCGAGCCCGGCACCCCGAGCCCCCGGCGGCGACTCGACGCCGTACGCCAACTCGCCGACGCCGGCTTCGCGGTGGGGGTGCTGATGGCGCCGATCCTGCCCGGCCTCAGCGACTCCGACGAGTCGATCGACGCCACCGTGGCCGCGATCGCCGCCGCCGGTGCGGCCAGCGTGACGCCGCTCCCGCTGCACCTGCGTCCCGGCGCCCGCGAGTGGTACGCGCACTGGCTCGCCCGGGAGCATCCCGATCTGGTTCCCCGCTACCGGGAGCTGTACCGGGCGGGCGCCTACGCCCCGCAGTCGTACCAGCGGGAGCTGACCGCACGGGTCCGCATCGCCGCCCGCCGGCACGGGCTGCACCGCCCCGATCCCGGTGAGCACCGTCAGGTGGCCACGCCGGCCCCACCCGCCCCCGAACAGCTCAGCCTGCTCTGACGGCCCTCCGGGCACGGTTAGAGTCGGCTGGTGCGTACCGCTCAGCAGATCCTCGCCGACTCCGCCGTGATCGCCGTCGTGGGCGCGTCCCGCGACCCGAGCAAGGCCGCGCACGCCGTACCGGCCGAGATGCAGCGGCACGGATGGCGGATCATTCCGGTCAACCCGACCGCCGACGAGTTGTTCGGCGAGCCGGTGTACCGCTCCCTGGCCGACATCCCGCACCCGGTCGACCTGGTCGACGTGTTCCGCCCGGCGGAGGACGCCGTCGAGGTGGTCCGCCAGGCGGTGACGATCGGCGCCCCGGCGGTCTGGTTGCAGCTCGGCATCGTCTCCGCGCAGGCACGGGAGATCGCGGAGCAGGCCGGCATCGACTACGTCGAGGACCGCTGCCTGATCGTCGAGCGCGCCGCCGCCGGCCTGACCCGACTCGCCTGACCTGGCTGGGCTGACCTGGCTGGGCTGACCCCCGCTGGCCTGACCCCCCGCTGGGCTGACCCCGGCTGGGCTGACCCGACTGGCCTAACCCCCGCTGGGCTGACCCGATTGGGGCGACCCCCGCTGGGCTGACCCGGGTGGCCTGACCGGGTGGCCTGACCGGGGTGGCCGGCTCTGCAGGCTGATCCGGACGGGGCTGACTGAGGGGCTGATCCGAACTGAGCGGAACTGGGCTGCGCTGACCCGCTCAGCCGATACGGCCGGTTGAGACGGCTGGGACGTCAGATGCGATCGGGCTGGCCGCCGTCGGATGCGGGTGGTGGCCCCCGACGACTGCTGTGCCGGGTACGGGTACGGGTACGGGCACTATCGAGCTGAGAGCGAAGACGGATCGCGCTGTCCAGGCCGCTGGTCGGCCAGAGCGGTGACCGCACAAACGGCTCAGCTCGACAGCAAGACCGGAGGACACCGTCGGGACAACCAACCGGAACGGCGACGGCACGAACGGCTCAGCTCGACAGCAAGACCGGAGGACACCGTCGGGACAACCAACCGGAACGGCGACGGCACGAACGGCTCAGCTCGACAGCGAACCCGGAGGACCGCCGAGCCAGCCGGCCCGAAACGGCGACCGCACAGACGACTCAGCTCGACAGCCAACCCGCAGGACACCGTCCGGACAACCAGCCCGGAGCCGCGACCGCACGGACGGCTCAGCTCGACAGCGAGCCCGGAGGACACCCATGAGACGGCTGGCCAGGAACGGCGACGGCACGAACGATCCCGCTCGACAGTGATCCCGGGGACGATCGGGGCGGCTGGGCGGGGCCGCCGAGGTGTCGTCGGAGCATTCGGCGACTGCGCGACAGCGACCCCTTCCTGACAACCGTGAGGACAGGGTTCATCACTGCGGGTAACGTCGAGGAACGTGAGCCAGCCACCGGAGCCGGACCAGCCACCGTCGCCCTACGAGCCGCCGCCGGGCGGCCAACAGCCGCCGTACGGCCAGCCGACAGGCGATCAGTACGGACAGCCGACAGGTGATCAATACGGGCAGCGTCAGGGCGACCCGTACGGCCCGCCCTCGGGTGAGCAGTACGGTCAGCCGGCCTACGGGCAGCCGTCGTACGAGCATCCGGGGCAGCCGCCGCACGGGCCGCAGTGGGGGCAGCAGCCGCCGTACGCGCCGCAGGGCCCCTACGGGCAGTACGGACCGCCGTCACCGCATCCGGGCGGAGGTGGCTATGGCGGTGGCGGTGGCGGCACCAACGTGCTCGCCATCCTGTCGCTGGTCTTCGCGTTCGTCTTCGCCCCGGCCGGCATCGCCCTCGGTCATCTGGCCAAGCGTCAACTCCGCACCAGCGGCGAGGACGGCGACCAGCTCGCCACCTGGGGGCTGGTGCTCAGCTACATTTTCACTGGCCTCTACCTGGTGGCCTGCTGCGGCTGGTTGGCTCTGGTCGTCTGGGCCGGATCGAGCGGCACGAACACCTGACCACGGCCACCCGAACACCTGGGCGCGGTCAGCGGAACTGCGACTCCCGCACGCTGTTGCCGCCGTCGACCACCAGCATCTGCCCGGTGATGTACGACGCCGCCGGTGAGCAGAGGAAGGTGATCGCGGCGGCCACCTCGTCGGGGGTGCCGGGACGCCCGACCGGGGTCCCCAGGCCCTGTTTGATCTCGGCCATCGTGGAGGCGGCGGTGTAGATGGTGCCGGGTGCGACCGCGTTGACGGTCACCCCGTCGGCGATCATCTCCATGGCCAGGGCCCGGGTCAGGCCCACCACGCCGGCCTTGGCCGCCGCGTACGCCGCCTCGGTGGGCAGGGCGTTGACCGGCCCGGCGGTGGCCGCCAGGTTGACGATGCGACCCCAGCCGCGTTCGGCCATCCCGCCGATGAAGGCCCGGCTGCACAGGAACGCGGTGGTCAGGTTCCGGTCGATCTCGGCCCGCCACTCCTCGTAGCTGAGCTGGGCGACCGGCCGCAGCACCTCCGGGCTCGCCCGGCTGGCCAGCCCGGCGTTGTTGACCAGGACCTCCACGTCGCCGAGCTGCTCGGCGACGGCGTCGGCCAGCGCGCCGACCTCCGACTCGTCGGTGAGGTCGGCGACGAAGCCGGTCACCCCGAGTTCGCCGGCCCGCTCGTGGATGCGCCGTGTGGTGGAGACGATCGCCACCCGGGCACCGAGGTCGGTCAGCCGACGGGCGGTGGCGTACCCGATGCCGTCCGGGCTGCCGGCCCCCGTCACCAGGGCGACCTTGCCGTCCAGCCGCATGGTCACCGGCTCGGGCAGCGGTGCCGGCGCGTCGTCGTCCGCCGCGCTCGGTGTGGCCACCGGGCGGGGGCGTCGGGCCACACCCGGCCGGCTGACGTCCCGCCTCGGTCTGCTGCCGGAACGGTCCGCCGCGCGCGCGTCAATCCCCATGCCGCGATCCTGCCTGCTGCCGCCGTGCCGGGCAACGCGCACCCGCTGTCGGGCGCGTCGCGCCCTACCCGACGGTGGCTACCCTGACTGCCACCACATCGCGACGGAAGTGAGCCCGATGACACAGCCCCCACCGGCCAGTGGCTGGCCCGACCCCGCGTCGGCCGGTCAGCCTTCCAGTCCGCCGGCCGATCCTCTCCTGCCGGTCCCCGCGCAGCCCGCCGGGTACGACCCGTACCGGCCGGCCGATCCCTACCCGCTGATCGACCAGTACGCCGCGAAGTCCGACCTCCCGCCGGCTCCGGCGCAGTACCCGCCCGCCGGGTACCCGCCGCCGGTACAGCCCGGATACGGCTACGGCTATCCGCCCCGGAGCACCAACTCGATGGCACTGGTGGCCCTGATCCTCTCGTTGATCGGGATCGGCTCGTGCATCACCGCTCCGATCGGCGCGATCATGGGGCACGTGGCCATGCGCCAAATCCGGGAGACCGGCGAGGAGGGCGCGGGGATGGCGAAGGCGGCCATCATCGTCGGTTGGATCCTCACCGGCTTCTTCGCGCTGGCGGTGCTCGTCTATGTGGCGATCTTCATTCTCTGGGCCACCGCCGTGACCACCGTCTGAACGGGTCGGCCCGTCCCGACCGGGCTCGGGGCGGGCGGCCGGGGCGACGGGACGGCGTGTCGGCGGGAAAGTCGAGGTTCAGCGAGATCGGCGATCACGGTAATCTCATGCCGTGACCGGGGTGGATGGACCTGCGGATGATCTCACCGGCCGTCGACTCGTGCTGGTGACCGGGGCTAGCTCCGGCATCGGGCTGGCCGCGGCGATCGACCTGGCGCGCCGTGGTGACCAGTTGGTGCTCGTCGGGCGGGATCCGTCCCGGCTGCGGACGGCCGCCGACGAGGTACGCGAGGCCTCCGGTGAGCGTCCCGAGACGTTCCGTGCCGACTTCGCTGCCCTGGACGACGTACGGCGGTTGGCCGAGCAGGTGCGGGCCGCGTACGACCGGATCGACGTGTTGGCCAACAACGCGGGTGCGATCGTGCTCCAGCCGATCACCACGGTCGACGGTTTCGAGCTGTCCATCCAGGCCAATCATCTGGCGCCGTTCCTGCTCAGCAACCTGTTGGCCGACCGGGTCGGGCGGATGGTGGTGACCGCCTCCGGCGCGCACCGCAGCGGTTCGCTGGACCCGGACGACCTGAACCGGCCGCTGCGGCGGTACCGCCCGATGGGCGCGTACGGCACCAGCAAGCAGGCCAACATCCTGTTCACGGCCGAGGCGGCCCGGCGGTGGCCGGCGGTCGACTCGTACTCCTTCCATCCCGGTGTGGTGCGGACCCGGTTCGGCAGCGACAGCCGGCTGGTCGCGTTGGGGATGCGGTTGTTGCCGCTGCGCGGTCCGGTCAAGGGGGCGCAGACGCTGGTGTGGCTGGCCAACCAGGATCGGTCCCGCCTGATCGGCGGCGGCTACTACTTCGACTGCCGACCGCGCCGTCCGCTGCGCAAGGCGTCCGATCCGCAGCTCGCGGCGCGGCTCTGGGCGGCCAGCGCGGCAGCGGTCGGCCTGCCCGCCTAGCGGCTGACCCGGCGGGCGGACCGGGCGCTGGCGAGCACCACCACGGCGACCCCGACCAGCAGCAGGAGCAGGCCGGGAACGCTGGACGCGGCGGGCAGTTGCCCCAGCCAGGCCCAGCCGAGCAGGGCTGCGCCGGGAGCCTCCAGCAGGATCAGCACGCTGACCGTGGTGGCCGGGATCCGTCGCAGCGCGTAGCTGAACATCGAGTGGCCGAGCAGTTGGGCCCCGGCGACCAGCGCGATCACGGCGAGCCAGGTGCCGGTGTCGAAGCCGCCCAACGGCACCCGGCCGACCAGGCAGATCACCAGCAGGACGAGTCCGCACACCGCGTAGCAGATGGTGGTGTAGGTGGCGGTGCTGACGGTGGCCCGGGCCCGCTCGCCGAGCGCGGTGTAGATCGCCCCGAACAGGCCACCGGCCAGGGCGAGCAGGTCACCGGCGAAGGCGGCGCCGGAGACGGTGAAGTCGGCGCCGGTGGCCAGGACCGCGCCGAGTACCGCCACCCCGATGCCGGCCCACACGCCCAGCGGCAGTCGGCGGCCCTGGAGGCGGGCGATCAGCCCCTGCCAGACCGGCTGGGTGGCGACCAGGGCGGTCGCGGCGGCGACGGTGGTGAGCTTCGCGCTCGGCATCCAGGTGGCGAAGTGTGCGGCCAGCGCGACCCCGGAGAGTACGCAGAAGACGCCCTGACGCCGGTTCGCGCCGGTCAGCAGGGAGCGGAACTCGGTCCGTCGACGGGTGAGCGCGTACGGGCTCAGCACGGCGACCGATAGCACGTTGCGCCAGAAGGCGATGGCCAGTGCGGGCGCGGCGGCGAAGGCGATCAACGGCGCGGACGAGGAGACCGCCACCACGGCGATGGCGAGTGCGCCGGTGGTCAGCAGGTCGACCGGGGGACGGTGTGGTTCGGGTGGCACGAGACGCAATCCTCACACGACCGCGATGACCACTTTCCGTCAACGTTCCGTTACGATCATGCGCAGCCCGTCGGGACCCCCCTCACCCCGCCCGGAGGCGCTTCCCCATGCCCAGGTTCCAGGCGGTGCTGTTCGACTTCTTCGGCACGCTGACCCGTCCGGTCCAGCGCGGTCCCGGTCACCGCGTCACCGCCCAGTTGCTCGGTTGTCCGCCGGAGACCTTCGTCGAGCTGCTCGACCGCACGTTCTACGAGCGCGCCGGTGGGCGGTTCGGCAGTGCGGAGGCGACCCTGCGCTGGTTGTGCGAGCAGGCCGGCGTACGGCCGACCGAGGAGGCGTTGCGGGCGGCGGCTGCGGCCCGGCTGGACGCCGTGCGTAGCGACACCCGGTTGCGGGACGAGGCCGTCCCGACGCTTCGCGCGTTGCGGGACCGGGGCATGCGGACCGGTGTGATCAGCGACTGCACGCACGAGCTGCCGGTGCTCCTGCCGGAGTTGGCCGTGGCGCCGCTGCTCGACGTGCGGATCTACTCGGTGCAGGTGGGGCGCTGCAAGCCGGACGCGGCGTTGTACCTGGCGGCGTGCGCGCGGCTGGGCCTGCGTCCGGAGGACTGCCTGTACGTGGGCGACGGCGGCAGTCAGGAGCTGAGCGGCGCGCGGCGTGCCGGGCTGAGCGCGGCCCGGTTGGCCGCCCCGGACCTGGTCGACCATCTGGTCTTCAACGTCGACACCGAGTGGAACGGTCGGGTGCTGGGCGCCCTCGGCGAGGTGATCGACTTGGTCGAGTCGGCGGAGGTGGACCGGCGGCAGCGGGTGCCGGCCGGGCGGGCCGCACCGGTGACGGTGCCGTAGCGGTCCGGCCGGGGCGGCCGGTCAGCGCCGTCGGACGCGGTGCAGCCGGAACGGCTTGCGGACGGCGCGGATGGCCGGTGAGGGGCGGGGCGGCTCGGCGAGCGAGTCGGCGGGCAGGGCGGCGCCGTGGACGGGTGTGCCGCCGGGGGTCAGCCGGATCAGTGCGCAGTCGTCGGCGGCCCAGCGGGCGACCAGGTCGGCGGTGGTGCCCGGGGCGTTCAGTCGCTTGGCGCCGACCAGCGGGGCCAGGGTGTCCCACTCGTCGGTGCCGGGCCGTACCCGGGTCACCCGGGCAGGCCAGGTGACGATCGCGCCGCCGTGGTCGCCCCGGAGCGTCACCCGCGCCTCGCCGGCCTCGGCCAGTCCGGGCGCGGTCTGCTCCCCCGGGCCGCTGACCACGAACAGGGCACTCTCCAGAGGCACGCACCACAGGGCCAGCGACGGCCCGTCCGCCACCGCGACCCAGGCCACCGAGGCCTTCTTCATCGCCTCGTCGACCAGGGGGGTGCTGTCACGCTCGTCGGTCACCACCACATCCTCCCGTACGTGTGCCCCGGTCGGTCAGCCGACGAACGGCGGCACCAGGATCTCGCCCCGGGCCACCGGCATGACGTAGCCGGCCACGCTGGCGCCCAGCGCCGTGCCACCGGCGGCGGTCACCGTGCAGCTCAGCGTCGACGGTCGGCCCATCTCGACGCCCTGCCGGACGGTGTACGACGACCGGCCCTCGCCGGGCAGCAGGCCGGTGGCGACCAGCCACACGCCGAGACCGAGGGCGGCCGAACCGGTCGCCGGGTCCTCCGGTACGCCGAGGCCGGGGACGAAGACCCGGGCCTGTGCGGTTTGCGCGTCGGCGTTCCAGGAGAAGACGCTCACGTGTTCGATTCCGTACCGCCGGGCCGCCACCGGATTGACCTCGGCCCGCGCCAGCGCGTCGGGGCGTACCGGCAGGAACGGGAACTCCAGCCCGCAGCCGGCCACCCGGGGTGCCGGGCCGAGGTGGTCGTCGGCGGCCAGTCCGGCCACCTCCAGCAGCGGCTCCGGGTCGAACTCGGGCCCGAGGGTGGGGGTGCCGCCGGTCAGCGTGGCACCGCCGTCGGTCACCTCGATCGGCAGGACCCCGGCGCCGCACTCCTGGCTGACCTGTCCCGTCCCGAACATGCCCCGACGGCTGGCGGTCACCGCCGCACCCACGCTGGGGTGGCCGGCGAACGGCAGCTCCTCGGTCGGGGTGAAGATCCGGGCCCGGTAGGTGGCGCCGACCTGGGTCGCGGGCAGCACGAAGACCGTCTCGGAGAGGTTGAACTCCCGGGCCAGGGCCTGCATCTGTTCGGTGGCCAGCCCGTCGGCACCGAAGACCACCGCGAGCGGGTTCCCCGCGTACGGACGATCGGTGAAGACGTCCACGATCTCGTAAGCCAAGGTCGACATGTTGGTAAAGACTAGGCCCTCCGGGCTGTCCGGAAGTGACAGCCGGGCGCTGAGTTCCGCGTACGCCCTAGGCTGGTGCCCGTGAGCACGCCGACCCGGGTCTACCTCGCCCGTCTCGCCGGAGTCGCCGTTTTCGATCCCAACGGCGACCAGGTGGGCCGGGTACGCGACGCGGTGGCCCGGCTCCGCGCCGGCCAACGGCCGCCCGAGGTGGTGGGCCTGGTCGCCGAGATCCCGATGCGGCGACGGATCTTCCTCTCCATCAACCGGATCATCTCGATCGACGCGGACGCGGTGGTGCTCGGCAGTGGCACGTTGAACCTGCGGCGTTTCGAGAAGCGCCCGAACGAGCTGTTGGTGCTCCAGGAACTGCTCGACCGTCGGGTGCAACTCGACCCGGAGAACCGGGCGGCGACGGTGGTGGACGTGGCGATGGAGTGCAGCCGGGCCGGGGACTGGTCACTCGCCCGGGTCGCGGCCCGGGAGCAGGCCGGTCGGCTGGCCCGCCGGGGCAACCTCCAGCAGGTCGAGTGGGAGAAGGTACGCGGGCTCAGCGGCCTCGCCGAGCCCGGGGGGACCGCCAACCTGCTGGCCGTGCTGGAGGATATGCGCCCGGCGGACCTGGCCAACGCGTTGCAGGACCTGCCGGACGCCCGCCGCAACGAGGTAGCGGCGGCACTGGACGACACCCGGCTGGCCGACGTGTTGAGCGAGTTGCCCGAGCGGGACCAGGTGGAGATCCTCACCGCGCTGGGCCGGGAGCGGGCCGCCGACGTGCTGGAGGAGATGGACCCGGACGACGCCGCCGACCTGCTGGGCGAGCTGCCGCCGCCGGAGCAGGACGTGCTGCTCGACCTGATGGAGCCGGACGAGGCCGATCCGGTCCGGCAGTTGCTGAAGTACACCCCGGGTACGGCCGGCAGCGTGATGACCTCGGAGCCGGTGATCCTGCCCCCGGACGCGACGGTGGCGGAGGCCCTGGCCCGGATCCGGGAACCGCAGCTCTCCCCGGCGGTAGCCGCGCAGGTCTTCGTGTCCCGTACGCCGATGGCCACGCCGACCGGCCGCTACCTGGGCATGGTGCACTTCCAGCGGTTGCTCCGGGAGCCACCGGCGGACCTGCTCGGCGGGGTGGTGGTCAACGACATCGACCCGTTGCGGCCGACCACGCCGCTGCCGGAGATCACCCGCCGGATGGCCACCTACGACCTGGTCGCCATGCCGGTGATCGACCGCAACAACCGGCTGGTGGGCGCCGTCACCGTCGACGACGTGCTGGACCATCTGCTGCCCCCGGACTGGCGGGACCGCGACGCCGTGCCGAGCACCCCACCGGAGGCCGCGAACGGCGCGGAGTCCGCCGACGTGAGCACGGAGCGAGTCGATGACTGAGCAGCGGCGCACAGAGCGGCTGGACCTGCCCCGGGAACCGCGTGGCCTGAAGTTGCCCCGGGTCGACCAGGAGACCTTCGGGCGCTGGTCGGAGGCGATCGCCCGGGGCATGGGCACGGCGAACTTCATCGTCTACATGACGTTGTTCATCACCCTGTGGTTCGTCTGGAACACGCTCGCCCCGGCGACTCTGCGCTTCGACCCGTACACCTTCACCTTCCTCACCCTGGTCCTGTCGATCCAGGCGTCGTACGCGGCGCCGCTGATCCTGTTGGCGCAGAACCGGCAGGCCGACCGGGACCGGGTGGCGCTGGACGAGGACCGGCGGCGGGCGGGCATGCAGAAGGCCGACACGGAGTATCTGGCCCGGGAGATCGCGGCGTTGCGGATCGCGATGGGTGAGGTGGCGACCCGGGACTTCCTCCGTTCCGAGCTGGCCCGGATGGCCGAGGAGCTGGACGAGGCGGCGCAGCGTCGTCAGCGGTTGGAGCGGCGGCTCCGGGAGGAGTCGGCGGCGCGGGGCGACGACGCCGACCCGCTGGACGAGCCGCGCGACGAGATGGACGGGGATCTGCTCGGAGACGGTCGGCGGGACAGCGACACCCCCCGCCACTCCTGACCCTGGTCATCGACTGGCTCACACCGTCGCCGCTGCCACCGGTGGCGGATCACGACCGACGTAGCATTGCGGGCATGTCAGCTCCCGTCAGCACCGTCCACGACGCCGTCCAGGCCGCCCTGGCCACCGTCAACGACCCGGAGATCCGCCGGCCGATCACCGAACTCGGCATGGTCAAGTCCGCCGACATCGGCGACGACGGTGTGGTCCGGGTCGCGCTGCTGCTCACCGTGGCGGGCTGCCCGTTGAAGGACAAGCTGCGGGCGGACATCACCGCCGCAGTGGGCGCGGTGAGCGGGGTCACCGGCGTCGAGATCGACTTCGGGGTGATGAGCGCCGAGCAGCGCCAGCAGCTCCAGGCCACGCTGCGCGGCGGCGGGGCGTCCGAGGAGCCGGTCATCCCGTTCGCGCAGCCCGGCTCCCGCACCCGGGTGTACGCGGTGGCCAGCGGCAAGGGTGGCGTGGGCAAGTCCAGCGTGACGGTGAACCTGGCGGCGGCGCTGGCCGCCCGGGGGCTCTCCGTCGGCGTGGTGGACGCGGACATCTATGGACACTCGGTGCCCCGGATGCTCGGCGCGGACGGCCGGCCCACCCGGGTCGAGGACATGATCATGCCGCCGGAGTCGCACGGTGTGAAGGTCATCTCGATCGGCATGTTCACCGCCGGCAACGCCGCGGTCGTGTGGCGCGGGCCGATGCTGCACCGCGCGTTGCAGCAGTTCCTCGCGGACGTGTACTGGGGCGACCTGGACGTGCTCCTGCTCGACCTGCCTCCGGGCACCGGTGACGTGGCCATCTCGCTGGCCCAGTTGCTGCCCAACGCCGAGATCCTGGTGGTCACCACGCCGCAGGCCGCTGCCGCCGAGGTGGCCGAGCGGGCCGGCGCGATCGCGTTGCAGACCCACCAGCGGGTGGTCGGTGTGATCGAGAACATGTCCTGGCTGGAACTGCCGGACGGTTCCCGGATGGAGGTCTTCGGTGCCGGTGGCGGCCAGACCGTCGCCGACTCGCTGACGCAGACCATCGGCGCGCAGGTGCCGCTGCTGGGTCAGGTGCCGCTGGACACCCGGGTGCGCGAGGCCGGCGACGAGGGGAACCCGATCGTGCTGGCCGCGCCGGACTCTCCGGCGGCGAAGGCGCTGGGCCAGGTCGCCGACCGGCTCGCACTGCGCCGGGAGTCGCTGCTGGGCAAGCCGCTCGGTCTCACGCCGGCCGGTCGCTGACCGCCAGGCGCGCCGTCAGGTGATCTCGTCGTAGCTGGCGGCGCGCGGGGCCGGCGGGGACGCCGCCGGTGCGGTGGTGCGCGCCGTCGACGACGTGGCGGCGGGGGTACGCGGGTCGGCGGCGCTGGCGACGTCCTTGAGGTCGTTGTGCACGCCGGTGACGTCCGCCCGGAGGTTGTCGTAGACGCCCTGCAACGGTTTGCGGATCGCCTGCTCGTCCTCTTCGCTGAGCAGATGCTTGCGGATGAACGCCTTGGGGTGCAGATCCTCGAGCTGGATGTCGGTGCCCAGTTCCTTGCTGAGGTCGGTGGTGGCGTTACGCGCCATGTTCCGCAGGTTGCGCACCATCCGCAGGCCGTCGCTGATCACCTGCGGCAGCCGGTCGCCGAAGATCAGCAGCGCCAGCAGCAGCAGCGCGCCGACCTCCCACACGTTCAGGTTCTCGAACACCCCGTCCTCCTCCCCCGGCTACCGCAGCCAGAGTACGCACGTCGGGGGCCCGGCCAGAAGGGGTTCTGCGAGGTCACTTCGCATCCGCCGCCAGCGTGACGGAGGCGTTCTGCCGGTCGCTGCCCCGCCGGTACTCGACGGTCACCACCGAGCCGGGGGCGTACTTGCGGACCAGGGCGATCAGGTCGGTCGGCTCGGTCATCGGTCGGCCGTCGAGCCGCAGGATCACGTCACCGGCCCGGAGCCCGGCACCGGCCGCCGGCCCCGCCGGTTCCACCGCGGCGAGGCGGACACCCGATCCGCCGGCGTTGGCACCCGGTCCGCCCACCTGGGCGCCGATCACCGTACGCCGGGCCTTGCCGGTGCCGATGATCTCCTGGGTGATCCGCTTGGCCTGGTTGATCGGGATGGCGAAGGCGAGACCGATGTTGCCGGCCTCCTGGCCGTCCGCGACCAGGGACTTGATGGTCGAGTTGACGCCGATCACCCGCCCCGCCGCGTCGACCAGCGGGCCGCCCGAGTTGCCGTGGTTGACTGCGGCGTCGGTCTGGATCGCGGCGTAGTAGCGCGTCGGGCCGCCCGGCTCGCCGGCCTGCATGGTCCGGTCCAGCGCGCTGACGATGCCCGAGGTGACCGTGTTCGCCAGCGACAGGGGCGACCCGAAGGCCAGCACCGGGTCGCCGACCGCCAGGGCGTCGGAGTCGCCGAACTCGACCGGGCGCAGTCCGGTACGTGAGACCTTGATCACGGCGATGTCGGACTCCGGGTCCTGACCCACCACGGTCGCCGAGTCGGTGCTGCCGTCATTGAAGACCACCGACGCCTTGCCGCTGCCGCCGGCCACGACGTGATCGTTGGTGATCACGTGGCCGTCGGTGCTGACGATGAACCCGGAGCCCTCGCTGGTGCCGCCCAACCCGGCCACCCGGACGGTGACCACGCTGGGCAGGACCCGCTCGGCCACCCCGGCCAGCGACTCCGGCGGGCGTTGGGCGAGCGTGGGGGCGGTCCCGGGGGCGGCGCCGAGCACCGGCCCGGCCGCGCCGCCACGGACCGCGAAGGCGTACCCGAGGGCACCGCCGAGCGTGCCGGCGAGCAACGCGGCGAGCAGGGGAACCAGCAGCATCTGGTGCAGTTTCGAGCGTCCGGGCGCGTCCGGGTCGGTGACCCGTTCCGGCTCGGCGCCGACGACCGGTGCCGCCGGCACCACCACCGCCGTCGGAGCGTACGGGTCCCGCCACGGGTCGCTCAGCGCGTCGGACCACCACGGCGAGGCACCCGGTGGGCCTCCCTCGCGCGCCGACGAGCCTGCCGGCGGAGTTCCGGGCACCGGCTGTCCCGCCGGTACGCCGCTCGCGCCGGGCTGGCGCCAGTCCCAGCCGTCGGTCACTCGGTGCCTCCCAGTCCGTCCCCCGGTGTCCCGCGATCCGGCGATCGGACGCCGCTCCGATGCCGTCGACGGGATACCGCTTCCAGGATTGCACGGATGTGCCGCGTGGGGTCAGCGGTTGTCACTGCGGGTGGACGCCCGGCTGCGCCGGTGGCGGGCCGCCTCTAGAGTCACAGTGCCCACCCGCCCTGCGCATCATGCTCGCCGCCCGGAGGTGTCCCATCGCCACCGTCGCCGGTTCCGGTAGTCCGACGAACCCGGCTCTCCAGTTCGCCGAGTCGTACGTCACCGAGGACCTCGTGCTGCGTACCGCGCGCAGCCTCGCCCGGGAGGTCGGACTCGACGCGGTCACCCCGGGTGCGGGCGCCGCGTTGCGCCTGCTCGCCGCCGCCGGCAACGCGCGGGCGGTGGTCGAGATCGGCACCGGCACCGGGGTCAGCGGCGTCTGGTTGCTGCGCGGGATGCGGGCCGACGGGGTACTCACGACCATCGACGTCGAGGTGGAACACCAGCGGATCGCCCGCCGGATCTTCACCGAGGCCGGCTTCGTCGCCGGTCGGACCCGCATCATCACCGGACGCGCGCTGGACGTGCTGCCCCGGCTCGCCGACGGCGCGTACGACCTGGTCTTCGTCGACGCCGAGGCGACCGGCTTCACCGCCTGCGTGGAGGCCGCCCTGCGGCTGCTGCGGCCGGGCGGGGTGCTGGTCCTCAACGGCACGCTGGCCGGAGGCCGGATCGGTGACCCGGCCGCCCGGGACGCGGAGACGGTGACGGTACGCGAGACGATCAAGGCCATCCGCGAGTCGGAGCACTGGATCCCGGCGATGCTGCCGGTGGGGCACGGGCTGCTGGCTGCGGTGCGCTGCTGATTCGAGCGCACCGCCGCCGAGCCGTCGGTCAGGAGAGGGTCGCCAGCCAGCGCAGCAGGCCGCGTACGCCCCAGCCGGTCGCGCCCCGGGTCAGCTCCGCGTCGTCGCGGTCGCACCACGACGGCGCCGACATGTCGATGTGCAGCCACTGCTGACGCAGCTCGCCGGTGAACTCGCGCAGGTAGAGCGCGGCCAGCACGGATCCGGCCCCCTGCGTCGGTGCGCTGTGCAGGTCGGCCACGTCGCTGCCGAGGTGCTCGACGTAGTCGGCGGCCAGCGGCATCCGCCAGGCGGATTCACCGGCCGTGTCGATGGCCGCCAGCAGGTCTGCGGCCAACTGGTCGTTGTCGCTGTAGAGCGCGCCGATGCGGGTGCCGAGCGCGACCGCGTTCGCCCCGGTCAGCGTGGCCAGGTCGATCAGCAGGTCGGGCTTGAGCTCCTGCACGGCGTACGCCAGGGCGTCGGCGAGGACCAGCCGTCCCTCGGCGTCGGAGTTGGTGGTCTCGCTGGTCAGGCCGCCGTAGTGCCGGATGACGTCGCCGGGGCGGAACGCCGAGCCGCTGACCATGTTCTCGGCCAGCGGGGTGAGCGTGGTGATCCGGACCGGCAGCCGCAGGGCCGCCGCGCCCAGGGTGGCCGCGACGACGGCCGCCGCCCCGGCCATGTCCTTGCGCATCAGCTTCATCGCCGGCACGGGCTTGATCGAGATGCCGCCGGTGTCGAAGGTGATGCCCTTGCCGACCAGCACCACGTGGGTCCGGGCGTCGGCCGGGTGCCAGTCCATCTCGACCAGGCGGGGGCCGCTGGCCGAGCCGCCGCCCACCGCGAGGATCCCGCCGAACCCCTCGGCGGCCAACTGCTCCGGCTCGCGTACCCGGACTCGGAGCCCGGGCAGGTCGGCGGCGGCTTCGGTGACCTGGGCGGCGAACCATTCCGGGTTCTTGATCGAGGAGGGCATGTTGGTCAGGTCCCGGGCCAGCCGGGTCATCTCGGCGGTGGTCCGGGCCGTCGCGACGGCCTGCGCGTACGCGTCGGGGTCGGTGACCGCCAGGTCGACCCCGGTCAGCGTCGGGGCGTCCCGGTCGTCGCCGAGGCGGAAGCGGTACGAGCCGAGCAGCAGGCCCTCGACCAGCCCGCGTACCGCCTCGGGCGAGACCTCTGCCGGCAACGCCACTGTGACATGAGTCTCATCTCGGGCCGCCCGGACCAGTCCGGCACCCGCCGCACGCCAGGCCGCCTCGTCCGCCTCACCCACACCGAGCAGCAGCAGCCGGGCGGGGGTGCCACCCGGCCGTACCTGGGTGTGGACCTGACCGGGTCGGCCGGTGACCCGAGCCGGCGCGACCAGCGAGGCAGCCTCGTCGGCGATCCCCGTGGGCAGCGTCGCCCCGGTGGGCACCGGCTCGGCCGACGAGTCGTCGCCGACAGCGGATCGGACGGGCAGGGCCAGGACGTCGAGCCGGTCCGGCTCGGCGGTCAGACGGATGGCGAGCACGCGGAGCCGTACCTCCTGAGGACGATCGCGGGGCGGCTGCCCGGCGAGATGGTGTGAAGGCCCTGAGCCACCGGCTCAGCCGGTGGCTCAGGGTTTGACGAACCGTCCGCGGCGGCGAGCGTCGCCGACGAACCGGCCTTGTTCAGCCGGCGGCCGCCTTCAACGCGTCACCGAGCGCCGTCGCCTCGTCGGGAGTCATCTCGACGACGAGCCGGCCACCGCCCTCCAGCGGGACCCGCATGACGATGCCCCGGCCCTCCTTGGTGACTTCCAGCGGACCGTCGCCCGTCCGCGGCTTCATCGCCGCCATGTTGTCTCCCCTCAGACCTACACCAGGGTCGGTGGGTTGCCCCACAGCCACTTCGCCATGACCACCCGCAATGCGCACGGGAGGTGTCGACCAACGATTTTCCCTGATGAACACCGCCGGACCCAAACCGAAGCAGCATTGATGTAACAGCATCTAGCTTATCGCGAGATGGCCTGTCACAATGTGCGGTCATGCAGGCACGGTCGGCACTCTTCGACCTGTACGGCGACCACCTTCGACCCCGGGGTGGCCGCGCACCCGTTGCCGCCCTGGTGAAGCTGCTGGCGCCGCTCGGGATCGCCCCACCCGCCGTACGGACGGCGGTCTCCCGCATGGTCCGTCAGGGGTGGCTCGAACCGGTCAAACTGACCTCCGGACCGGGCTATTCGATCACACCCAAGGCGGCCCGACGACTCGACGAGGCGGCCTCCCGGATCTATCGCACCGGTCGGGTCACCTGGGACGGGCGGTTCGATCTGTTGGTGCTCGACGCGCCGACGGCGCGACGTGACCGCCAGCGCCTCGCCGCCAACCTGCGGTACCTCGGCTACGGCACGCTCGACGAACAGACCTGGGTGGCCACCCGCCCGGCCGAGGACGTCGACCTGCTGCTCAGCGAGGCGGGCGTCCGGTTCGAGCGGTTCAGCGCGGCGCACGCCGCCGGCACACCGGGCGCGATGGGCCTGGTCCGCCGCGCCTGGGACCTCGCCGAGATCGGCCGGGCGTACGAGCAGTTCGTCACCGAGCAGCGCACGCTGCTGAGCGGAGTCTCCGCACGTAGTGGCGACGAGGAGGCGTACGCGGCCCGGTTCCGGCTGGTGCACGCGTGGCGTACCTTCCTGTTCCGGGACCCGCAGCTACCACCTGCGCTGCTCCCCGAACGCTGGCCCGGCACCGCCGCGGCCGGCTTCTTCGACCGGCACGCGGCCCGGCTCCGGCCGGCCGCCGACCGGTACGTCGAACAGTGCCTCGACGGAGGACACCGGATCGCCCGACAGAAGGGTCGCCACACGTGACAGAGCCGCTACTCGTCGACCGCACGGACGCCGTCGCCACGCTCACCCTGAACCGCCCGACGGCGATGAACGCGCTCGACGTGGCGCTCAAGGAGGCGCTCCGGGACACCCTCGCCGAGCTGGAGGCCGACCGCGGCGTCCGGGCGGTGGTGCTCGCCGGTGCCGGCGGGAACTTCTGCGCCGGCCAGGACCTGCGCGAACACGTGGCCACCCTCCAGGAGGGCGCGGGTCGGCCGCTGGACACCGTGGCGCTGCACTACAACCCGATCGCCGCCCGGCTGGCCAACCTGGCCAAGCCGGTGGTGGCGGCGGTACGCGGGATGGCCGCCGGCGCGGGCGCCTCGCTGGCGTTCCTCGCCGACATCCGGATCGGCGGACCGTCGACCAGCTTCCTGATGGCATTCGCCAAGGTCGGGCTCGCCGCCGACACCGGCGCGTCCTGGACGCTGCCCCGACTGGTCGGCCACGCCAAGGCCGTCGAACTGCTGATGCTGGCCGAGCCGGTACGCGCCGACGAGGCTGCCCGGCTGGGCCTGCTCAACCGGCTGCTGGACAACGACGAGCAGGTGCTCGCCACCGCCCAGGAACTCGCCACCCGACTCGCCGCCGGCCCGACCGTGGCCTACGGGGCGATCAAGCGTCAGCTCTCCGTGGCCGACGCCGGCACGCTGGCCGACGCGTTGGCCGCCGAGGCGAAGGCGCAGGCGATCTGCGGTGGCACCGCCGACCACCGGGCGGCCACGCTGGCTTTCGTCAACAAGCAGAAGCCGGTCTTCGAGGGACGCTGACCCGGACGGGTCAGTCGTCCTCCTCCGGGTCCTGGTTCGCCTCGGCACCCAGCACGAAGGCCTGCATGGCCAACTCGTCGCCGGAGGGCGAGACGAAGGCGGGCAGCTCCCGGGGGCCCAGCTCCTGCACGTACGCCCAGAACAGCCGGACCGCCTCGGCCGGCGAGTCGGCCTCGATCGGCAGGTCCAGGCTGACCAGCCAGGTCCGCCGTTGCGGCGGCGGGCCGAGCCGGTCGGCCAGCTCGCGGAAGGTCACCGGGTCGAGCGCGGTGACCGGCCCGTCGAGGGTCAGCGTCTCCGCCGGCACCGGCTCGTCGAAGGCCCGCCGGGTGTACGTGACCACCAGCGCCTCGGGCCCCCGGTCGGACTGCGGGTCCTCCGGGTCGTCGGGAGCGTGCCCGGTCGGCACGGCGACCCGGCCCAGCGCCACCAGCCGGGGCGGCTCGTCGGCCAGCACCGCGATCTGGTCGCCGGGGCCGGGCAGGAGGCGATCGTCCAGGCCGGTCAGCTCCAGCGTGTCGTGGTGCACGAGCCGCTCGGCGTCGTACCTGCCGGGCGGCAGCAGCACCGCCCAGGCTCCGGTGCCCTCCGCATGGCTCGCGCCGTTGCGCCGGTGCGCGGTGTCGGTCGTCATGTCCTCATCTCATCACGTTCGCCCGGGTCGCCACGACGTGGCAGCCCGCCAGGTGATCGTCGACCATCCCGGTCGCCTGCATCAGCGCGTACGCCGTGGTCGGGCCGACGAACCGGAAGCCGCGCCGCTTGAGCGCCTTGGCCATCGCGGCGGAGGCGTCGGTCGACGCCGGCACCCCGGTCAGCGCGGTGGGGCGGTCTCGGTCGGCGGCCGGCGCGAACGACCAGAGCAGCGCCGACAGCCCCTCCGGCAGTTCCAGCGCGGCCCGCGCGTTCGCGATCGCCGCCTCGATCTTGGCGCGGTTGCGGACGATGCCCGCGTCGGCCAACAGCCGCGCCACGTCGGCCTCGCCGTAGCCGGCCACCGCCTCGATCCGGAAGTCGGCGAAGGCCGCCCGGAACGCCGGACGCTTGCGCAGAATCGTCAACCAGGACAGCCCGGACTGGAACGCCTCCAGCGTCATCCGCTCGTAGAGCGCGTCGTCGCCGTGCAGCGGGCGGCCCCACTCCATGTCGTGGTAGACCGCGTAGTCGGGCGTACTCGCCCCCCAGGCGCAGCGGGCCAGCCCGTCGGCACCGATCACCAGTTCAGTCACGGCCCCGAGGCTACGTCGCGGGTGTGACCGTCGCGGCCCGAAGGATCGGCCGCAGCGAGGCACTGATGACCCTCGGGGGCGGGTCTGATCTACACACCGCCCACTGACAAGGAAGCTCGTGGTGCTCGCGGGTCTGGTCACTTCGGAACAGATCGAGCGCCCACCCCGCCGCCAGACATCGTGAGGCGGTTCAGCGATCGGGGGTGCACCGGGTCAGGGTAGGCGGCCCTGCTCGACCTGGCGGGCGAACCGGCGCAGCGCCTGGGTGAGGCTGAACTTCGAGCCGGGCCAGAGCACCGGCCAGGCCGCCCGACCGGCGGTGCCGCCGGGCAGGTGGAACCACTCGTGCCAGACCACCTGGGTACGCCCGCCCGCCAACGGGGTACAGCGCAGCACGCCGGGACCGCGCAGCAGGGTGCCGCAGTGCACCACACCGATCTCGTACGGCGCGTCCACCCGGACGACCCGCATCTTGTCCCGCAGCACCGCCGGGCCGAGCGCGGTGACCGCCTCGACCAGGCTGCCCTCGCCGCCGTCACCCTCGACCACCCGCACTCTGGTGAACGGGATCCAGTCGGACTGCCGTTCCCAGGCGAGCAGGCCCGCGAACACCTTCTCGGCGGGGGCGTCGACGATCACGGTCGCGGTGACCTCACCGGCGCCCGGCTGGGCCGCCTGGCGCAGATCGTCCTGCCCCTCCGGGTCACTCACGCCGACTCCGAGCGGACCACCGGCCCGCGCGGCTCGGCCCCCGACGGGTCGTCGTCCGACGTGCGGTCTTCTGCCTCGGCGGGTCCGGCACCCTGCCGATCATCGGTCGCCGTAGCGCCTTGGCCGCCGGTCGGCGCGGTCGCCGCGCTCTGGCCACCACTGGTCGCGGCGTCGCCCTGGCCACCCGTCGGCGCGGTCGTCGCCGGGGCGGTCGTCGGCGCGTCCTTGACAGTCGGCGCGTCCTTGGCGGTCGGCGCGCCCTTGGCGGGCGTCGCGGCAGACGCGGCGGTACCGGACGTGGCCGTACCGGACGGGGCGGCGGTGCCAGCGGGCGAGGAGGCGTTCGCCGGGGTGACGGCGATGTCGGACGGTGCCGCGGTGACGGTGATGTCGGAGACCGACGGGGTGGAGGGGTCGGGTGCGGGCGGGGTGACGTCGGCGGCCGGGCCGGTGGCCAGGCCCACGGACTGCTCGCGGGCGCGCTGCAGGGCGTCGGCCTCGGCCGTCCGCCCGTCGCGCAGCGCGGTCACCTCTGCCTCCAGCACCCCGATCAACTCGGTCTTGTAGCCGATGTCGTACGCCGCCCGGCGCAGCGCCTGGTCGACCTGGGCCATTCGATATCCGCGCAGGGCGGTGTCGAAACGCACTTCGCCCACGTCCGACTCGCGCAGCGGACGGTCGCCGGGCAGCGGCACCGCCCGCCCGTCCGCCTCGACCGGCACCAGGCCGGGATCCCGGCCGGTGACCAGCACCGTGACCCCGAACACCACAGCCGCGACGGCGACCGCCACGACCAGCAGGAGCAGAAGCTGACCCATACCACTGATCGTGGCATGTCGACGGCCCCGGAGCGACCCCACCCGGCGCGCCGTACCGGACGGTGCCCGTGACCTGGCACGGGATAGCGTCGTGGTCGGCGGCCGGGTGAGCGTCCGGCGGCGTACGGCGATGGAGGAGGCGGCGTGGCCGGGGAGCTGCGGCTCGGTGGACGGACGTTCGGTCCCGACGAGCTGGTGGTGATGGCGATCGTCAACCGCACTCCGGACTCCTTCTTCGACCGGGGCGCGACGTACGAGGCGGACAGTGCGCTGCGGGCGGTGGCCCGCGCCGTGGACGAGGGCGCGCAGATCGTCGACATCGGTGGGGTGAAGGCCGGGCCGGGTGCCGAGGTGGACGTGGCCGAGGAGATCCGACGGACGGTGGACACCATCGCCGCCGTCCGGGCCGCCTTCCCGAACGTGGTGATCTCCATCGACACCTGGCGGGCCGAGGTGGCGGTGGAGGCGGTGGCCGCCGGTGCGGACCTGCTCAACGACACCTGGTCGGGTGCGGACCCGGCGCTGGCCCGGGTCGCCGCGCGGACCGGGGCCGGGCTGGTCTGCTCGCACGCCGGAGGGCTGAGCCCACGAACCAGGCCGCACCGGGCGGCCTTCGACGACGTGGTGGCCGACGTGGTGACGACGGTGACCGGGCTCGCCGAGCGGGCGGTGTCCCTCGGGGTACGCCCCGACGGGATCCTCATCGACCCGGCGCACGACTTCGGCAAGAACACCCGGCACTCGTTGGAGATCACCAGGCGGCTCGGTGAGCTGGCCGACACCGGCTGGCCGTTGCTGGTGGCCCTGTCGAACAAGGACTTCGTCGGCGAGACGTTGGACCTGCCGGTCGCCGAGCGGCTGGAGGGGACGCTCGCCGCCACCACGGTCTCCGCCTGGCTGGGCGCCCGGGTCTTCCGGGCCCATCAGGTCCGCCAGACCCGCCGGGTGCTGGACATGGTGGCGTCCATCCGGGGCACCCGCCCGCCCACGGTGACCCGGCGCGGGCTGGCCTGACCGGGGTCAGGTCCAGTCGAGGATCCGGCGACGCCAGGCGTACAGCAGGCCGAGCGCGAGGACGGCCACGAAGATCGCCATCTCCACGACCGTGACCAGGCCGAAGCCGGGCCGGTCGAAGACCACCGCCCAGGGGAAGAGGAACACCGCCTCGACCGCGAACAGCACGTACAGGTAGGCGTAGACGTAGTAGCGGATCTGCATCTGCGCCCAGTCGCCGCCGACGGGGTCGACACCGCACTCGTAGTTGGCCCGCTTGCCGGGCGGGTCCGCCGGGCGGGCCGGGCGCAGCACCCGGTTGGCCGAGAAGGCGACGACGAGGAAGAGGACGCCGGCGAGCAGCAACAGCCCGAGCGTCGCGTACGAGCCCAGGTAACCGGTCACGATCGGTCAGCCTACCGGCGGGAACCGTCGGCGGGTCGGGTCAATCCCTGACGGTCCGCCCGGATTGGGCGGTGATCTGGATTACGGCGTGCCGGGCGAAACCCCCCAAGGGGCCGCATAGACCCCCACAATCCAGTCCCAGTCGGCGGACCTCCGGGGCAGGCGGAGCCTCGATCCGACGTAGGCTCTGGGTGAGGAATGACAGGCGGGCCGGACCTTTCGCGGACGGCCGGTGCAGCGGCGCGTCAAGGAGGTCTCGTGGCCGGGCAAGGCGAGGTCACCATCCAGTTCAGCCGAGCGGGCCACGCACGACGGAGCGGGGTGCGGCCGTGAGCAAGCAGATCCGCCAACTGGAGCGGGTGGTCATCCGGTTCGCCGGTGACTCCGGCGACGGCATGCAGCTGACCGGCGACCGGTTCACCTCCGAGACCGCGCAACTGGGCAACGACATCTCCACGCTGCCCAACTTCCCGGCCGAGATCCGGGCACCCGCCGGCACCCTGCCGGGTGTGTCGAGCTTCCAGGTGCACTTCGCCGAGTACGACATCCTCACGCCCGGCGACGCGCCGAACGTGCTGGTGGCGATGAATCCGGCGGCCCTCAAGGCCAACCTCGCCGACCTGCCGCGCGGGGCCGACATCATCGTCAACACCGACGAGTTCACCAAACGCAACCTGGCCAAGGTCGGGTATGCCAGCAACCCGCTCGACGACGACAGTCTCGACGGGTACGCGGTGCACCCGGTGGCGCTGACCTCGATGACGATCGGCGCGCTGGCCGAGCAGGACGTGTCCAAGAAGGACGCCGAGCGGGCCAAGAACATGTTCGCTCTCGGGCTGCTGAGCTGGATGTACTCCCGCCCGTACTCCTCGACGCTGCGGTTCCTGGAGCGCAAGTTCGCCAAGCGCCCCGAGCTGGTCGCCGCCAACATCGCCGCCTTCAAGGCGGGCTGGAACTTCGGCGAGACCACCGAGGACTTCGCTGTCCGGTACGAGGTCAAGCCGGCCAAGATGCCGGCCGGGACGTACCGCAACATCACCGGCAACGCCGCGCTCTCGCTCGGTCTCGTCGCCGCCGGGGTCCGCTCCGGCCTGCCGGTGTTCCTCGGGGCGTATCCGATCACCCCGGCCTCGGACATCCTGCACGAGCTGAGCAAGCACAAGCGGTTCGGCGTCACCACCATGCAGGCCGAGGACGAGATCGCGGCGATCGGCGCGGCGCTGGGCGCCTCGTACGGCGGCGCGCTCGGGGTGACCACCACCAGCGGTCCCGGTGTCGCGCTGAAGGGCGAGACGATCTCGCTCGCGGTGGCACTGGAGCTGCCGCTGGTCATCGTCGACGTGCAGCGGGCCGGGCCGTCCACCGGTATGCCGACCAAGACCGAGCAGGCCGACCTGAACATGGCGCTGTTCGGGCGGCACGGCGAGGCGCCGGTCGCGGTGATCGCGCCGAAGTCCCCGTCGGACTGCTTCCACGCGGCCCTGGAGGCGGCGCGAATCGCGTTGACCTACCGCACGCCGGTGATCCTGTTGTCGGACAACTACGTCGCCAACGGCTCCGAGCCGTGGCTGCTGCCCGAGGTGGATTCCCTGCCCGACCTGCGGGTCGAGTTCGCCACCGCGCCGAACGGTGAGGACGGCACCACCTTCCTGCCCTACCTCCGCGATCCGCAGACGCTGGCCCGCCCGTGGGCGGTGCCCGGCACCCCGGGCCTGGAGCACCGGATCGGCGGGCTGGAGAAGGCCGACAAGACCGGCGACATCTCGTACGACCCGACGAACCACGACTTCATGGTGCGGACCCGGGCGGCGCGGATCGAGACCATCCCGGTGCCGGACGTCGAGGTCGAGGACCCGGACGGCGACGCCCGGGTGCTGGTGCTCGGTTGGGGCTCCACGTACGGCCCGATCGGTGCCGCCTGCCGCGCGCTGCGTCAGCGCGGGCTGCCGGTGGCCCAGGCGCACCTGCGCCACCTCGCGCCGATGCCGGCGAACCTGGGCACGGTGCTCGGCGCGTACGACCGGGTGGTCATCCCCGAGATGAATCTCGGCCAGCTCGCCCACGTGATCCGGGCCCGCTACCTGGTCGACGCGATCGGCTACAACCAGGTCCGCGGCCTGCCGTTCACCGCCGCCGAGCTGGAGTCGATGCTGGAAGAGGTCCTGAAGAATGTCTGAGCCCGTCGCGCTGAAGCTCACCGCCAAGGACTTCAAGTCCGACCAGGAGGTGCGCTGGTGCCCCGGCTGCGGTGACTACGCGATCCTCGCGGCCGTCCAGCAGTTCATGCCGGAGCTGAACATCCCCCGGGAGAACATCGTCTTCGTCTCGGGCATCGGCTGCTCGTCGCGCTTCCCGTACTACATGAACACCTACGGGATGCACTCGATCCACGGGCGCGCCCCGGCGATCGCCAGTGGCCTGTCGGTCTCCCGTCCGGACCTGTCGGTCTGGGTGGTCACCGGTGACGGTGACGCGCTCTCCATCGGCGGCAACCACCTGATCCACGCGCTGCGCCGCAACGTCAACCTCAAGATCCTGCTGTTCAACAACCGGATCTACGGTCTGACCAAGGGGCAGTACTCGCCGACCTCCGAGGTCGGCAAGATCACGAAGTCGACGCCGGTCGGGTCGGCGGACGCGCCGTTCAACCCGCTGTCGCTGGCGCTCGGCGCGGAGGCGACCTTCGTCGGCCGCACCATCGACTCGGACCGCAAGCACCTCCAGTCGGTGCTGCGGGCTGCGGCCGAGCACGAGGGTTCGGCCTTCGTGGAGATCTACCAGAACTGCAACATCTTCAACGACGGCGCGTTCGAGCAGCTCAAGGACCCGGGCGTCCGGGACGACCACCTGATCCGGCTGGAGCACGGTCAGCCGATCACGTTCGGCAAGGACGGGCAGTTCTGCGTGGTGCACCCGCCGCGCGGCTTCGGCCTGGAGGTCCGCGAGACGGCGTCCACCCCGGCGGAGGACATCGTGGTGCACGACGCCACGGTCGACGACCCGGCGTACGCCTTCGCGCTGTCCCGGCTTCCCGGCTTCGACCTGCGCAACACCCCGATCGGCGTGTTCCGGTCGGTGCGCCGGCCGTCGTACGACAGCGTGGTCCAGGCGCAACTGGACGAGGCCCGTGCCTCGGTCACCGAGACTCCGGAGCAGCAGCTCGCCGGCCTGCTGGGCAGCGGCGACACCTGGACGATCCTCTGACCCACCGCTTCAGTCGAAACTGCCGGGCCGCTCCCTGAGGGGGCGGCCCGGCAGTTTTCCGTACCGGGTCAGACCGTGGCCGGTACCCAGAGCTCGTCGATGCTCCGCTGCGCCACCGCGAGGCTCTCCTCGTGCAGCGGGATCAGCTCGGACATGGCCGGGACGCTGGACGCCAGGGTCAGCTCGCAGCCGATGAACCTCGGCTCCAGGCCGGTCATCGACAGGCCGTGCGGCAGCCAGGGCGCGGCGTGGTCCCAGCCCTCGCGCGGGGTGCCGGAGCCGTAGCCGCCGCCCCGGGAGGCCAGCACGATGAACTCCCGGCCGCCGAGCAGCCCGGCGCCGGTGGCCGGATCGTACGACAGGCCGGGCGCGATCAGCAGGTCCACCCAGCTCTTCACGCTGCTCGGCGCGCCGTAGTTGTAGAGCGGCAGGCCGAGCAGCACGGTGTCGGCGGCCTGCACCTCGGCGACCACCTGCTCGGTCAGCTCCCAGATCCGGTGCTGCTCCGGGGTGCGCTGGTCGGGCGGCGTGTGCCGGGCCGTCTCGGCGGCCTCGTCGAGGTGTGGCAGCGGCTCCTTGCCGAGGTTGCGATAGGTGATCGTGCCGCCGGGGTGCGCGGCCTGCCACGCGGCGGCGGCGCGGGCGGTGAGCCGGCGGCTGACCGACTGCTCTCCCCGGATGCTCGAGTCGATGTGCAACAGGTGCGGCATTGGCTAACCCCTCACAGATGGTTTGTGTAGCACCAACTATTTATAGCAGGCCAATGTTTCGCCGTGGGGGGTAAACTCGGTCACATGACTGCCGGGCCGGCCGAGCACAGGGAGCGCCGTTCCGGCGCCCTGCTCGAATTCCTGGCCCGCCGGATGCGGCTGCGCTCGGAGTCGGTGCTGGCACCGCTCGGTCTGCGCCCCCGGCACCTGGTCGCGCTCACCGTGCTGCGGGAGGCCGGCGAGATGAGTCAGCAGGCGTTGGCGGGCAGCCTGCAACTCGACGGCACGAACGTGGTGGGGCTGCTCAACGACCTGGAAACGGCGGAGCTCGTCGAGCGTCGCCGCTCCCCCGAGGACCGCCGTCGACACGTGGTCAGCCTCACCGAGCACGGGACCAGGCGGCTCAACGAGGCCGAGTGCGCCCTGGCCGGAGCCGAGGACGACGTGCTCGCCGCACTCGACCCCGCCGAGCGGGACACGCTCTACGACCTGCTGCGGCGGGCCAGCAGCGGCGGGCCGGCGACCTGCACGGAGGCCATCCGGGACAACCCCGACGTCCTCTGCTGACCCGGGTCGGCGATCAGGGCAGGGTGTTGGCGGTGGGACGGTCGTCGCGTACGTGGACCAGCATGTCGCCGGTCTCCACCACCGCACCCGCCTGGTCGGCCAGGGTGACCACCTTGCCGCGCCGCACCAGGGCGATCACCAGGGACTCCAGTTCGCGCGGGTTCCGGCCCACCTCGTTGCGCTCCGCCGACCGCATGGCCAGCGCCATCCCCTGACCGGGCGTCAGCAGGTCCTCGACCACGTCGATCAACGGTGGCGCGGAGGTCGACAGGCCCAGCAGACGCCCGGCGGTCGCCGACGAGACGATGACGTGGTGCGCCCCGCTCTGCTTGAGCAGCGGCGCGTTCTCCGCCTCCCGCGCGGCGGCGATGATCCGGACCTGACCGGCGGTGAGCTGCCGTACGGTCAGGGCCACCAGCACCGAGGCGTCGTCGCTGTCGGTCGCGATGATCACCGCCTTGGCGGTCCGCACATGCGCCTGGTTGAGCACCGAGGATCGGGTGGCGGAGCCCTCGATGGCGACCAGCCCGTTCGTGGTGGCCTGCCGCAGCGCCGCGCCGTTGCGTTCCACCACGACGATCCGGGACTTCTCGAACCCGTTCTCCAGCAGCGCCGAGACCGCACTACGGCCCTTGGTGCCGTAGCCGCAGATGATGACGTGATCCTTCACTTTTCTCTCCCACCGGTGCAGACGGCGGCCGGTCCGGTACTGCTCGGTCAGGACTTCCAGGGTGGTGCCGACCAGGATGATCAGGAACAGCACCCGGGCCGGCGTGACGAACACGACGTTGATCAGGCGTGCCTGCTCGCTGACCGGCACGATGTCGCCGTACCCGGTGGTGGAGAGCGAGACGACCACGTAGTAAAAGCAGTCGAGCAGCGTCAGGCCGTCCTCGTTGACGTCGCGGTAGCCGTCCCGGCCGAGGTAGACCACCGCGACCACGGCGAGCACCAGTCCGACGGCGGCGGCCAGCCGCATACTCAACGCGCTGAGCGGGCCCCGCCGCTGCGCGGGAAAGTGGATCACCGCGGGGCCTGGCCAGACTCGGTCGACTGCACGCCCACAAGATAGCCCCTGCCCGCCGATTCGCACGGCGGAGTGGCGTAGCGAGGGGCGGCGCGGCGGGCGGCGGCCCGGCATGATGGGAACGGTCAGCGCAGACCGGCGAGAGTGAGGTCCCGGCATGACGTTGCTGCGACGGGTGATCGGTGCGGTCCTGCGCCGCCAGCGCCAACGACAGCGCCGCACGCTGCGCGAGGTGGCCGAGGCCGCCGGCGTGTCGGTGCCCTATCTCTCCGAGGTCGAGCGGGGGCGCAAGGAAGCCTCCTCCGAGGTGCTCGGCGCCGTCTCCCGGGCGCTCGGCCTTCCGCTCTCCGACCTGCTCGGAGAGGTACGCGACGAGCTGCGTCGGGTCGAGCGACCCGCCCCGACCACACCCCAGGGCAGTTACGTCCCGGCCGTCCGTGGTGGCGGCCCCACCGCCTCCGGCCCCACCGCCTCCGTCCCGCGCGGCACGGACGGCTTCGCCCACCCGGTCGCGCAGTTCGGCGGCATCGGGTTCGGCAGCACCCTGATCGACACCGCGTCCCTCGGCACCGGCCTGGCCGGCGGGTTCCAGGGCAGCGGCGGGTCGGCGACGGTCGGCGGGTACACGCGGCTGGGCGGCGACTTCGCCCCCGGTGGCGCCGCCGGTGGCGGTGTCGTTGCTGGCGGTGTCGTCGCCGGTGGTGTCGCTGCCGGACCGGCCGGCGGATTCGGCTTCAATGGCGGTCTTCGCATCATCGTCTTCGGCGACACCGCCGAGGCCGACGCGGGAGCCGACGGCCCTGACCAGGCCACGGCCGAACCGGCAGGACGTCACCTGCAACCACTGTCGAGCTGATCCGCCCACGCCCTCAGGCTCGTCGGCGCGGCACCGACGAGGTCGCCGTCTGTCCCGCCCCGGCTGCTCGCCGGGGACCTGGTGGCGGCCGGGGCGTGGTCACGGCCGGGCCGACCAGCAGGACGGTGACCGCCGGACCCGTTCTGCCGTGGGCGGATCTGCCCCGGGCAGAAGTGCTGGGGAACGGCCACCCGGGCGGCGCACGCTGGACGGGCCGGTTCCCGAGCGGCGGAGGTCGCCACCGGCGGGTGGAGGTGGACGAGATGGTCACGATGCTGGACGACGGTCAGCGGACCTTCGGCGACCAGGTGTACGAGCGGCTGCTGCGGGAGCGGATCGTCTTTCTCGGCAGCGAGGTGACCGACGAGGTCGCCAACCGGATCAACGCCCAGATCCTGCTGCTCGCGGCGGAGGACCCGGATCGGGACATCCAGCTGTACATCAACTCGCCGGGCGGCTCGGTGAGCGCGGGACTGGCGATCTACGACACGATGCGCTTCGTCCGCAACGACGTGGCGACGCTGGCGCTGGGCCTGGCCGCCTCGATGGGCCAGTTCCTGCTCTGCGCGGGTGCCGCTGGCAAGCGGTACGCGCTGCCGCACACCCGGGTGGTGATGCACCAGCCGCACGGCGGCTTCGGCGGCACGGTCAGCGACATCACCATCCAGGCGGAGAACATGCTGCACGTCAAGCGCACCATGCTGGAGTTGATCGCCCAGCACAGCGGGCGCCCGCTGGACGAGGTCCAACGCGACTGGGACCGGGACCGCTGGTTCACCGCCGACGAGGCCCGCGAGTACGGCCTGATCGACCAGGTGGTCCGCGCCGCCACCGACCTCCCGACGCCGCTGACCGCCGGCTAGCGGCCACGCCGACCGGCGGAAAGCGTGACTACGCCTGCTGGCGGGCGTCGTAGCGGGCGCGGGCGGCCTCCACCTCGGCGAGGTGGTCCGTCGCCCAGGATTCCAGGCCGGCGACCAGTGACCGCAGGTCGTGCCCCAGGTCGGTGAGCTCGTAGTCGACCCGGGGCGGGACGGTGGCGTGCACGGTGCGGGTGGCCAGGCCGTCGCGTTCCAGGCCACGCAGGGTCTGGGTGAGCATCTTCTGACTCACGCCGTCGATCCGCTGGGCCAGCTCGCCGTACCGTTTGGGGCCGTTCGCGAGGGTCAGCACCACCAGGACGCTCCACCGGTCCCCGATCCGGTCGAGGACCTGTCGGCTGCCGCACTTCCGGTCGTACAGGTCGGGTTCCACGCTATTACTCTCCATCAGGATGTGGCGCACTTCAAGGTGCCTACTCTCCAACGGGAAGTGGCGGCGCGATCTTCCGGTTGCCTCCGACGTCAGGCAGTTTCCGTGGAGGGAGCAGTACCCATGTCCATCGTCGTCACCGGTGCCACCGGGCACCTCGGCCGGCTCATCGTCACCTCGCTGCTGGAGCGGGGCGTACCGGCCGGGCAGATCGTGGCGCTCGGCCGGGACACCGGCCGCCTCGCCGACCTGGCCGGGCGCGGCGTCACCGTCCGGCAGGCCGACTACGACGACCCCGAGTCGCTCCGGACCGCGTTCGCCGGTGCCGAGAAGCTGATGTTCGTCTCCGGCAGCGAGGTGGGCCGGCGGGTGGCGCAGCACCGCAACGTGGTCGCCGCCGCCACGGAGTCCGGGATCGGGCTGGTCGTCTACACCAGCATCCCGAAGGCCGACACGTCCAGCCTGATCCTCGCCACTGAGCACCGCGCCACCGAGCAGGAGATCGTCGCCTCCGGGCTGCCGTACGTCTTCATGCGCAACGGCTGGTACCTGGAGAACTATCTCCCGCAGCTCCCGACGTACCTGGAGCTTGGGGTGGCGGGTGCGGCGGGGGACGGCCGGATCAGCGCCGCCGCCCGCGCGGACTTCGCGGACGCCGCCGCCGTGGTGCTGACCGGCGAGGGGCACACCAACCGGGTGTACGAGCTGGGTGGCGCGGCGTTCACCCTGGGCGAGCTGGCCGCCGAGGTGTCCCGGCAGAGCGGCCGGGAGGTGGGTTACCTGGACCTGCCAGTGGAGAAGTACGTAGAGGTGCTGGTCGGTGCCGGGCTGCCGCAGGGGTACGCGGAGGTGCTGGCCGACGCCGACCGGGGTGCCGCCGAGGGTGAGCTGTACGTCGAGGGCGACGACCTGGCCACGCTGATCGGCCGACCGCCGGTGAGCCTCGCCGAGGCGATCCGCACCGCGCTCTGACCCACGGACGGCCCGTCGCCCTCGGTGGCGGCGGGCCGTTGTCCTGGGTGGCGGGCCTCCGTCCACGGTGACGTGGGCTCGTCGCCGGTGGCGGACGGGGGTTGTCACAGGGGCGGGCTAGCGTCGCGGTATGACGCAGACAACGGGGGAACGAGTGACGGCGGGTCGGACGGTGGCGCAGAAGATGGGCGTCAAGCCGGGCAGCCGGGCCTATCTGGACGCGGCACCCACCTCAGCGGTCGAGGCGCTGCGGCTGCCCGAGCTGGTGGTCGCCGACACGCTGACCGGGGAGTTCGACTACCTGCACCTCTTCGTCACCACGCAGGAGGAGATGCGGCACCGTTTCCCGGTGCTGCGGGAGCACCTGCGCAGGGGCGGGATGCTCTGGCTCTCCTGGCCGAAGGGCGGCCGACTCGGCTCCGACCTGGAGCTCAAGAGCGTGATCCGGATCGGCTACGACTTCGGGCTGGTCGAGAGCACCTGCCTGCGGGTGGACGAGGTGTGGGCCGGCCTGAAGTTCACCCACCCCAAGCCGGGCAAGGTCTACCGCAACAGCTACGGCACCCTGCCCGGCGCCTGACGGCCGGGTGCGCAGCTGGCCGCAGTTTCGGTGAGCACCCCCAGCAGGTCCGCGTGGTGCGGTGCCGGCCCGTCCACGTGGCCCGGGATGCCGTGGGCGCGGACCTCGTCGCGGAGTTCGTCCAGGCGATCCACCCAGTACCAGCGGTGGTAGGGGTTCGCCTCGCAGCAGGCCACGTCCTCCAGTGCCTTGTCCCAGGCTTCGACGGAGCTGGTTGGGTGGGCTTCCTCGCGGGTCATCCGCAGCACGATGGCCACCGCACCGAACACGGTGGCGTTCCAGCGTCCGTCGTCGACGCGATCCGGTTGTTCGCCGACGACCCCGGCGGCCAGGGCGGCTGCCAGCGCGCGGGCCCGGTCGTCGGTGTACATGAGGCGGAGCAGGCGGTCGTCCCAGGGTTTGCGGGACAGCGCATCCGGCTTCGGTTCGAGGTAGTCGAGGGCGAAGGTGACCGTCATCGGACCCTGCACGCTGGTGCGGGGTTCCATGACGGTCGCCTGGATCGGCTCGGTCGGCTGGTAGCGAGACCCAGCCGGGTCGATCGCCCCGTTCGACGCCTCGACCAGTTCGAGCACCGCCTTGTGGGCGGAGAGCAGTCGGTTGTCCGGGTCCCGCGCCTGGAGGTGAGCGAGCTCGTCGGCGACGTACGGGTGCCGCAGGTCTGCGACGTTCTCGCGGAGGTACTCCTCGGCGGTGGGCCAGTCGGGCTGCCCCAGCCACTTGGAGAGGATCACCGATCCGGACCGCGCGACCGGGCCTGTGGTGATCTGACCGGCGGTGGTGAGAAGCGTCGGGACGAACGCCGACGTCGACCAGGGTTGCGCACCGTCCGGCCCGGTGACCTGCCAACCGGCGTCCGCGGCGGTGCTCTCTGGACTGATCAGCGCAAGGTCGTAGCGGTTCACCAGTGCGGTCAGGGCCGCGGCGGGCGCGGTGGCGACCACGATCGGCTGGAGGTGCCGTTCGCCGAGCTTGATCAGCGTCATGCCGAGCACGGTCAGCACGGCGCTTCGTTCGTCGACTCGGGCACCGACCTCGACCACCACCACCGGACGCCGCACCGTGCGGGCCGCCCGCGCCACCGCCTCGGCGACCGGTCGCTGCCGCCACCTGTCGACGTCGCCCACGACCAGCAACCCACCGTCGTACGCGGCACCCCGGGGTGCGTCGATCCGGGGCGGTCCGAACGGCACCGGGTGCCGCTGTGGCGCATCGTGCACGCCCGACGGGTAGCCGATCACCAGCAGCGCCATCATCGACGCGTCGGCCGACGCGTCGAGCAACTCCGGCGGAGGCTTGGGTTCCGACTCCCTCCCCGGCTCCGGCTGCCGGAACCGGACGAACGCACCCGCAGGCTCGACCATGGGAGCACCGACGACGTCGGCGGTGAGCGTGCCCAACCGCACGTCCCCGTCTCCGGGCAGGATGTGGGCGGTCCCGACCGACACCGTCACGTCGGTGCGGCGCGCCTCCTGCACTCGCTCCCCGAAGCGGGACAGGGCCTTGAGCTCTGCTTCGGTGCCCTCCGCATCGCCGGGCAGGAAGAGCACCAACAGCAACGCGCCCTCGTACCTGGCGTTGCTGCGCGCCAACTCGCGGGTGAAGTTCCGGGGGCCGTACCGTCCGTTGCGGGTGACCACCTCGCCCGTCTGTGGATCCAGCGTGGCGTAGACCGACCACACCCCTGGCCGGAAGTCGGGCATCCGCCGCACCGCGTGGTACGTGTCCAGGGTGTCCGCAGGGTGCGGGTAGTAGATCTTCGAGTCGAACTCGTACCGTGACTCGATCCGTCCCCGGCTGCTGTACACGCTCGACCTGACCGGTTCGCGCACCTGGTCGGCGATGAGCCGGGCCACATCGCGCAACCACCGGTCCAGATGATCAAGCGGGCCGAGACGGCCTGACGAGTACCGGCCGGAGAGACCGTCCAACGCCCAGGTGCCGGTCTGCGGATCCCGACGCAGGTTCCCGGCCACCCCGGCCCGGGTCAGTCTCGCGGTGCCGTCGCCCTCGAACCGCGCGGCCAGCGAGGGATGTCCGGGACCGTCGAGCATGTCCCGGACATCGGCCAGGGTGACGGTCGGGTCGACCTTCCGCATCGACGTGAGCAGGTCGTCGAGCTGCGCCGGCGACATCGCGTCGGTCGCGGTCTCCGAGCCGACGAACACCAGGAGGTCGCGGGCGTCCTCACCCTCCTGGGCCTCGGCGTACGACCCGCGTTCCAGGACGAGGAAGAGCCAGTCGTGGTCCGGACGCCCGGCCCAGACCTCGGGTGTGAAGTCGGCCAGCGGCATCCACAACGGGTTGAGCCGGACGTCGAGCCCGTCCGTTTTCTCGCCCCGCACCACACCGCTCTGCGGCGCCTGCTCGATCTCCGGCACCACGCCGGCTCCGACGTTCTCCGGCCGGTCGTACCACCGTGAGGCGGTCGGATCGACGGGTCCGTCGGTGGGAAGCACCACCGGCGCCGGGTCCGCCGCGCGGTGCTGCACGAGGAACCAGCCGTCGCCCGCCTCCTCGACGAACCGGGCCCAGGACAGTCGCTCGGTCGACGTGTCGCCGCGAGCAGGCCGATAGACGAGCAGGTCACCGTTGCGTAGTCGGGTGGCTGCCTGCGCCTGCCCGGAGACACCGACGAAGATGACGCCGTCGCCTCGTTGCAACGCGCGAAGTCTGTCGTCCACCGTGGTCGCCCGTGGCGAATCGGCGGCGAGCAGCGAGCGCAGCCGGTAGGGCACGTCCATCATCACCATCTGATGCTCGTGCAGCTGGGTGGCGTGTTCGGCAGCGACCTGGAGGTCCGGCTGCCCCAGGGCCGACGGATCGATCCCGTCGACCGGTCCGCCGGCCATCAGCCAGCGCAGGGCGAGCAGCGGCGACGCGTCGCCGAGCGGCCACCAGCCCTCCGGAGGCGAGGCGAAACGACCGAGCCGGACCGCGCCGTCGCCGTCCACGAACAGGCTCGGGGGCGGCAGGTCGTCGCCAGGAAAAGGTACGGGCCGCAGCGCCAGCGCGGTGCGTCCCCCGCCCGAGGGCGGCAGGTCCGCCACGAGCCGCAGGCCGACCGTGGCCGCACCCGACACCAGGTCAGCGCCGAGCGGTACCGCAGTGCCGCCGGTGGCGGGGAAGTACCAGAACTCCGAGGGCTGCGCCTCGTGGAGATCGACCGTGCCGTCGGGGCGTCGATCCGCCCGCACCGCCGACACCCGTCCCTGCGGGTTGAGTGCGATGTCGTCGAGGGGCGCGATCACCGGCTGCCGCAACCGGTCGCGGACGCGAGCGGCCAGCAGGCCGTGCGTGCCGTCGCCACGGGCGGCTCCCCCCACCAGCAGGACCAGCGGTGCCGAGGTGTCGGCGGCCTGCGACGCCCAGCGGTCGATCAGGTCGGTTCCGGTGAACCGGGCGGTCACGTCCCGGTGACGCCGACCGTCGAGCACCACCGGGACACGCGCCACGTCCGTGGTCGGGTCGTGCTCGGCGAGCAGGGCCGGCGACGAGCCGAAGGCCGCCGGCTGACCCCACGAGCCGGTCGGACGGTACGACTGGAAGACGTCTCCGCCCACCCGGCGTACGAACAGCGTCGCGCCGCCGCCCGGGTACGTGCGGGCGTCCTCGTCGCCCAGCACGACCAGGTCGACTCCCAGTGCGACGGCGAATACCGCGACGACCTCGTCGAGGATGGCGGAGTTCCACATCCGGGGCGCACCGATCGCCGCGACCAGCAGCGCGGCGGCATCCCGGGCCGGGTTCGCCCCGGGCGAGCCCGCGCGCACCAGCGCCCCCGCCGCGTCGGAGTCCGGGGTGAGCAGGGTGAGGAACCGGTACAGGCGGGCCGTGTCCTCGTCGGCCATCGCGACCAACCGGGTGCGCAGCGACGGCTCGCCGAGGGACGGCTCGTTCAGGCCCAGTGCCCCGGCGAGCAGCGCGACCGCCTCGTCCGCCAGGCTGCCGATGATCAGCTCGCCGATGGACCGGATCGTGAACCGGTGCGGATCGGCGCGGACGACCTGTCCGGCGTGCTGGAGCAGGGTGGCTTCGTCCCGTACGTGCGCCGGCAGCTCCAGGCCCTGGGCGCGGGCGCTGTCGAGCACCGCCCGGGTCAGACTGCCGGGCTCGGTGCCCAGGTCCCGGGCACCCAGGTGGTATTCCCACTCGTCGACGACGGTGGGTTCGCCGTCGGCCAGCAGCCTGGTCGTGAGCGGCTCCACGCGACTCGCGGGCACGAGAGACGCGGACTGCCGTTCCCGCCAGATGACCGCCATCATGATCACGGCGCGTAGCGACGGATCCGCCACCCGCGCGAAGGAAGCGAGGGGCAGCGGTGGCACCGCGCTGACCCGGCGGTCCAGCCGGCTGCGGTCGTAGGGGGCGAACTCGTACCCGAGGTGGGCCAGCAGATCGGGATGACGAGCCAGCCCGCCCGGCAGCCCGTGGATCGCGGCCAACGCGCCGAAGACCGGTCCTGCGGTGTCCACCTCCGCCACCCGGACGACGTCGCCGGCCGGGTTCTGGAAGGCCACGGAGACCATCGTGGTCCCGGCGCCGTGCAGTCGGCTCAGTTCGGCGTTGACGGACCGCCGGTCGGGCTCGCGTTCCAGATCCCAGCCGCGGGACTCCGGCTCCGCACCGGTGGCCCCGGGCAGGTCGACGTCGATCCGGACCCCGGTCAGTGCGACGTCCGTCCACATGAGGTTCCGCTGGTCGAACCGGCTGTCGGCGGCGTACTCGACGAGTTCTTTCAGCCGACTGAACATCGCCCCGACGTCGCGGCCGTACCCGACGGTGATGCTCCGGAACTCGACGTCCAGTTTGAGGGCCATCGACAGGGCCGTGAGCACCCGCTCCGCGTCGTCGACCGACAGCGCCGAGAGGTCTTCGAGGGTCCAGCCGGCGTCCCGCGCGCCCCAGAGGACCTCAGCGACGTCGCCGTCGAAGTCCTGGATGCCGTCCAACCGGGCGACCCACTCCCGGAGCCGGGTCGCCGTCACCTCGGGCGTTTCAGGGGCCGACGGTAGCTCGGCGGTACCGCGTGCCGCCGCACCGTCCGCGCCGGACTGGAGGTGGCCCGCCGCCATGGTGATGAACTCCAGCGCCACGTCCAGCGTGACCTCGGCCAGTTCCGCGACCGTGAGGGCGTCCTCAATGGGCGTACCCACGAGCTGGTACTGCTCCCTGAGGTGGAGCAACTTGAGTTCCTCCGCGTCGCTGACGCCCAGCAGACGACGGGTGAGCGAGTCGCGCGGCGGCACCCCGCCCACGTGCTCACGCAGCAGGGCGGCCAGTTCGTTCAGCACCACGTGCCGAGGACCACCACGGTCGACGTGGACCGCGATCTCGCCACGGATCGGTGCCAGGTCGCGCGCGTCCACCCGACCCCGGTTCGCGAGCAGGAACACCCAGGACCCGTACGGGTCGTCCGACAGCTCCACCGGCACCCGGCCGACCCGTACGCTGTGTCCCAGCACCAGCAGGTAGCTCAGGTCGAGCGCGTCCGCCAGGGATTCGATCTCGTGTCGGCCCCAGGAACCGCCGGGCGTCCTCCCGTCGTGGTATTCACGGATCTTCTCGACGACCCGCGCGAGGTCGTCGAACCTCGCCGTGCCGATCCCGTCCAGGTCCGACGGGTCCATGCCCAGCACGTCGGCGGTCCACTGCCGGTCCGCAGAGTCCAGTTCGCGCCCGGTCACCGGCTGGTTGGCGTCGAAACCGAGGTCGGTCATGAAGGCCAGGTGCCGGCTCGGCTCCTCGATGACCGTTCCTGCCCGTTGCGCCATGTCACTGAGAACGCCCCGGATCCAGGCCGCATCGGAATGCGCCGCCACCCCACCTGCCCGCAGGAAGGGTTGCAACAGCCGCACCGGCACCTGCAGATCCAGGGCCGACTGGTACACCGCCTCGTACGGCGGCTGGGCACCCCATGCCCGGAGCCGCTCCGGCGTCCGCTCGGACAGCTGCCCCTGCGCCTTGGCCTGCTGGTAGACGAGCCCCGGCGACACCTGTGCCTGGGCTGCCACCGAGTGCACCACTTTCGGGTCCAGCCACGGACGCTCGCGTCGGTCCTCCTCGATCTCGCGCTGGTACACACCGAGTCGCCGAGCCCAGAACGCGGCCAGCAGGTTGTCCACGAACTGCGCGGGTGGGAGATCGTCGGCACCGAGCGGAGCTTTCGCCGTCGCCGACACCTCCGCCGCCGACATGCCACCGGTCAGTCGATCCCAGGTGCCCATCGCCGTGGCGAGTTGCTCAGTCGCCTCGACCACCTGGTCTGCCACCGCGGCCGTGATCAGCGACGCCGACGGCGACGCGGCGGCACCGGCCGCCACCAGCAGTTGGGTGACGTGCACCGCCGCCGTACGGATCACCAGGTCGGCGTTGCGGTGGATGTGCCAGGTGGAGCCGGGTCGGCTCAGCGGTTCGAGTCGGGTGTGCATCTCGGCCAGCATCTGCCCGGCCGCGTCCCGTCGCCCGCCCGGCTTCGGCCCGGGTAGCGCAGCCGCCAGCTCGGCGAGACCAGCCGGCGTGGTCGTCTCGTCCACGCCGGGTACCGATCGGTCGGCGTGGTGCTCCGTCCACCACCGGACGGCGGCGGTCAGGGCACCGGCCGCACGGGTGGCTGCCTGGATCACGTCGCCCGGATCGGCGACGGGGTGGTGGAGCGTCAGGGTCACGGAGCGGGCCGTACCGACGATGATCGCCGCCTGCCGGGTCAACGCTCCGACGAACGGATCGTCCGCGACCGCGTCGACCTCCTGCCACACCGCGCTCGGGTCGGCCACGGCGACATCCCGCGACCGGCGCAACTGCTCGACATTGCGGGTCAGTTCCGCGACGTGTACGGCCCGGAGGCGATCGGCGAGGTGCAGTCCCCCGCCCTGCGGACCGGTGCCGACCTCGGCGAACCGCAGGAGTTCCCGGACGTACCGTGGCCGCTGATCATCGGAGGCGGACTCGCTGATGATGGACGCGTCGCTCCGGACCGGCCACTCCTGCGCGTCACCTTCGCCGTCGCCACGCGGTGCCGGCCGGCCGAGCGCGGCCCACCGGGTGACGAGTTCCTCGATCTGTCCCGGAGCGGGCCGCACCTCGGGGGGCATCTCCCGGATCCGGTCGAACAGCGGGCGCAACGACAGCAGCGTGCGCGGGTCCGTCTCCCAGGTGGCCGCCAGCCAGACCAGCACGTACGGGAGCCGCATCAGGCCGAGCCGGTAGGCGATCCAGGGCAGCTCGACCGGTACCCGACCGGTCACCTCCACCAGTCGTACCAACGCCGGTGCCTGCGTGGCCGACAGCCCGAGACGGTCGGCCAACTCCGACAGGCGCGCGCCGTCGACTCCCGGCAGTGCCGTCACCCGACGGAGATAGGCGACCCGCACACCGAGTTGTTCCGCCCACTGCGCCAGGTCGGTCGGGGCGGACGCGGGAACGTCCCGCTTCCGGGCGAGCGCCCGGGTCAGCTCGGCCGTGGTCGCCGGCTCGGGTGCCACCGGCACGAGGGCATCGGCCACCCGCTCGCTCGGCACATCGCCCAGGACGGCCCAGACCGACTCCGCGATCGTCGGGGAGTCCACCAGCGGACGGAGGTGCTCGACGGGGAACCCGAGGCGCGCGGTCCACCGCACCCATCTGACGACGTCGGCGTCCGCCGGCAGCAGCGCCGACACCGCTTCGGCGACCCGCTGCCCCTGGCGGCGCAGCTCCTCCGGGTCGTCCGGGCTGGTGACGGGCACCGATGCGGCGGCCGCCCGGAGCTGGTCCCCCAGGGCCAGCGCCAGGTCGACGGGGGGTACGCCGAACCGCTCGGCCGCCGCTTCCAGAGCCGCCGGGCCGGCGAGGCCCGACTCCGTGGCCAACGTCGCCAGGCTCCCGGCCGCCCGGCTTCGGCCGTTCAGCGCCGCGCGCACGTGGGCGGTGGGCAGCTCGTGCAGCAGTTCCAGCGGTACGCCGAGTTCGCGCAGCTCCCCCAGCGCGGACCGGTCGGCGGGCGACAGCTTCGACCGGCGGACCAGTCGCATCAACCACACCAGGTCGCTGTCGGTGCGGACGCCCTCCCCGGCCAGCTCCGTGCGCAGCAGATCGACCCAGGGGCCCTCGTCCGGCTCGATCTCGCGGGAGCCCGCCGCGACGCGCGCCAGCACGTCCCCCACCGTCACCACGAGTTCCGGCAGCACCCCCAGGTCGCGGACCACACCGAACAGCGGTCCGGGTCCGGCGAGCCCGATCTCTCGCGCGTGGGTGCCCACGTCGAGCGGCACCGTGCCGAGCACCTCGACCAGGTTCACCAGTTCGGCGACCTCGTCGCCCGCCATGGCCAGGCGCTGGGCCAGCCGGTCGACCTCGGTCCGGTCGAACGGCAGTTCCCCGTCATCCAGCAGGCGAGCCGCCTGCGGGCCGGTGATCCCGACACCCCGCAACCATCGCGCGTCCTCGGTGTCCGTCGTGCGGCCGTCGGGGCCGGCGTCCGCTCCGGGGGCGACCAGTACGACCGGGAAGTCCGTCTCGGGCACGACGGGCAGCGACGCGACGGCGTCGTCACCCCCCGACGGGTCGGTCGTCGGCGGCGCCAGGTAGGGCAGGTCCAGTGCCACCAACCGCTCGTGCATGCGCTGGTAGCTGGTGGTGCGATCCGCCTCGGAGACCTGCGGGGCCGGGCCGTGGGCAGCTCCGAACAGCACGCGCCGGTGTGCGTCCACGGCTGCCGAGGCCGCACCGGCTCCGGGATGGCCCTCGGCAGCCAGCCGCCGCAGGGCCGCCAGCCGATCCGGCACCGCCCAGGCGACGAATCGCACCTGGGCCTCGGTCGTGGCGAGTGCGCCTGGCAGATCGGACGGCGACGGCGAGGCGGCACCAGCCGCCCCACGGGGTGGCACCACGCCGGCCGCCGCCGGGGATGCGCTCGTCCCGGCCGGTGCCGTGTCGGTCCGGCTCGCGGTCGGCGCCTCGACGGACGCATCACGGATCGCACCGGGTGCGCCACCGCGCAGGCGGGGCAGCCACTGCCGGCTCGCGGTCAGGAAGTAGTCGGCGGTCCGTTCACCGGTCTCCGGGTGCCGGCCGTGCACGCCGGTGTCGTCGATCAGCACCGGCACGAGCAGCCACCGATCGGCGCCCGGCACCGACTGCTCGACCCGGATGTGGCTGGTCAAGCCCTCCGGCGTCGCCTCGACCGGCTGGTGCCGGGCGATCTCGGTCAGCTCGGCCTTACGTTCCCGTAGGCGGTGGATCTCCGTCTGCACGGACAGGATCTCGTCCGACAGATCGGCGATCCGCGCAGCGGCTGCCGTCGCTTCGAGCTCGTCGCGGTTGCGGCCCTCCTCGACGGCTGTCCGGTCGGCAGTCAGATCCGTGAGAGCCTTCGCCCTGTCGATCAGGGCACGCGTCATCTCACTGAGGCGGACGCGGTCGACGCTCGCCGCTTCTGCCGGGGTGACCTCGCGCGCGGCCACGAACAGGGCGGGCGTGAAACCGGTGGTGGACCAGTGCACCCGACCGTCCGGACCGATCACCCGCCACGGTGCGGCGGGACCCGCCTCGTCCGCGCCGATCACGGGCAGGCCGTGCCGGCGTACCAGGGCCGTCAGTTCGGCACTGTGCGTGGCCGCGAGCACCAGCGGTAGCTGACGTCGAGCGCCGAACAGCGTCAGCGTCGCGCCGAGTGCGGTCAACGCCGCGTGTTTCGGCTCGGGCTCCGGGCCGACCACCACCACCGGACGCGCCCAGGAGGCTGCCGCCTCGGCCACCCTCTCCGCGAACGGCCATTCCCGCCACCGGGTCAGGTCCCCCACGACCAGCACGCCGCCGTCGTAAGCCGTGCCCGGAGGCGCCTCGACGCGGGGTGCGCCGAACGGAACCGGATACCGCTGAGGTGCTACCTCCGCATCGGACGCCTCCCGACGCTGGTGCAGGTGCCACGTCATCGCCGCATCGGCCGAGGATCCGAGTCGCCTCTGCTCGCCGAACAAGGTCAGTTTGACGAACTGGCCTTCCTCCTGGATCAGCGGACCGCCGTGAACGTCGACGGTCAGCGTCCCCAGCCGCACGTCGGTGTCCCCGGGCAGGATGCGGGCCGGACCGTCGTTGACGACGACATCCTCGAAATTCCCGTGGCGGTGAACGGCCTGCGCGAACCGCATCAGGGCCTGCCGATCCGTTGCGGATCCCTCGGCGCCGCCGGGCAGGAAGAACACCAGCAGCAGGGAGACCTCCTCGTCGAGGCCCGCACGGTGGAGCTGGTGGACGAAGGTCTGTGGGCCGTATCGACCTTCTCGGGTCACCACCTCGCCGGTCGCCGGCTCCAGGGTGGCGAAGACCGAGGTGTAGGTCGAGTACCTGGGCATTCGCCGGACGGCGGCGAATGTGTCCTCGTTGTCGGCGGGATGGACGAAGTGGACCCCGGCAGGGATGTCGTGTCGGGCGCCAGGCCTTCCCGTGCCGGACCCGATCCGGACGCTCAGCGGGAGCACCGGTGCCCGCACCTGGTCGGCCACGAGCCGCGCCGCGACGATCAACCAGTCATGCATCGATCGGGGGCTGTGCTGGTGACGTTCCTCCGTGTCGTTGAACCTGCCCGATTTGTCGTTCATATACCAGATGTCGGTGCCGGGGTTCCAGCGCAGTTCGCCCGCGACACCGGCAGGTGCCACGAGGGCCGCGTCACGTGTCGCCGGGTCGGTGGAGAACCTCACTGCCAGGGAGGGATGGCCCGGGCCGTCGACGAGGTCTCTGACGTGACCCGGCGTGGCCTCCGGGTCGGTCCGCCGCAGCGTCGCCAACAGCTCGTCGAACTGCCAGCTCGACATCGCGGCGGACGCGGCCTCCGAGCCGACGAAGACCAACAGGTCGTCGGGATGCGTCCCGGCCTCGGGATCCTCCTGCTCCGACCCGGTGTGCGCCCGACGCTCCAGCACCACGAACATCCAGGTGTGGCCGGGCCGCCTACCCCACACCTGCGGCGTGAACTCGGCCAGCGGTATCCAGAGCGGATTGAGTCGCACCTCCAGTCCGTCCACGTCGGTCATCTCGTCCACGACGGTCATCTCGTCGACGGCAGGGATCTGCTCGATCGACTGGACGAGGTGCGGCAGCACTCCGGCCGGCCGGTCGTACCGCCGGGACTCGCGGGGATCCACGCTCTCCGGGGACGGCAGCACCGGCTGCTGAACGCCCCGAAGTCCTTCGCGCACCACGTACCAGCCCGGTCCGGTCTCCTCGACGAACTGCCTCTGGGACAGCCGGGTGACACCGACGCCGCCGTGGACCGGCCGGTAGGCGAGCAGTTCCCCGTTGGGCTGTACGACGGCCGCGCGGGCCGTCCCGGTCGGGCTGAGGAAGAGGATGGAGTCACTGGGCCAGACGTCGGTCAGCCTGTCATCCGCCCGAGCATTTCCTTCGGGCTGCTCGGCGAACGCGGCCAGCACCAGTTCCGTAAGGTCCACCGGCACCATCCGCCCCCCGCGCAGCTTGACGGCCTGCGCAGCGGCGAACTCCAACTCCTCCTGTCCCAGTGCGCCCAGGTCGAGCCCCTCATCCGGGCCGCCGTCGAGCAGCCATCGCAGGGCGAGGTACGGCGTGGCGTCGCCGAGCGACAGCCAGCCCGGCGGTGGTGCGGCGGCACTACCGATTCGCGCCGTACCGTCGCCGTCCACGAAGAGGCGCGGCACCGGCGCTTCCTCGACCGCCGGCCGGGCCGGTCGGGCCGCCAGGACGGTCGCCCCGGTGTCGGGGATCGGGAGGTTCACCACGATCGGCAGCCCGAGGGGTTCCGCACCCGCCGCGAGGTCGTTCCCGACCGACTCCGACCCGCCTCCGGCCGGTGGGAAGTAGCGGAACTCGCCAGGCTCCGTCCGGGTATGGTCGACGGTTCCGTCCGGGGCACGGACCACGGAGGCGGCCGAGACCTTCCCGTCGGCGCCCAGGACGATGTCGACGGTGCTGGCGATGACCGGGGTGGCGAAACGGTCCCGGAAACGGCGGGCGAGCGCACCGTACGGACCGGACTCGTCGGCGGCCCCGCCCATCACCAGGACCAACGGCTGCGGTCCCCGGCCGGGGTGGACCGCCCACTGGTCGATCAGCTCCTGGCCGGTGAGGTCGGCGGTCAGGTCCCGCAGGCGCCGACCGTCCATACCGGTCACCACGAGAGGCAGCCGTGTCACGTCGGTGGCCGGGTCGTACTCGCCGAAGATCACCTGTGCGGGTTCGATCGCGATGAGTTGGGCCGGCACCGGTGCGGGGCGGTAGGACTGGAATCGGCCCCGCTCGCCCCTGAGCAGGTGGAGGGTCGAGCCTCCCCCGCCCGAGAACCGGCGGGCAGCCTCGGTCTCCACCACGACCAGGTCCACTTCCAGCACGACGGCGAGCACACCGAGGATCTCGTCGACCAGCGCGGAGTCCCACAGCGTCGGATCCCCGATCGCGTCCGGCAACAGGTGTGCGACATGGCTGGCAGCGGTGGCACCGCCAGCGCCGACGCGACTCAGTGTCCATGCCGCGCCCCGGCTCGGCGAAGCGACGGCGGTGCCGAGAAGTCTGCGCAGGCGCGGATTGCCCTCGCTGATCATTGTCATGATCGTCCACCGCAGGGTCGCCAGGTCATCTAGTGACTCGACCCTGATCGGCAGCGCCTGCGCCAGGCCGAGGAGTGCCTGATCGTCGAGATCTCCGGCGACCAGGTCACCGATGGTCCGCAACGGGAACCTGGTCGGGTCGTCCTGGACCGCCTGCCGCGCGTGCCGGATCAGGCCGTCCTCGTCGCGCACCTGCGACGGCAGCCGCAGCCCCTGGGCGCGGGCGCCGTCGAGGACGGCCCGGACCAGGCTGCCGGGTGCGTCACCCACGTCGTGCGGCACCAGGTGGTGCTCGTCGGCCCCGACGCGGGCGGGATCCCCGTCGTCCAGGAACCAGGTGGTGGTCGTACTCGGGCGGTCGGCTACGACCAGGGGTGCGGGCTTCCGCTGGCGTACGATCGCCGCCGCCATGACGGCCGCCCGGGCCGGCGGATGTTCGATGGGCAGGAACGGGTCGACGCGCAGCCGCTCGGGTCGGCTGACCCGACGATCCAGGCGCGTCGAGTCATACGGGTCGACCTCGTACCCCAGGTATCCCAGCAGTTCGGGGTGCATCGTGAGGCCGCCCGGGAGGGCGATCACCACGATCAACGCGCTGACGGTCAGCGGCGTCAGGTCCAGTTCCGCGATCCGTGTGGCCGGATCGGGGGAGGCAGCGAGGGAGACGGTCGCGGCAGCGACACGTGTTCCGTCCTGTCGGAGCTCACGCAGGCCCCGCTCCATCTCCTCCCAGGTGGCCGGGTCGTTCGTGAGGATCCATTCCCGCCGGGTCTCGACCGCTGCGAACGTCGCGAAGTCAGCGTCGACCGAGTGCGGCACGTGAACGTTGACGCGAAACCGTGAATCGGGCTCGGCCCACCGGGGCATCGGGAGTTCGAGGCGGGCACCGGCGACATCGGCGACGAATGTGGTCAGCGCACGGAGGAGCTTCTCGACGTTGCGGCCGTACCAGAAGACGGTGTTGTGGTAGACGCGGTTGAGCCCCGCCTCCGAGGCGGACGCCGCGAGGGCCGCAAGGACCTTCTTCCGCTCGTCTCCGGGCAGCGCCGACAGCTCGTCGAACGTCCAACCGACCCGCAGCGCCTGCGCGGTCATCGCCGGATGCAGGCGTGGCGCCGCTGCGGCGATTCCGCCGAGCCAGTCGACCCACTCGTTGACCATGCGTGGCAGCGCCGCGGGGTCCACGGTGTGGACGGGCGCCTCGGCCTCCGGGCCGCCCTGGGGTACGGGACGGGAGCCGACCGCCAGTCCGATGGCGTCGGCGGTCAGCCAGAGGTCGACCTCACCTGCCTGGTAGGCCGTCTCGACCAGTTCCGTCGCGGAGACGCCGGCCTGTTGTGCGAGGAGTCCCAGGTGTCGCGGTACGCGGTCGTTCGAGGCCACACCGATCCGGAGCAGTTTGCCGGTGAGGCTCTCCCTCGGCGCCGGGGCCTTCCCCTTCGCCCGGATTCGCGCGAGCGCCCGTTCCACCACGACCTGCCGGGGCAGTGCCCGATCCATCACCTCGGTGAGTACCGTCCCGAACTGTTTCGTCACCTCCCGAGAGTCCATCCGGAGCGCGGTGGCGAGCAGGAACAGGTACGCGCCGTACATTTTGTCCGCCAGTTCCATCGGCACTCGGCCCATCCGGACGCTGTGGCCGGTGACCAGGTAGCTGCTGAGGCCCAGCGCGTCGGCCAGCGACTCGAGGTCGTGCCGTGCCCAGTTTCCGTCGGGTTCGCGGACGGCGTACTCGCGACGCACCAGATCGACGAGTTCGAGAAGCGACCGGAGGGAGACCCCGTCGGCGCCGTCCAGATCCTCCGGGTCCAGGCCGAGGATGTCGGCCACCCACCGGTGCGGCCAATCCTCGAGTTCGCCGGGGCGCGTGGCCTGGGTGGTCCGCAGGCCGACGTCGGCCAGGAAAGCGAGCCGACGCCGGGGCCACTTCGCGATCCGGTCCGGCAGTTGTACCCGCAGCAGGGAATCCCTCACCTGCTCCAGGTCGGGTGCGGTGCCCGCCCTCGCACTCAGCAGGGCCCGCAGCGGCGACAGCAACCGCACCGGCACCGACAGATCGTTCGCCAGGCGGTAGAGGTCCTCGTGCGGCGGTCCCAGGCTCCAGGTCGCCCGCAGACCAGATGCGCGCTCGGAGTGGTACCCGTTGCGTCGGGCGTACTCGTAGACCACGCCGGGCGGGACCTTGAGTCTGCCGGCCGTCGCCACGATCGCCAGGTGATCCAACCAGGGGCGGAGGTAGCGGTCCTCCTCGATCTCGGACTCGGGTACGTCGATGAGCTTCGCCCACGACGGGGCCAGGATGACGTCCGCGCTCTGGTCGTCGGTCTCCCTTCTGTTCCGGGCCTCTGCCTGACCGTCGGTCACGGCTGCGGCGAGTTCGGCTGCGGACAGGCCACCGGCCAGCCGGTCCCAGGCCGCCACGGTCGCGGTGAGCCGCTGAGCGGCCTCGATCGCCTGGGCGGCGACCGCGTTCGCGATCAACGCCGTCCCGGGCCGAGCGGGTGTGCCCGCCCCCACCACCAGACGGGCGATGTGCGTGGCGGCCGCCTCGATCACCATGGCAGCCGTCCGATAGACGCTGCCCGCCTCGGTCGTCCGGGTCAACGTGTGGAGCAGCGTGCGTACCCCGGTCAACATCGCGGCCAGGTCGTCACGACCGGCCTGCGCCGAGGCCAGCCTCTCGCCCGCTGGCAGCGACCGCAGCAGGTCGGGAACGCGCACCGGCCGGGCCGGATCGTCTCCGGCTGACGGTATCGGCCGGTCGGCGTGCCGATCGGTCCAGGCGCGTACGGCGTCGACCACGGCGTCGGCAGCCTGGACGGCTCCCCGAACCACCTCCGTCACGTCGGGTGAGGTGATGTCGCGGGTCAGCGCGGGTACCGCTGCGGTCGCCGCCGAGGCGACGATCGCCGCCTGCCGGGTCAGCGTTCCCAGGTCGGGGTCGGCGGCGACCTTCTCGGTGTCCTGCCACAGTTCCTCGGCCTCGACGGAACTGATCTCCGCCCACCGACGCAGCCTGTCGCGCCGATCGCGGACCGCCGTCGGCACGAACGTCCGGAGGCGGTCCAGGACCTCCAGCCCGGCTCCCTCCGGGCCTGATCCGAGACCGGCTGCCCAGAACAGTGCCGAGGCGTTCCGGCGGCTCCGGCCGGCACCGTCCGCCCTGGTCCAGGTCGAGCGACCGCTGTAGACGAGCGCGGCCAGGCTCGTGTGCTGTGCCTGTTGCTCGTCATCGTCCGGGATGGACAAGAGGCTGTGTGAGCGGTGCGACTCCGACGCCGAGCTTCGGTCCGAGTCGTCGTCGCGACCACTGGCCCTCTGGGGGGCAGGCTGAGGGGTGCGGACGCTCGCCGCCGTTTCCTCGGCAGTGGGCCACATCCGGAACTGGTCGTCGTCGAAGGTGTCGTGCCGGTCGAGCAGCAGTCCGTCCGTGAGGTCGGCGGCGGGCTCTGCGTGATACCCCGCGCCCGCGCGGCCCGGGTCCGCCCAGCGACCGACCAGCTCCTCGATCTCCTGCATCGACGGTCGACTCCGAGTGGGCAGCTCCGCGATCCGTGCGAACAGCGGACGCAGCGGCATCAGCCTGCGCGGATGGATCTCCCAGTAGCTGGCGAGCCAGACCAGCAGATAGGGACCCGCTGGCATGCCCAGCCGGTAGGCGAACATGAGCAAGTCGTCAGCCGACACCCGACCGGTGACCTCGACCAGCCGGACCAGTGCGGCGGCTTGCTCTGGGGGCAACGCGAGGCGGTCGGCCATCGCCGGCAGCGCTCGCCCGTCGACGCCGGGCATGACCAGCACCCGCCGCAGGTAGTAGTCGGGCACACCGAGTCTTTGCGACCACGCGGCCAACTCCTCCGGGGTGGGCACGGCGACGTGCCGAGCAGCGATCGGCGCCGGGGCCGCCGCCTCCGGCACCAACGGCACGAGCACCTCGGCGACCCGGCCCCCGTGCACGTCACCCAGGGCCTCCCAGATGAGACCTTCGAGCATCGGAATCTCGGCCAGCGGGCGGAGCCGGTCCACCGGGAATCCGAGCCGCGCACTCCAGCGCACCCAGCGGTCGAGTCCGGGTCCGGTCGACGCGACCTGGGCCAGGAGGCGATCGGCGACCCGCTGCCCCTGCTCCCGGAGGCCGTCCGGCCCCGCGTCGGACAGCGGTGGAGCATCGGACACGGCCGCCCGCAGCCGGTCGCCGAGGGCCAGGGCCAGGTCGACCGGGGGTACGCCGAGTCGCTCGGCCGCCGCCTCCAACGCGGCCGGGCCGGCGAAGCCGGCATCGGCGGCCAGCGCCGCCAGACCGGTGTCGGCCCGACGCCGGCCGTCCAGCGCCGCCCGGACGTACTCGTCGGGCAGTTCGTGCAGCAGTTCCAGCGGTACCCCGAGGTCGCGCAGCTCGCCCAACCACCTGCGGTCGGCGGGGGCCAGGTCCATCCGGCGGGTCAGCCGTATCAGCCACACCAGGTCGCTGTCGGTGCGGACACCGGCGTCGGCCAGTGCCGTCCGGAGCCGGTCGACCCAGCGGCCCTTGTCCGGTTCGAACTTTGACGAGCCGTCAGCGACCCGGGCCAGCACATCGCCGAGCGCTGCCACGTCTGCGGGGGACACCGCCAGTTCACGGACCACACCGAACAGCGGACCGGGCCCGGCGAGCCCCGCAGCCTCGGACCGTTCCCGCAGGTCCAGCGGCACCGCGCCGAGGACCTCGGTCAGCGCGACCAGTTCCCGGGCGTCTCCCTCCCCGCCCAGCATCCGCACCACCTGGTCGACCTGTCCCGGGTCGAAGCGCAGACGTCCACCGGTCACCAGTCGCGCGACCTGGTGGGGTGGGATGGTGTTCGAGGTCAGCCACGCCCGCGTCGCCGGGTCGGCCACCAGGTCGGCGATCGCGGGTGGCTTTGGGGACCCGGGTGCCGTCTTGGAACCGGGTGCCTCCTTTGCCGCCTTGGACCCGGGTGGCACCAGCTGCACCGGGAAGGCCGGCACCGGCACCGCGTGCACCGGCACGACGCTGTCGTCGAGGGAGACCGCCGGTGGGCCGGGCGGTGCCAGATGCGGCAGGTCCAGCGCCGACGCCAACGCCGTCAGCCGGTCGTGCACGACGCGATAGGCGGTCGCCACCGCAGCGACGTTCCGCCGCGCGTTGCCGGGCTGTTGCCGGTTCGGTGCGGTGGTCTGCGCCAGAACCTCCCGGTACTTCTCCAGGTCGGCCAACGCCTCGACGGCACCCGGACGGCCCTCGTCGGCCAACCGCCGCAGCTCGACGAGCCGGTCCGGCACCGCCCAACTGGCCAGCCGCGCCTGCGCCCGGGTCACGACCAGCTCGTCCTCGACCCCGTTCCTGCTGGCGGGAACCGGTGGCGGGATGGGCGGCGTCCGCCGGACGTCCTGCACCACCGTCGAATCGGGCGAGCCACCCAGAAGGCGGGGCATCCACTGGCCGTTCGACAACCAGAAGGAAGCGGTCACCTCGCCCGTCTCCGGGTGGATGCTCCGCACCCCCGAGTAGTCATCGATCAGCACCCGATATTCGTCGAACCCCCGATCACCACCCGGCTGCCGACGAACCCTGATGTAGCTCATCAGACCTCGTTCGGTCTCCTCAACCGGGTAGTGGGCGGTGATCGCGCTCAACTCGGTGATACGCGCCGTCAACCGGCCGATCTCCGACTCAGCCTGGAGCCGATCCGCCGACCCGCCCGCGCGACCGCTCCGGTCGTCCGCCTGCAACCACCCCAGATGCCCCTCCCATCTGGCCAGATGCTCCCGCATCTCCGCCAGGCGCACCTGACCGACATCGGCAGGCCGCGACGCGACCGCCGGCCCGGACGTGGATTCACCGGCCGCCACGAAGAGTGCCGGCGTGAACACTGACGTGGACCACCGGACCACGCCGTCGGAGTCGACCGCGTGCCACCGCGTGCCATCGCCGGAGGTCTCTGCGAACACCACCGGTACGTGGTGAAGCGTCGCCTCCACCCTCAGCTCGGCGACAATCGCGGTCGTGACCACCAGGGGCCGAAGGCGCCACTGCACGAACCGCTGCATCGTCTCGGCGAAAGTGGCCATCTCGGCAGCCCGTGCAGCGGGGACAGCGCCGACCTCGGCGACGACGATCGGTCGGGCCGACACTCGCGCAGCCTCCACCACCGCGCCGGCCTCTGGCCGCTCCCGCCACCTGGCCAGGTCGCCCACCACCAGCACACCGCGGTCGTAGTCGGCGCCCGGCGGCGGCTCGATGCCAGGTGCGCTGAACGGAACCGGGTACTGCTGCCCCGTTTCCCCACCACCGTGGGCATCCGGGTAGGAACCGAGCGCTTCCATGGACATGGACGCCGACGGTCCCAACTCACTGGTGTGCATACCCGAGCTGAGCAATACGAAAAAGCCATCCGGCGCCACCACCGGTGCACCGCGATCATCCGTCGCCAGGATCCCCAACTGCACATCGTCGAAGTCAGGCAGAATTCGGGCAACCCCGTAGTTGGTCACGATGTCGCTGGAGCGGACCTCGTGGAGCTGCCCTGCGAACCGCACCACCGCCTCGCGCTCCGACGCCGACCCGTCCGCATCGGCGGGTAGGAACAGCACCAGCAACAGCTTCGTGTGGGTCTCCACCTCGACGTGGTCGATCTGGCTGTTGAAATTCCTCGGACCGAACCGTCCCGCCCTCGTCACCACTTCGAGCGTTCGCGGATCCAGGGTGGCGTACACGGACTTGAAGCCGGCGTACGCAGGCATCCGCCGCACCGCTGCGACGGTGTCCTGGGTGTCGTCGGGATGCGCGAAATACAGTCCGGAGTGGATCTGCTGACGGCTCATGCTCGCCGTCATCCCGCCGTCCAGCCGCACCGTCCGCGGTAGGACCGGCTCGCCCACCTGATCTGCGACGAGTTGCGCGGCGACCCGCATCCATCGTTGTGTCGCGTCGGCCGAGCGCTGTTCTCCTCGCATGTACCTACCGGAGGAGTCGTTCATCTCCCAGGTCCCGTTTGCCGGGACTCTGCGGAGTTCGCCCGCGACACCTGCCGACGTCACCACTGCGGTCCCCTGCCCCGGCGACGCCGCAGTGAACCGCACCCCCAGCGAAGGATGCCCGGGACCGTCGACCATGTCTCTGACCAGTCCCGGCGTGATGTCCGGATCCACCTGCCGGATCGACGCCAGCAGGTCGTTGAACTGACTATCGGAGAGCGCCTGGGAGGCCGCTTCCGAGCCGACGAAGACCAACAGGTCGTCGGGGCGTTCGGTGGGGACCTCCGGCTCCGACCCGCCGGTGTACGCCCGACGCTCCAGCACCAGGTACAGCCACTTGTGCCCCGGCCGTCCCGCCCACACCTCCGGGGTGAACTCGGCCAGGGGCATCCACAGCGGATTCAGCCGCACCTCGGCGCCACGGGTGTCAGCCCCGCGCACCTCCTCATTCCAGGGCTCCTGCTCGATCTCCAGCACCCGGGTGGGTAGCACATCCGGCGGCCGCGCAGACCACCCCGAGTCGGTCGGAACCGCCGGGCGGTCGGCGGGATACACCGGAGTCCAGTCACTGCGGAGCCGACTGCGGACCAGGTACCACCCGGGGCCGGACTCGTCGACGAACCGGGCATGGGACATCCGCTCGACCGAGACGTCGTCATGCGTGGGCCGGTAGACCAGCAACTCGCCGTTGGGTCGCACGGTGGCGGCATGTGCCCAACCCGCACGGCTGACGAAGACGACCTCGTCCCCAGAGAACACTGCGGGGAGCCGCCGGTGCATCCGCACTCCGCCCCTGGGCCGCTCCGTGAGCGCCGAAGCCATCTGGTGCGGCAGATCACGTACCGACCGTTGACCCAGTCGGAGTCCGACGGCGTCCGACGCGACGGTCTGGAGGTCCCGTTGCTCGACGGCTGCGTCGGGCACGCGCGCCGACCCGTCGTTCCGCAGCCAGCGGAGGGCAAGGTACGGGCTGGCGTCACCAAGCGGCAGCCACCCGTCCGGCGGTGTGGCGTGCCGACCGATGTGGAAGACGCCTTCACCGTCCGTGAACAGGCGGGGCCCCAGTGCCTCGACCTCGGCTGCCGGGGCGGGCCGGACGGCCAGGACGGTCGGTGTGTCCTCGGCCGGCGGAAGGTCCACCACGAGCCGTAGGCCGACCGACGCCGCCCCTGAGACCAGGTCGTCGCCGAGCGGAACGGGAGCGCCGCCGTCGGGAGGGAAGTACCGGAACTCGCTTCGCTTCGGACTGTCCACGTCGACCGTGCCGTCGGGCAGGTGGCGGAGCGCGACCGCGGACACCCGCCCGTCGGTGTCGAGCACGATGTCGTCCGCACTGGCGATGACGCCCTGGCCGAGTCGGTCCCGGAATCGGGCGGCGAGCGCATCGCCTGCACCGGCCTGCTGAGCTGCTCCGCCCATGACCAACACCACGGGACCCACGGGGCCGTTTTGTCGCCTCGCCCAGAGACCGATCAGCTCCTCGCTGCGGAGGCGCGCGGTCAGGCCACCTTGTTGCTGGCCACCGGCACCGGCCAGGACGACGGGAAGGCGTACCACGTCCGAGGCGGGGTCGTAGTGGCCGAATATTCCCTGCGCGGCCCCCAGGTCGACCGCTCCGCCGGCAACGCTGGCCGGAAGATAGGGCTGGAAACGATCCCGCTCGACCCGGTGCAGATAGAGGGTCGAGCCTCCACCCGGATAGGTACGAGCAGTGTCGTCCTCCACGACCACCAGGTCGACGCCGAGTGCGACAGCGAGGACCGCAGTGACTTCTTCGCGCAGCGTCGAGTCCCAGAGCCGCGGATCACGGATCACATCCTGCAGGAGACGGGACACCTCGCGGGTCCGGGTGCTCTCTCTCGTCGTCGCGCGGCGCACGATCCATTCCGGGCCGGTGCCGGACGGCGGTGGCGAGAGGGCGAGGAGGCGGTTGAGGCGCGGGTCGTCGTGGTCGGCGGCAAGCGCGATCCGGGAGCGCAGCAGCTCCCGTCGCGGGCCGATCTGCTCGGTGGGCCAGAGCACTTCGGCGAGTCGGACCATCGTCCGTTCGTCGAGGTCGGCGCTGAGGACCGTGCCGATGCTGCGGAGCACGAACCGATGCGGATCGCCGTGCACGGTCTGCACCGCGCGCGCGATCAGCGTCGCCTCGTCGCGTACGCCGGCGGGAAGGTCGACGCCCTGTGCACGAGCGCCGTCGAGGATCGACCGGAGCAGGCTGCCCGCCCCGATTCCCACATCCTGCGGGCCGAGCCGGTAGGCCGCTGCCGGGCCGGGGCCGGGCTCGGAATCGCCGAGCAGCCAGGTCGTCGATGGTTCCAGTCGGGCCACCGGATCAGGCTGTGGTGACTGTCGTCGGTGCCAGACGGCCGCCGTCATCACCATGGTCCGAGCCGCTCCGGCCGTCAACGGCTCGAACGCCTCTGGGTGCAACGGTCGGACCCAGCTGACTCGGCGGTCCAAGCGCTTCACGTCGTACGGAGAGACCTCGTAGCCCAGGTACGCCAGGAGATCGGGATACCCCGCCAGCCCGCCGGGCAGACTGTTCACGGCGATCAGGGCGCCAACCAACAGCGGGTGTGGGTCCAGTTCGCTGATCCAGACCTCTCCCCGGGAGCCGCCCTCGGGGCTGGCGGACAGGAGGGCAGGCACGGATCGGTGACCCGCCTGCCACAGTCGACGTAGTTCGTCCGCCGCCGTCTCCAGGTCCTCAACGCGCGAGTACTCCCACAGACGCAGCGCCCGATAGCCTGTCGACGACCCAGGGGAGGCCGCTGGCGACTGCGCCGGCTCGGTCGCCGGCAGCATCAGCTCCAGGTGCATGGGAGGGGTTTCGCCCGCCTCCAGCCACAGCGGCAGTAGCTCGTCGATGCGGGCGTCGACCGCTCCGTTCACCATCGGAACGAGTCGGTCGAGCATCTGCGCGACGTCGGCCTCGTCGTAGGAGATGTCGAGGAGTTCGCCGACCACTTTCTCGACGGAGAAGCTCGACAGGGCCCTGAGAACCCGGTCGGCCGAGTCGGCCGGCAGCGTCGTCAGTGTCGCCGAGGTCCACCGCCCTTGGTTGGCGGTCCGCAACACCGTCGGCATGTCGTGCCGCTCGACCTGGAACTCGTCGTGGAGTCGGCCGATCCAGTCGCGCAGCTGACCGGCCACGACCTGAGGCGACAGATCAGCACGGGAGGTGGCCGTACCGCCGGTGCCCGGCGAACGGCTCGGACCGGCCTTCCCGGGGTCGCCGCCGAACGCGAATCTGACGAACTCCGACACCGTCCGAAGGTCGACGTTGCCGGCCAGTTCAGCCGTCTCGACCAGTTCGTCGACGGACATACCGGCGTCTCGTGTCACCTCGCCGAGGGAGGGCGGGAGGCGCTTGGCCTCGACACCGAGACGCAACAGCCGACTGGCGAGGGACGGCCGGGGAGCGGGTGCCCGGCCGGCGCGGCGAAGCTCGGCCACCAGAGCATCCACCATGAGGTGCCGCGGCCCATCGGAATCCACGGACGCCACCAGATCGTGGATCGATGCCAGGTCGCGCGGGTCGGACTGGAGCCGGCTGGCCACCAACAGGGCGATCCTGCCGCCTGCCTGGCCTACCAACTCTCGAGGCACCCGGCCGATCCGTACGCTGAGGCCCGTCACCAACAGGCTACTGAGACCCAGGTCGTCAGCGAGCAGTTCGATGTCGTGCACGCTCCAGCCGCCGCTGGGCTCGCGCTCCTCGTAGTGCTCACGCAGCAGTTCCACCACCGAGTACAGCCGGTCGAACCAGTAGCGGTCGAGGAACTCCAGATCGACCGGGTCGATTGCCAGGACCTCGGTGAGCCACTGCTCGCCCAGAACACGGAGTTGATCCGGATCGATGGTCTGGGGAATGCCGGCCCCGAGGTCGGTCAGGAAGGCGAGCCGTCGAGCCGAGTGCCCGCTGAACGCCTGCGGGATGCCGGACAGTTTGTCCAACGGGCGGCGGAGTTCACGCGTCCGGGCCGGAGGCTGCCCGTTCATCAGCGGCTCCAGCAGCCGTACCGGGACCTGCAGTTCGTCCGCCAACTTGTACGCTGTCCGGCTCGCGTGGTGCGGATTCCACTGCCTGATCAGTTCCGGAGTCCGACGGGAGAGGTGTTGATGCCGGATGGCGTGCTCGTAGACGAGATCCGGCTCAAGCCGCAACTCTTCGGCCGTCTCAAGAACCGCCGAGTGATCCAACCAGGGTCGGTCGTGATAATTCCATTCGACCTGCTCCCTGGACACACCGATCCGCTCCGACCACCAGGACGTGAGCAGAACGTCCCCGTCCTGGTCCCAGGTGTCCCGGATGGCCTCGGCCCTGGTGACGACGTCGGCGGCGGCCCCGCTCACCTGCACCGCCGTCAGGCCACCGGCCAGCCGGTCCCAGTCCGCCAGCGCGAAGGCGACGTTGCGAACGCTTCCGATCGTCTGGGCCACCAGGCCGTACGCGGCCAGCGTCGTCGATGCCGGCTTGTCGGCGGCGGCTGCCACGACCAAGCGGGCGAACTGCGCCACCACGGTGTGAAGAAGTCCGGTCAGCACCTGATAGGTGTCCCGGGGCGAGTCAGCACCGTGCAACGTGTCGAGTAGTCCACGAAGCTTCGCCACCATCGGGCCGAAGTCGTCACCTCGTGACGCCGGGCTCCGCCCTGCTCTGTGGCGCAGGTCAGCCATAAGCGCGGGGATGTCTCCGGACGCCACCGTCTCGGCATCGACCGGAGGTATCGACCGGCCAGCTCGGTGCTGTGTCCACCACCGCACACCATCGATCAACGCATCGACGGCACGGCTGGCGGCGCGGACGGCCTCGCCTCGGTTCGAGGCGGTGGTCTCGAGTGTCACGGCGGAAACGGCCGCTCTGGCCGCCGCAGCGACCACCGCCACCCGGCCGATCAGGTACCCCAGGTCAGGATCTTTGGCGACAAAGTCGGCGTCTCGCCACAACTCAGTCATTGCCTGACCGGGGACGCCCTGCCACCGCTGCAGCGCCTCGTACCGCTCGGTGATGGCCGCCATCCGTTTCTGGCGAAGCGGACTCACCACCCGCAGCCCGACTCCATCCGGGCCCACGCCATTGCTCGCGAACCAGAGCAGCGCAGCGACATCCCGGCGGTCCGGGGCGGTGTCATCGGAGTCGATCAGAATCGATCCGTTGCCGTGGTCCAGCGCGGCGAGCAATCCGCGCTGCTCTGCCGTTGCCCTCCGCTCTCCCCAAGGGCTCCGCACCGACGAGTTGCCGGGCAGAGAGCCCCGGTAGATGCTCGGGAGGCTCTCTGATCCCGATGTCGAGTCACTATCGGAGTCGGCCACGGGCGCACCGGCCGGTCGGTCACCCTGCACGCTTCTCGCGCTGCTGGCGTCCGCGCTCGGAACCTGCCGCGGAGGGAGGTCCCCAAATTCCGGAAAGGCCGGCGTAAAGTGTGAGATGTCCGGAAAGTCGGCGAAGTCGGCGCTGGTGACGAGGATGTTCGACAGGTCGAAGTCCAGGTCGTCCGGGGCCGAACGGGGCAGAGCCTCGTCCTGAGCATGCGATGCCGCCCACGTGCGAACCAGTTCCTCCACCTGCCGTGGATCGGGTCGCTTGTCCGGAGGCAGCTCCTTGATCCTCGCGAACAGCGGACGCAGTGGCATCAACCGGCGCGGGTCGGTCTCCCAGTACGCGGCCAGCCAGATCAGCAGATAGGGGAAGTGCGGCAGACCCAGTCTGTAGGCGAGAGCCAGCGCGTCGCCCGGCACCCGGCCGGTCACCTCGGTCAGCCGGACCAGGGCCGCCGCCTGGTCAGGGGAGAGTCCGAGATGGTCGGCCAACGCGACCACGTCACTTCCGTCGACGTCTGACCGCACCAGGACCCGACGCAGGTACGGGCCGGGAACGCCGAGCCGGGCCGCCCAGGCGGCCAGCTCACCCGGACGAGGTACCGCCGCACTCCGCTGCCGGGCCAGCGCTGCGGCAAGTCGTTCCGACGCGGCCGTCGCGGGGAACACCGGCACCAGCGCGTCGGCTACCCGCCCCCTCGGCACGTCCCCGAGCGCCTCCCAGATCAGCCCGGACATGACCGGGGCGGAGGCCAGCGGGCGGAGCTGGTCCACCGGGAAGCCCAGTCGGGCGCTCCACCGCACCCAGTCGCTCAGCGTGGGCCCGCCCGGTTCGAACCGGTCCAACAGCCGGTCCGCCACCTGCTGCCCCTGGAGCCGCAGTTGGTCCCTCGCGCCGGTGGGCGGCACCCCGCCCGCAGCCTCCCGGAGCTGGCCGCCGAGCGCCACCGCCAGGTCGATCGGAGATACGTCCAGCCGCTCGGCCGCCGCCTCCAACGCGACGGGACCGCCCAGGCCGGCGGCAGCGGCCAAGGTGGCCACACCCGTCGCGGCCAGGCGCCGGCCCTCCAGCGCCGCCCGCACGTGTTCGTCGGGCAACTCGTGCAGCAGTTCCAGGGACACCCCGAGCTCTCGCAGTTCCCCCAACCTCGTCCGGTCGGCGGGCGCCAACTCCAGCCGCCGGGACAACCGCATGAACCACACGAGATCGCTGTTGGTGCGTACCCCGGCGTCGGCAAGTTCCGACCGCAACCGGTCGGCCCAGGTCCCCTCGTCGGGCTCGACGTCCCGGGAGCCCGCCGCAGCCCGCACCAGCACGTCGCCGATCGCAGCGACGTCGTCGGGTGACACCGCCAACTCCTGGATCACACCGAAGAGTGGCCCCAGCCCGGCGAGCCCCATGGCCCGAGACCTGGCGGGCAGGTCGAGCGGCACCATGCCGAGCACCTCGACCAGATCGACCAGGTCACGGACCTCGTCCTCGTCGAATCGCAGAGCGGTGGACAGTCGGTCGACCTCGGTCGGGTCGAACCGCAGGCGTCCGTCGGTCAGCAGTCGGGCGGCCTGGGCAGCCGGAACCCCCACGCGCTCGGCCCACCGCACCTCCTGCGGATCCGCCATCAGATCGGCGAGTCGGGGCCGGGCCGGTGCGGCAGGGGGAGTCAGCTCCACCGGGAAGGTGGCCGCCGGCACCGGTACGCCAGGCGCGACGTCCGTCTCGGTCGGCGAGGTCGGCGGAGCGAGATGCGCCAGGTTCAACGCCGCCAACCGGTCGTGCATGCTCCGGTAGGCGGTAGCCACCTCTCCGGCCTCGTTCAGCGATCCCTTCTCGGCCCGCGCCAACGCGCTCCGGTACGCCTCGACGGCGGCCAGCGCGTCGCCAGCGCCCGGACGGCCCTCGTCGGCCAACCGCCGCAGCTCGACGAGCCGGTCCGGCACCGCCCAACTGGCCAGCCGTGCCTGCGCCCGGGTCACGACCAGCTCGTCCTCGACCCCGTTCGTACCGATGGGAACGGGCGGCGGGGATGACTGGGACTCCTGCGTGGCTCCGCCGATCGACACCGGCTCCTCAACGGGATCCACCGGACTGCCGGTCCACCAGAGCGGGCTCTCGGGGTCGATCGATTCGTCAGAGGCCGGCCAACCGGAAGGCTGCCCCATCGTGGCCGCCACCTCGTCCAGGCTCATCTGCGCGAGTGCCGCGTCGACGTCGTCGCTCGACATCAGGACGACCGGCTCGGCCATCGTCACCCCGAGAGCCAGCCGGTTCTCGAAGTCCGTCAGGTCCGACCGCAGCCAGTGGTTCTCGACTGGCCCGCTCGTCACCGGCACCAGCAGCACCGGCACCGGCTTGCCCCGCTCGCCCTTGGGTAGGTCCCGCCGCAACCGTTGGCCCACCCGCGCCAGCAGCGCCGCGCCACCGGGGATCGGCAAGCCCACCGGAAGAAGATCGGCATCCGCCTGGTACGCGAGCACGTGCGCGCCCTCGACCGGCGCGACGAGGTGCCGCTGCGCCACCGGCCCCAGCCACCAGACACCTCTGCCGTCCCTGGTGCGCCGCGCCAACGACCCGTCGATCCAGCTCCGGTCCTGTCCGAGGACCTGCTGCACGTACTCGGAGGTCAGTCCGTCGGACGGCCAGGTCGTGTCCGGCTGGGCAAGCCACTCCAGGAGTCGGGCGAGTTCCTGCTTGGCGTGACGCTCGTCGTCCTGCGGGACCAGCCGGCGGAAATCGGTGAGGAGCCAGCTTCTGATCGGCTCACCGGTGTCCCTGGGCACGTTCGACTCGTATCCGTCGCCGAAATCGAGGTCGGGCCGATAGTCGGTCAGGGCCAGCAGAGCCCGCGTCACCAGGGCCAGGCGTGGCACGGTGACGTGACCGATGCCGAAGGCGTACGCCGTGGCGAAGCCCACCGGGAGCAGTTCCTCACGAGTGATGCCGAGCGTGGCGGCCAGGCCGGTCAGCACGTCGACCAGTTGAGACTCCGACAGCGACTGTGGTGCCGGCTCCACCGCTCCCACCAGGGCGGCCGTCAGCAGGAACGGGTCGATGTCGAAGTCGCCCACGTCCGATATGTGTTCGAGCTGCGGATCATCGATGTCGCCCTCGGAAACGAAGGCGCTGGTCAGGAGCTGCCTGGTCCAGGGTGCCGCAGTCTCACCAGGGGGCAGATCGTCCCACTCGGGGGGGTCGAGGACGGGCCGATGGACCTGTACCAGGCCCAGGTCACCCCGACTGTCCGCGATGCCGGTGAGCCGCTCGGCCAGCAACAGTCCGAGCTGGACGATCGTCCATGGGGTGTCCTGGTCGGGCGCACCGACCACGATCCTCGGCATGCCGAGACCGGGCTCCACCGGCGCCGGCAGCGCGGTCGAGGGCACGTCGGTGGTGTGCACCCAGAGCGTCTGCCCCACCGGCCTGATCTGCCAGTCCACCTGGTTTGTCCGCGTGAAGAGGCCGCCCCCGAGATTGATCAGCGAGGCAAGGGTGTTGGTGAGGTGGAAATCGGGCCATTGCGGTTCCGGGTGCACGGTGAAGTAGTCGGCGAAGAGACTCATCGACTGGGCATGCCACCGCGAGTACGGGACGAAGTGGTCGAACAGCTCATCGGCCGGGTCGATCCGGAGGCCGGCCGAGGCGGAGACGGCCAGCACCTGTCCCGCGCCGACCGCCGATGCCAGCTCCACCGCCTGAGTCGGCGTCGGTGGATCGGTGGTCACCACCTCCACCAGGGCGTTCGCCGGCAGTCTGGGCACGATGCCGGCAAGACGTGACAGTGCGTTCTCGGCCCGCCCCAGCTCCACCACCACCGTCGGGCGAGAGCGGTGCACCAGCCGCGGGGAGAAGTCCTGCCGCTCGGCCGACGCCCGCCACAGGTGGGTCCCGGCCTCGCTCGTCTCGGCCCGGTACCTGGAGAGCGACGGCACCTTCGCGGCAGAGACCTTCTGCCAGTCCCGCACCGAACCGCCGGTCGAGAACTCCAGGCCTGCGCGGTACGCCGCACCTTCCAGACCGAGCCGGAACATCATGGCGCCGGTGTCGAAGTCACGGGCCGCCCGGCCGATCATCCGCGCTTCCAGCAGTTGACGTACGGGCGGACTGAACTGCTCGATCCCTCTGACCTTGAGCACCTGCGCCGCATTGCGGAAAGACAGCTCCTCTGCCCTGATGTGCAGGTTGCTGTGGTCTAGATCGATTCTCGTGTAGTGGTTCCACCACAGGTTCAGTGCCAATGGATAGCGCTCGTCGTCGAGACGCAGTGGCTGTGCCCACAGGGCGTCCTGCACGTGCCCGGCGCGGGTCACCCGGTCCATGGCCTCACGGTCGTTGGTGGCACCCGCGACGAGCCGGCCCATCAACGTGTACTGCTCGGCATGGACCCCCTCGTGCGCGAGACCCTCCAGCATGTAGTCGACCGAATCCGACTGCCCGACCTCCAACTCCCAGGTCGTGCCGTCGAACCTGGCCGCATGGTGCTCATCCGACACGTCGGTGATGATGGATCTGGCCGGAGTGAGGTCGACGTCGGCCCCCCGCCGGACGTGCCGGAAGATCAGGTCGGTCTTCTCCTGCCAGGCGCGGCGCTGCCGGTCCCCGCCGCCCAGGGTGCGGTACTCCTTCCGTGCCCGAACTCGGAGTTCCGCCCACAGGGCCGGGTCCCTCGCCCACAGCGAACCGTACTCATCGGCGGCCTTGCGCGGTTGCCAGACCTCGACGCCGCGAACGAGCGTCGTGCCACGATTTCCGGCCGGGTCGGCGAGCATCGCAGCGAGCATGGCGACGAGCGCATCATCCAGGTCAACCGGGTCCGGTGGGGTGACCCGCTGGAAGTGGTCGTCCTTGCGGCGTACCGAGAAGTTGGGGTTCTCCGCCACCTTGTGCAAGGTGACCTCACCGGTGTCCGGGTCCACCGAGACCAGCCACCCGGCGACGACGGTGCTCCCGGGGAACTGCCCCAGGACGTCGGGGGCCGTCGGTGGCGCCGCTTTCGTGGCTGGGCTCCCCCACACGTCGATACCACCGCGCGCCACGACCGCGTACACCATCTCGCCGTCGGCGGGCATCCGGTGCAACCGGTCGACCCCGAAGCCCACCAGCCCGTTGGCCATGCCCGCAAGACCGTCGAACACCGGCATGACGCCGTCCGGGCCGTCGTGCACGCGCTGCTGCAGACCGGTGGTGAAGGCAAGCTCCGGCGGGATCGGCACGGAGGCCCAGAGCGTCTCCGCCTCCCAGCCCGGCCGCCGGCTCTTGGCAAACCAGTCGGGAAAGTTCCGCCGTAGTTGTTTCTCGGTGTACCCCGGAGGCACCACGATGGCGGGAACGCTCGGTGCCGAGGCGGCCGCAGCCGTCCCCGCCGAGGACGACCCGGAGCCCCCCCGCCGCGCTGAGGACGACCCGGAGCCGCCCCGCCGTGACGACGACGAGCCGGGCGCGCCGCCCAGCACCCGGGGCATCCACTCGCCGTTGACCAGGCGAAGGTCGACCGTCAGCTCGCTGGTCTCCGGGTGCAGACCGTGCACCCCGGCATCGTCGATGAACACCGGGATCTCGACCCGCTGGAAGCGGCCCTCCATCCACTGCCGCACGGAGACGCGACCGACAAGGCCCCGCCCCGTCGCCGTGACCGGACCGTACGCCACGACCTCGGTCAGCTCGGTGATGCGCTCCCGCAACCGGTCGATCTCCGACTGGGCCCGCGCCACCTCCGTCGACGTGTCAGCGCCGGCACCGTCCGCACGCAGGCGCACCAGATGCTCCGCCCACCTGGTGAGATGCTCCCGCATCGTGGCCAGGCGCACCCGACCGGCGTCCTCGGGCTGCTGCCCCATCGCCGACCCGACCACGCTCTCGTCGAGGTCCATCGGGTCGGCGACCGCATCGTCCTCCACGGCGACAACGACCGGATCGGCCATCGTCACCCCGAGGCTGAGCCGGTTCTCCGTCTCTGTCAACTCGGCCCGCAGCCGATCGCTGTCGGCCGGGGCAGAGATCACCGGGACCAGCAGCACCGGAGTGCCCCACTCCTCCTCCGGTAGCTGTCGCCGCACCAGTTGGCCCACCCGCATCAGCAGGGCGGCACCCCCGGGGACCGGCATCCCCACCGGCAGAAGATCAGCACCAGCCGCGTACGCGAGCACGAGGGTGTCCTCGACGGGAGCGACGAGGTGCCGCTGCACCACCGGCCCCAACCACCAGACCCCACTGCCGTCCGGCGTCCGCTGCGACAGCACCTGGTCGGTCCAGCTCCTGTCCCTGCCGACCACCTGCTGTAGGTACTCGGAGGACAGTCCCTCGGCGGGCCAGGTCGTGCCCGGATGTCCGAGCCACTCCAGCAGCCGCAAGAGTTCGTGCTTGGCACTACGCTCGTTGTCGTCCGGCACCAGGCTGCGGAAACTGTTCAGGATCCGGCTCTCGTCCGGCTGTTCCCTCCCCCGGTCGGGCAGGGCCTGCAACGCCCGCGTCACCACGGTCAGACGTGGCACGGTGACATGACCGATGCCGTGAGCGAACGCCGTGACAAAACCCACCGGAAGAAGTTCCTCGCGGGTCACGCCGAGCCTGGCGGCCAGGCCGGTCAACACCTCGACCAGGTGGGACTCCGACATCGCCTGCGGTGCCGGGTCCACCGCACCCACCAGAGCAGCCGTCAACACGTACGGGTCGATGTCGAAGTCCTCGATCTTCGACGTGTGGGTGAGCCTCGGATCGTCGACGCCGTGCTCACCGAAGGCACTGACCAGGAGCTGCCGGGTGAATGGAGCGGCGGTCTCGACAGGGGTCAGGTCGTGCAGCTCGGGTGGCTCTAGGACAGGCCGGTGAATCTGCACCAGGTCCGGCATACCGCGACTGTCCGGAACACCGGTGAGCTGCTCGGCCAGCAGCAGCCCGAGCTGGACGATCGCCCACGGGGTGTCCCGACCGGGAGCGCCGACGACGATCCTCGGCATTCCGTTGTCGGGCTCCGCCGGCACCGGCAACGCCCCGGCCGGCTCGTCGGAGGCACGCACCCAGAGCGTCTGTCCCACCGGCCTGATCTGCCAGTCGCTCAGGTCCTGCCGGATGAAGACCCCGCCTCCGACGTTGTACAGCGGCTTCAGCGCGTAGTTGAGTCGGAGCAAGGGCCGTTGCGGTTCGGTGTGCACGGTGAAGTAGTCGGCGAAGAGGCTCATCGACTGTGCGTGCCACCGCGAGTACGGCACGAAGTGGTCGAACAGTGGATCGGCCGGATCGATCCGAGGACCGGACGAGACGGAGACAGCCACCGTCTGTCCCTCACCGACTGTCGAGGCCAGCTCCACCGCCTGGGTCGGCGTCAGTGGATCGGAGGTCACCACCGCCACCAGAGCGTCCGCCGGCAGATGCGGCACGACGTCGGCAAGACGCGACAGCGCGTTCCCGGCTCGACCCAACTCCACCACGACGGTGGGGCGAGAGTGGTGCACCAGTCGCGAGGACGAATCCTGCCGCCCGACCGACGCCGGCCACAGGTGGCTCCCGGCCTCGTTTCTCTCGACCTGATAGCCGGCGAGCGACGGCACCTCGGCAGCAGCGACCTTCTGCCAGTCCCGCACCGAGCCGCCGGTCGAGAAGTCCAGAGCCGCACGGTACGCCGGGCCTTCCAGCCCGAGCCGGACCAGCAGAATGCCCAGTTCGAAGTGGTGTGCCGTCCGGCCGACCAGCCGCGCTGTCAGCAGCTGGCGTACGGGTGCGCTGAACTGCCCGATCTCCAGGGCCTTGACCAGTTGGGCATGGGTCCGTCTGCGCAGCAGCGCCGCGTCCCGGCGTACGTCATGGATGCGCCCATCCAGTTCTGAGTGGTGGTGCCACCAGAGGCGCAGCGCCAACGAATAGCGTGGATCGCCGCGGTCGAGTGGCCGTGCCCACAGCGCCTCACGCGCAATGGGGACCCCAGTGACCAGGTCCAGCGTCTCGGGGTCGTTGCTGGCACCGGCGACGAGCCGCCCCATCAGCGCATACTGCTCAGCGTGGAGTCCCTCGTGCGCAAAGAACGCGAGCCGGTCGTCGATGGAGTCCGACTCCCCGACCTCCACCGTCCAGCCCGTTCCGTCGAACATGGCTGAGGAGCCCGTCCCCGCCAGATCGGTGACGACGGTTCTGGCCGCGGGAATGCCGTTGGAACCGGCGTTGAGGTACCGGAAGAGCAGGTCGCTGGCCTTCTGCCAGGCACGGTGCTGCTCGCGTCCGCTGCCCAGAGCACCCTGGTCACGCCGGGCCAGACGCCGCAGCTCCGCCCAGTAGGCCGGGTTCGTCGCCTCCAGCAACCCGTAGTCCTCGATCACCCTGCTCGGCGTCCACACCGCGTCCCCGCGAGTGAGCGTCGTGTCATGCTTTCCCGCGAGGCGGGTAAGCATGGCGGCGAGCTCACCGTCCAGAGCCGTCAACGTGGCTGCGGGTGAGCCTTCCCGGTGCACCGCCAGGTTGGGGTTCGCCGCCGCCTGGCCCAGGATGATCTGACCGGTGTGCGGGTCCACCGACACCGGCCATCCGGCGACGACGCTGGTCCCGGTGAACTGGCCCAGGACGTCGGGTGCGGTGCGCGGTGCCGCCGCCGTGGCCGGGCTTCCCCACACGTCGATCCCGCCGGACGCCACGACGGCATAGACCATCTCGCCGTCGGCGGGCATCCGGTGCAACCGGCCGACTCCGAAGCCCACCAGCCCGTTCGCCATGCCTGCGGTGCCGCCGAACACCGGCTGGACACCGCCCGGATCATCGTGGCGGGTCACGCGCTGCTGCAGGCCGGTGGTGAAGGCAAGCTCCGGCGGAATCGGTACGGAGGCCCAGAGCGGTCTCGTCGCCCAGTCCGGCCGCCGGCTCTCGACATACCGGTCGGGCAAGGTCCGCCGCAGGTTCTGCTCGGTGTAACCGGCAGGCACCACGATGGCGGGAGCACTCGGTGTCGCACCGGGCACGGCCGTCCTAGCCGCCGACGATGATCCGGGCCCGCTCCGCCGAGCTGACGACGAACCCACCCGTCGCTGCGACGAGCCGGGCGCGCCGCCTAGGAGGCGGGGCGTCCACTCACCGTCGACCAGGCGAAGGTCACCGGTGATCTCGCCTGTCTCCGGGTGGGTGCTACGCACGCCCGCCTCGTCGACGCGCACTGGGATTCGGACGTATCCGGCGCGCCCCTCTACCGCCTGCCGCACCCAGACGTAACTGTGCAGAACGCCGTCCGGCGTCTCCTCGATCGGCTCGTGCTCAGTGATCTTGGTCAGCTCGGCGATTCGCGTCCGCTGACGATCGACCTCGGCAGCGATCTCCCACTCCCGTGCCGCCACATCGGCAGTCCCGGCGGAGGTCGTCGATTCCTCGGCGTCGCGGCCCCGGTCGACGGCGCTCGGCGCGGAGCGCAGATCCCGGAGCTCGGTGCCCTTCTCGATGAGCACGCGCCGCATCTCGGCCAGGCGCGCCTCCACCTCTGTGGAACGCTGTCCGACCATCGGCGGGTGATCCGCCCACTCTTCGACGGTCTCGCCGGACAGGGCAGGTGCGGGCGGGGCGGGTACGGGCGGGGTCTCGACGTCCACGCTGACCGGCCGATAGTCCGCGTCGATCAGCACCACCGTGGTGGCCGCGTCGCGCAGCGCCACCATCCGCCAGTCGTCGGTGAGCCGGACGGCGATCGGCATGGTGTCCGAATCCGACGCCCCGACCCACCGCACGTCCTCGCCGTCCGGCAGCAGCCAGGCCACCGCGGGCCCGCCGTTCGGTGCCCGGTAGGACACCAGCGCTGCCGATTCCGGGGCGGCGCGCAGCGTGGCACGCAGCACATCGGCGGCGATCGGCTGGGCTGACCCGCCGACCATCGTCGGCACGTCGGCAACGGCGACGGGCAGCACCTTTCGGAGCAGGGCCGCCGCCTCCGGCTCGTTACCGGACCGGACCAGGTGGATCGCGGCGGCCAGGCTCCCGGGCGGGATGCTCACCCGCAGCGCCCGCCGGATCTCCTCCAGGTCGGCCAGCAGGGCCTCGACGCGTCGGCGGCCAGGCTCCTCGTCGGCGACGATCCGGTCGTACGCGGCCCGCAGCGCCGCTCGTCCGGCCACGTGTGACCACGGCAGCACCCGTACCGACGTGGCGTCGTCCCACGACGCCTCCCGGCCACGCGCGTCGACCGGCACCAGTTGCGGTGCACGCGCCTCGCCCACCGGCACCTGCACCTGGAGGCGGTAGAGGTCGGCGAGGTTACCGAGGCCCTCCGGGTCGTCCGGGAGCGGCTGCCCTCCGGTGGCCCAGCGGTCGAGGTCCCACGGCACCAGCACCAGGGCGTCGGGGAACGGCTGTCCGCGCAGGTAGTCCAGGCCGGCGGCGGAGCGCGGCGTCTCCTCGATCAGATAGACCAGCGTGCCGTCGTCCGGCGCCGGGGTGGCGACCGCGACCGCCCGGGCGACGGGGTGCGTCGTCTGGGTCATCGCGCCGGTGAGCACGAAGCGGCCCGGAACGGCCATGATCTCCTTGCAACCGTCGCCGCCGGGCACCCGATACCTCGCCTTGTCGCCACTTCATGCGGGTCGCCGCCACCGCGCCACGCCGCACCCGTCGTACACCATGGCACCCCTAGGCGGGATGCCGGAAAGTCCCCATTCGGGCCGTGGTCCCGTCCCCCCGGGGGTCAGAAGATGCTGCGACCCACCTCGACCATGTGTCGGAACGCGCCGAGCACGCCCAGCGCCAACGGCACCATGAGCAGACTGGTGATCACGCCGAACACCTCGGCCCGGCTGCGGCGCCGGGCCGAGGGGTGCACCATCGGCCCGTCACGTGGCGGCTCGGGTGTCGAGGGACGCAGCAGGCTCAGCGCCACCCCGGCTCCGGCGACGCCGAGCCCGGCCAGCACGAGCACGACCAGGGTCGCGCCGGGGCCCGCGCCGAGCATCCCGACGACCGCGAGGATCAGGCTGAAACAGCCGACCAGTGCGGCGATGCCGAGCAGGAGCAGTTCGGCGGAGAACGCCACCAGCCGGCAGCGGGCCATCAGGGCGATGCTGGCCACCGCGGTCAACGCGACCGCCCAGCCGCCGCCGTTGGAGGCCAGCACCGGAAGCGCGGCGGTCAGCGCCAGCGCCGGACCGACGAGCACCACCGAGAGCAGGCGGTGGGAGCGGTCGACCAGCCCGATCGTGACCGGCAGGGCAGCCGACTGGTCAGGCGGTCGGCGTTGTCCCCAGGACGCCACGGTGGCGGCGATCCGTCGGGCCACCGCGATGATGCCCATCGCCGTCACGGTGACCACCGCGGCGGCACCGGCGCGGTCGGTGTCCAGCGCCCGGATCAGGGACACCAGCGCCAGGCCGACGGTCAGGTGCAACTGCACCACGACCAACGCGGCGGTCGGGATGACCACCAGCGCCATCAGCGCGGCCAGGCAGGCGCCGAACACCGCACCGTCCCAGCGGTACGCCGTCACGCCCAACACCCGGGTCACCAGCATGCCGGCCGCCGCCAGACACGGCACCGAGGTCAACGCGACCGCCATCCGCAACCAGTCCGGCACCACCTCGCGGTGCTGGGTGAGGCTCCACGCTCCGGCGAGCAGACCCAGCCCGGCCAGGACGAGCCCCGCGGCGGTGCCGGCACCGCCCTCGAACCGGAGTCCGGCCGTGATCGCGGCCACCGTCGTCCAGAGCAGACCCAGGCTCAGGACGATCGTCCCGCCCCGGAGCCGCTGCTGGCGATGCCGGTGGGTCTCGTCGGCGACGAGTTCCTCGATCTCCTCCACCAGTGGCGCGTCGTTCGGCTCCTGAGCGGCGTCGCGGAGGTACAACACCTGGCCGTCGACCACGCCGACGTCGAGCAGGGTGGCGTCCAGCGGCAGCGGCGGGTGGCCGGCGGGGGCCAGGGACCAGGCCGGTGGAAGCACGTCGGCCCGGTCCTGGCCGCACATCTCGGCCAGGCGGGCCGAGTACTCGCCGACCGGTGCCCCGGAGGGCACCGACACGTCCAACCGGCGGCGGGTGCCGACCACCGTGATCCGGCTCCGTTCGCCGCTCATCGGTCCTCCCTGCACCCGAGCCGTGTCATCCGGCCACCTCCAGGTCGTCCACGTGCAGGTCGTCGGCCTCCAGAGTGCTCAGCTCGGCGGTGCTGGGCGCGTCCATCTCGGCGATCCGTGCGGCGTGCCGCTCGGTCATCATCTGGAAGACCTTGCGGGCGAACCGGCCGTTGCCGAAGCCCTCGCCCCGCAGGACGCCGTCGAAGTAGCTGAGCAGCGCGGCACGGCCGTTCTCCGCGACGTGGTACTGGTGCCGGCTCGCCTGCTTCTCCACGATCTGGACCAGTTCGACCGACGAGTAGTCCTCGAAGGTCAGCGTGCGGGAGAAGCGGGAGGAGAGGCCCGGGTTGGCCGCGACGAACTGCCGCATCTCGTCCGGGTAGCCGGCGACGATCACCACCACCTCGTCCCGGTGGTCCTCCATCAGCTTGACCAGCGTCGAGATCGCCTCCTGGCCGAAGTCGGTGCCGCCACCGGTGGGCACCAGGGCGTACGCCTCGTCGATGAAGAGCACACCGCCGAGGGCCTTGCGGAAGGCCGCCTGGGTCTTCGGGGCGGTGTGTCCCACGTACTCACCGACCAGTGTGCCCCGGTCGACCTCGATCAGATGTCCGCGTTCGAGCATGCCGAGCGCGGCGAGCAACTGCCCATAGAGCCGGGCCACGGTGGTCTTGCCGGTGCCGGGGTTGCCGGCGAAGACCAGGTGCCGGGACATCGGCGGCGGCGCGAGACCGGCCTCCCGACGACGTTTGACGGTCTGCACCAGCTTGACCATGGTGCCCACGTCCCGTTTGACCCGGGCCATCCCGACCAGGTCGTCGAGCTGGCCGAGCAGGTCGGCCAACTCCGGCACCTTGCTGGTGGCACCGGCTCGGGGCACGGCGGCGGCGCGGCGCGGACCGGCACCGGCCGGCACCGCGCGGGCGGCGACGGGCTCGGTCGGCAGGGTCGCCTCGGCGACGTCGGTGCTCCAGCACTCCTCGAAGGTCGCCCGGCCCTGGTCGGTCTGGTCGACGTCGGCCCCGGCGTCGTGCACGTGGCAGCGCAGCAACGCCGGATCGGCGTCCACGCCGACGTGCACGGCCGGGTAGTCGGTCCGGGAGATGTCGCAGTCGGTCAGGGTGCCGTGCGCACCGTCACCGACGTACACGCCGTTCTTGCGGCACTCCCGCACGGTCAGGCTGCGGATCATCGGTGCAGCGCCCTCCCAGAGCACCAGTCCGCTGCCGCCGATGTCGGTGATCTCGCACTCTTCGAGCGTCGGCGTGGCGTACGCGTCGACGAGCACCCCGGCCGCGCCACAGGAGGCGATCCGGCAGTTCCGGGCCAGCAGCGCGGCGTGCGGGGCGACCTCGATCCCGGTCTGCTCGACGTCGCGGACCTCGCAGTCGGTCAGCAGCGGCCGGTGCGGGGTATCCACGCGTACGCCGGCCCGGGAGTCGCTGACGGTCAGTCCACGCAACTCGGCGTCGGCGCCACCGTCGATCTGCACCCCGCCGAGTCCCGCGCCGGTGATCGTGCCGCCCTCCACCCGCAGCAGGGCGCGGTCGGAGGCGCGTACCCCGAACTCGGGGGTGTCGGCGATCGTGCACTCGACCAGCGCGGCGCTGGCCGTGCCGGTGAGGTGCACCGCGCTGTACTCGGAGCGCCGCATCTCGCAGCCGTGCATCAGGATCCGCCCGTCGTCGGCGGCGTAGAGCCCGTTGGCGGCCGAGTCGGCGAAGGCACCGTCGGTGAGGCGGACCTCGGCGCGTTCCCGGACCGCGAGCGCGGTCTGACCGGCCTGGTTGATCCGGCTGCCGGCCATCGAGAGCCGGCTGTCGCCACCGGCCAGCACGCCGGGACCCCGCGCGGCGTCCACCGTGGACTCGTCCAGGTGCAGGTGGCCGTACCCGGCGAGGAGCACCCCGGCGGAGGCCGCGCGGCTGATCGTGCACCGCCGAACGAGCACCCCACCGGTCTCGCCGGTCTCCCCGGCGCCCGGCGTCCCGGCGTGTTCCGGCCGCAGCGGCGGCCACCAGTCCGGGCCGAACGTCGCACTGCCGCTGACCCGGATGCCCTCGGCCGCCAGGTCGTGCAGTTGGCAGTCGGTCAGCCGGGCCTGCCCACCGCCGCTGACCTCGACGCCCACGCCGCCGCTGGGCCCGATCTCGCAGCGGGTGAGCGTCAGCGTGGCGTTCTCCGCCACCAGCGCGCCACCGCCGACGCTGCCCATCCGGCTGTCGACCAGGGTGACCTGGGCGCTTCCGGCGGCCTCGACGGCGGCGCCGCCGGTCTCCGTCACCTCGACCGAGGTGCCCTCCAGCGTCGCCTGGTCGGCGACGATGAGCCCGGGTGCCGCCCCGGTACGCAGGATGGCGCAGTCCCGCAGCGTCGCCGACGCGTCCCCGCTGACCTGGACCGCGCCCCCGGTGACCGTGGTCGACTCCAACGCGATCCGGCCGGTGGCGGCGACCACCACGGCACCGGAGCCGCTCAACACGAACCCGCGGATCGTGGCCGACCCGGACCGTACGGCGAGCGCCGGCCCGTGCGGCGCGACCAGTTCGACCGCGCCACCGTCGTTCTCGGCCACCAGCGTGACGGACTTGTCGACGGTCAACGACTCGCGGTACACCCCGGCCACCACCGACACCACCCCGCCGTCGCGGGCTGCCCGGATCGCCGAGGAGATGGTGCGGTGCCGACTCCACGGGCGGGTGGAGACCCGTTCGATCCGGCCGGACGGTGCGCTGGTCGGGGTGGAGACCGCGGGCTGCCCCGTCACTGGGCGATCACCTCAACCGCTGTGGATCGGAGTGGTCGGTCGGACGGTTCGCGGGCGGGTCGAACTCCGGTTCGGGATCCTTGCGGTCGTCGGAGCGCAGCACGGTACGCAGCCGGAACACCGACAGCACCGTCACGGCCACCAGCACCAGGCCGATGAGCACGAAGATCGCCACCTGGCCACCGCTGGTCGACGATCCGCCGTCATCGGCGGACGGGCCGTTCGGGGCAGCCGCCCCTCCGTCGTTCTCCATCGCGGCGCTCACCGAGGTGAACGGGTCGATGACGCCGTCGCCGTACGAGGCGGGGTCCTCCGGGGTGTCGGCGGTCCGGCTGGCCGTGCTCCGGATCCGTTCGGTCACCTGAGCGGCCGAGAGGTTCGGGTACGCGGAGCGCACCAGGGCGGCCTGGCCGGCCGTGTAGGCGACCGCGTACTGGGTGCCGCTGCCGACGAAGTCACCCGCTCCGCCGATGCCGAGGCTGGCCACGTCCACGCCGGGGGCGACGACGTCCACCCCGCCGGCGCGGTAACTGTCCGCCATCTTGCCGTCCCCGCCGATGCCACCGACCCGCAACATGCCCTGCTCCGGCAGCCCCGACTCCGGGTCGCTCGACTCCAGGTCGGCGGCGGAGACCACCACGATGTCGTGCTTGACGGCGGTGGCGATCGCCTCGGCGACGGCCGGGACGTTGGGGTCCACGTACGACCCGAGCGCGATCACGGTGGCACCGGCGGCCACCGCCACCTCGATGCCGGCCGCCTGGTCCGCCGGCTGCGCCTCGGCCTTGGTGGTGACCACCCGGATCGGCATCACGGTCGCCTCCGGAGCCACCCCCGTCACCGTGCGCTTCGAGCCGGACTGGGCGATGGCGATACCGGCCATCGCGGTGCCGGTGCCGAGGCAGTCGACGTCGCCCCGGCCGCTGCCGGCCACCACGTCCATGCCCTGGGTGACCCGGCCCCGCAACTCGGCGAGGCTGCCGTCCACCCCGGAGTCCACGATCGCGATCATCTGGCCCTCGCCACGGCTGCGGGACCACGCCCGCTCCGGCGACATGCGCCGCTCCGCCCAGTCCGCGCGGTCCTTGTCACCGCGTTTTGCGGCCGATCCGCACTTGGCGCCCCCGGCACCGGAGTTCTTGGTGCCGCTCGGGCTCGGGCTGGGGCTGGGGCTGGAGCCGATCGTGGGGCGGATCAGCGGAGTACCGGCGGGTGGCGCGGCGGACGCTCCCGGTGACGGTGAACGGGTGCTCGGGGGTGCCGGAGACGGCAGCGAGCCGTACTCGACCCCGCTGCCGACCGCGTCCCACGGCAGCACGAGCTGCCAACCGGCGCGCAGCTGACTTGGGTCGGTGAGGGCGCCGCCGCCGGACTGCGCCCGGCCGACGTTCAGGTTGAAGATCTCCTCCGCGCGGTCCCGGCTGCCGAGGAAGCGCTCGGCGATGTCACGCAGGCCCTCCGGCTTGCCCACGTAGGTGGACTCCACCGTGTAGTACTTGACGTACGGTGCGGCCTGGGCGCGGGCCGGGAGGACGGGCAGCGCGGCCAGCAGTACGCCGAGCACCACCACCACATACCGTCCCACCCGTGACGGGTACCGGCTGACCAACATCTCCCTCGCCCCCTCGTCGTGCCCGTCCCGGTGCGGACTCACGACTCCACGACGGTCCCGGCCGCCGTGTCGTTCAGCCGCCGCGTCGGGAGTTTGGCGGTCACGCCGCCAGTTCGGCGGGCTCCCCGATGATGCCCCGGGCGGCGCGCAGAGCGTAGAACGACCGCGACCGCACGGTCCCCTCCGGGATGCCGATCCGGGCCGCCGCCTCGGCCACCGTCACGTCGCCGTAGTAGAGCTCGACCAGCACCGCCCGGTGTTCCGGGGTGAGCTTGCGCAGCACGTCGGCCAGGGCGAACCGGTCGAGCAGGCCGTCGAACTCGTCGTCCGGCGAGTGGGCCCAGGTCACGTCCATCCCGTAGACCTCGGTCGGTCGGGCGGCCCGGGCGCGGGCCACGTCGATCGAGAGGTTCCGCGCCACGATGAACAGCCACCGGCGGATCGTGGCGTCGTCGGCGGGCAGTTCGCTCAGCCGGGACCAGGCCCGCAGCATGGTCTCCTGCAACAGGTCCTCGGCGAGTTGCCCCTGTCCCCGGGTCAGCCGGAGAAGGTAGTAGTACAACGGCTGGGCGTTCGCCGCGAAGACGCTACGCATCCGGTGATCGAGGTCGGCATCCGCCTCGACCCGCTCCTGCACACCCACGTTGGCACCCATCGTTTCAGCCCTCCCCAGGACCGGACCTTTCCCCAGCACCGCTCAAACGGGACGCTAGTGATCCGGACCGCGGGCGGCGTGAGCCGAAGGACTCAGTGGGGCCCAGGTCTGGTCCCGGCGGCGCAGTCCGGCCGGGTCGGGACAGCGCTACCCCTACCGGATCGGGGCGGTGCTGCCCGGCCGGGTCGTGGCATCGGCCCGGCTGGCGAGGAAGTCGGCCAGCGACATCTCCGGCTCACCCACCGTCCGCCAGCCGAGCCGGCCCGCCGAGAGCAGCCGTACGACCTCGACCTGCTCGTTCGCCTCGCGTGGCAGCAACAGACTCACGCCGGCCTCCAGCATCGATCCGGCCGTCGAGTGAATCTGCGGCAGGTCGCCGATCTGCGCCACGGTCGCGCGCACGTCGACGGCGCACCGCCACGGCACCCGCACCTGCACCAGCAGCCGCCCCCGACGGGCACGCGGCCGGTTGCGCAACAGCACCAGGCCCTGACTACGGGTCGTGGCCTCGGGGTCGCGCACCAGCGCATAGGCGAGCGCCTCGGCCTCGTACGGCCAGCGGGGCAGGTCGGCCGGCAACCCCTCGATGCCGTGCCCGGCGCCGGTGCAGCGCATCGCCACCGGTGGAGTCGCCGGGGCGACCGGCTGCTCCACGTACCGCCCGGAGGCGTCGACGCCGTAACCGGCGACGAGCTCGGTACGGCCCAGCAGACCCCCCGGGAGCAGGTACGACTCGTCCCGGTCGACGAGCAGCTCGTGCAGGGCCGGTGGCTCGTGCACGGTGATCGAGGACATGTCCACCGCGCCGCCGGCGAGGACGCGTACCCGCAGCAGGTGTTCGTCCGCCCGCAGCGCGGCGGGCACCGGCGGGCGGAGCGTGCCGACCAGGAACAGGTTCGGGGTGGGTACGCCGGTGCCGGTGGCGTCGGTGGGCGAACAGCCGGCGACGACGTACAGCTCGACCGGCTCGGCGTTGACCGTCGGGCGCTCGGCGATCCAGTAGATCGCGTGCGCGACGGGCCGCCGGACGGTGCCGAGCCGGGGCGCGGCACTGACCGGAAGCTCGGGCCCACCCGGCGGGGCGGGGCGGTCGGGACGCCGCCCGGCGTCGGAGCGGGGATCCCGGGCCGGACCGGCGGTGGAGGGCAGTCCCTGCTCGTAGCCGACCCCAGGGTCGGAAGTCGGAGCGGGAGCGGTGCTCTCCTCCGGCCGGGTCGTCGGCGCCGGCCCGGCGAGCGGACGCGGGCCCGCCGCCGGCCCGACCACCGGTCGCGGTGGCCCGACCTGCCGCTCGACGCGCCTCGGCTCGGTCCGATTGGGCTGGGCCCAGCCCCCCGCCCGTGCCTGCGGTGGAAGCGGCGGCACGGGCGAGGACCGCTCCGGATAGGAGTCCGCCCCGGTGGGCGCGGCGGTCGACGAAGGGGCACCCGCCTGGGCGGCCGGGGACGGAGGAACCACCGGCGAGGCGGCCGGAGACAGCGGGACCACCGGCGGCGCGGCCGGAGGTGCGGGGGGCACCGGCGACGGGGAAGGCGACGCGGGGGCCGTAGGCGACGAGGGGGCCACAGCCGTCGAATCCGGCGCAGCCGGAGCCGGTCGCGGCGGTGCCGGTCGGAACGGTGACGCCGCCGGGGCCGGAGGCGGGGCCGGGGACGTCGGCGCGGGCAGCGGCAGGACCGCGTGCACCGGGACCGGGGACACCGGGCCGGACGTCGCCGCCGCAGGGCGTCCCGTCCACGGCGACCCCGGGTACGCCCGGACGTCGGACACCGAGGGCGTGGACAGAGCGGGCTCCCCCGCCTGCTGCCGGTCGATCGAGGGCGTCGCCTCGGACGCGGTGCTCCGCTCAGCGCTGTCCGGGACAGCGGCGATGCTCTCCGGCGCGCGGGAAGGGGCGTCGGCCGGACGGCCGGTGACGGCAATGCGATCGGTGCCGGCGACACGATCGGTGCCGGCCGGACGGCTGCTGCTCTCGGCGGTCACCAGCACACCGTCGTCGCTCTGCCAGCGTCGCTGCGAGTCCTCCAGGTCGAGGCGCTGCCAGTCGACCGGGCGGCCCCGCTCGTCGACCGCACGGGCCGTACCGTCGACGCTGTCGAAGGCGGCCTCCGGCGGCAGCACCCACACCTCGGCGCGCAGTCCCTCCACCAACCGGCTGCCAAAGCTGCGCACCCCCGCCTCGGCGGAGGCCGGATAGCTCGCCAGCAGCAGCAGGTCCTCCCCCTGCCACCCGGCCGTACGCAGCATCCGTTGCAGCACCCGTGGTCCGAGCGCGTGCGGCCCGGAGTCGGCGTACTGCACCGCCCACCGGCCGTCGTTGAGGATGGTCAGGTCGATCCGGAACAGCCCGTGCTGGGCCCGCAGACTGCTGTACCGCGAGTTCATCGCCCGCTGGCGGGCGGGCGCGACGCTGACCAGGGGTGCGCCCGGATAGGGGGTGACGACCATCCGCCCGGCCGGGGACAGTCGGCCGTCCTGGTCCGGTTCGAAGCGCGGCGAGCCGGCCATCGGCGGCAGGTAGGTACGCCACTCGGCCGGGCCGCCGGCGCGGTCCACGGCGCTCAGGTCCTGGCAGCTCTCCAGGACCTCCAGGGCGGCGGTACGCTCCGGCGCCCACACGATCGCCCCGGTGTTGTCCGCGAACGCGGCCAGGTTGGCGTGCAGGCGCTGCCGCTCGTCCGGGTCGGAGGGCCAGTGCAGCCACATCCGGATCTCACTGCCGTAGAGCGGCACCTCGGACAGGGCGGCGGCGAGCTGACGCCCACCGGTCACCCGGTAGGAGCCGGTGTAGTCGCCGACCACGAAGCCGCCGCCCCGGACGGACACCCCGATGGTGGTGAGCTCCGGGTGCCCCGGGGCCAGGTCCACCGCAGCGGCCCGGCGAGCCACGAAGTCGGCCCGGGTGGCCAGCGTCAGCCCACCGGGCAGCGGTGCGGCGACGACACCGGACCGGGGGCGCAGCACGCCGCCGGTCGTCTCGTACCAGCCGGGCAGGTCGGTGGCCATCGCCGGGGGCTGGACGACGAGCCACTCCGCCGGTCGCCCGGTCTGGGCGTCCACCAGGCTGGGCTCCGGCTCGCGGTCTCCGTCGTACCGCAGCATGCTGCCGGCCGGGCTGATCAGCACGTCCCGCCCGAGGATCCCGGCCAGTTCGGCGAAGATCTCCGCGTGCTCCGCGCCGCCGTCCATCATGATCCGGACGTCGTCGCCCGCCCCACCGCCCCGACGGACCAGGTCGGCGAGTTGTACGGCGTCGAGCGGCGTCCCGTTGCCCCGCAGCGCGACCGGCAGACCGTCCGGGCCGGTACGCAGCCAGATGTCGTAGAGCCCGTCGATGCGCCGGTGCTCCGGGCGCGCCCGGGTAGCCGGTGTCGGCGGCAGCCTGCCGGTCATGACGCTCGTCCGTTCCTCGATGTCCCCCCTTGCACGTCCTCTCAACGGACGGCGGTGCCTGGTTTTCTCAATCAGACGTCGGCGAGTCCGTGCCATCACCGCACTGAACACGGCGGGTCCCGCGTCCGTCGTGTGATGCACCGGGCAGAGAAGGGGTACGGCGATGGAACAGGATCTGGGTACGGTCGCGATCGTCTGCGACCAGCCGTTGTCGCGGGTCGGGATGGAGCGGCTGGTGCAGGACGAGCCGGGCCTCGCGCTCGGCCCCTCGGTCGGCTCGGTCGGCGAGTTGGAGCAGGCCGGACCGGCGGACTACCGGGTGATCTTCATCGACCTGCCGGCGCTGCCCGGCGCGAGCGTGCTGGAGCTGATCGGGAAGCTCGCCACCCGTGGCGCCCCGCTGGTCTGCGCCACCTGGGAGCAGCCGCCGGGCCTGCTCTCCGCCGTCCGGGCCGGGGCCCGAGGCGTGATCACCCGGTACGCCGAGCAACCCGACGTACGCCTGGCGTTGCGCGTGGTCGCCACCGGTGGGCTGCACATCGGCGCGGAACTGGCCGACCGGTTCGCGGCCGACCTGTCGCGCCCGGCGGACGCCGACGAGAACGGACTGGCCCCGCGCGAGGTGGAGACGCTGCGCTGGATCGCGCTCGGGCTCACCCACGCGCAGATCGCCACCCGGATGGGGCTGTCCCAGGCGACCGTGAACACGTACGCCAAGCGGATCCGGGCCAAGCTCAACGTGACGAACAAGGCGGAGCTGACCCGGATGGCGATCGAGTTGGGTCACGTGACCCAGGGACGCGTGACGCACGGTCGGCTGACCCACGGGCACCTGTCGCACGGCTGGCGCGCCGCCTCGTAGTCCACTCCACTCACGACAGCTCGACACCGGGCTCCTCCGTCGGCCGCACCGAGATCGACCAGCGCGACGGCGTCACCTCACCGAGCACCACCGGCACCTGCACTCCGGCCGTACGCAGCTCGCGGGCCACCCGTCCGTCGCCGTTGGCGAGCCGGGCGCAGATCACGATGCCCGGAGTCGGCGACGGCTCCACGTCGGACAGTTGCGCCACCCGGCTGCATCCGTTCGGCAGCGACTCGCCGAGGACGTCCCCGACCACGGTCACCTCGTTGCCGTCGGCCAGGGCCTGCCGGATCAGCCGGCGCGCGTAGCGCTGCCCGTCGGGCAGGTTGCCGGCGACGGTCAGCACGTCCGGGCAGCGGACCAGGTCGACATAGAGCCGCCAGCCGTCACGGTCGCCGAGCAGCAGCGGCATGGTGGCGGCCGGCGGTGCCTCACCCGGGCCGTACCAGCCGAACGGCGCTGCCGCCCCGTCCCGGGCCCCGTTCAGGGAGACACTCAGCTTGAGCCCTTCGGCCCGCAGGTCGGCGCTGAGCTCGGTGGCGTCGACAGCGACCTCCGGTCGACGCGGCCCGGCGGACGGCTCCGGCAGGGGTGGTACCGGGGACGGCGACGGCGTCCGGCGCGGTAGTTCCGGAGAGGGCGGCCCCACCGGCCGTAGACGGCCGGCGAGCGACGGTCGCGCCGGTCGTTCGGGTGCGGTCGGCCGTTCCGGTGCCACCGGTCGCTCGGGCGCCGTCGGTGGGAGGTACGCGGCCCGTGACGTGGCGGTCGCCGGATACGGGTCCACGACCGGCGGTGCGGAGGAGTGCGCCCCGGCCAGCACCAGCTCGCGCTCGGCGTCGGTCGGCGGCGGGCTGGACCGGGCCGGGTGACCGGGTACGGGTGGCGCGTCCGACGGCGCGGGCGGGTCGGAGAGCGGCGGCGGGTCCGACAGGGGTGGCGGGGCGGCGGACACCGCCGGTGCCGTGGCGCCTCGCGCACCACGCCCACCGCGGAGCACCGCCACCGCCACCGCGAACAACATGACGGCCGCGAACACCCCGATGGCCTCGAAGACGGGGGCGCCCTGCCGTCCCGGAGTCGACAGGTCCCGGGGCGCGGGCGGGGCCGCCTGCGTCGCCACCGGGTACTCGTCGTAGACGCCGGGACCGCTGGCGTCGGCGGGCAGCGTCAGCACCCAGCCGGGTTTCAGCACCATCGGGTCGGTGAGCTGCCCACCGTCCGGCTGCGGACGGCCTTTGGTCAACTCGAAGATCTCCAGGTGCCGCCGGCCGGTGCCGAGGGTCCGGGCCGAGATCTCGTACAGCGACTCGCGCTGGCCGGCGATCGGTTCACCGACGACGTAGTACTTGGAGCCGGCCGGCGTGTCGGCCGGGGCGGCGTGGACCGGCCCGACCGGCCCGAGCACGGCCAGGGCGGTCAGGCACACCACGACGATCCGGCGCAGCCCTCGCACTGTTCCCCTCCCTCTTCCGGCTCACTACCTGCCGGCGACCGTCACCGGCCGCAGGTGGCACGTACGGCGGAGACCGCGAGTCGCGCGTCGGCCTCGCCCGCCGCCCGCGCCGTCACGCGTACCGCCAACTCGTTGGTGCGCAGCGGGAACGCGCCGACGTCCACCCACCGCCCGGTGTTCTGCGCCTGGTTCATCTCGAACTCGGCGTACGCGGCGCCGCCGCGACCGGCCAGCACCTCGTAGCGGACGCTGGTCACCCAGGTGCCGGCGCCGGACGTGCCACGCGGCACGTACACCTCGACTCGGCACTGCCCGCCGGTGGACGGGACGAACCACCACTGGACCGACTGGTCGGCGTCGTTGCTGATCGGCAGTGTCTGGAAGGTACCCCGACAGCCGCCCTCGGACCATCCGCCGTCGGCCACCGTACGCCACTGGTCGGTCCGTCCCTGCACGTCGAACCCGTGGTCGTTGGTGGTGTCGCAGCCCCAGCCCGCCGTCGCGACGTAGCCCGGGTCCGCCGCACCGGCCTTGGATCGTGGGCTGATGAGCTGCCAGAAGATCCCCACCACCAGGGAGATCAGCATGCACACCGCGGTTACCGTGATCAGCGTCGGTAGCCTGACCGACAACCGGTCGCTGGCCGGCTTCGACCCGGCGTGCTCGACGAACGCGGTGACGAAGTCCGACCGCCACCGCACCGCCCGCCGGGCCGGCGTCTGCGTCGCCTCGGTGGGGTCCACGATCGGTTGTTACCCGGCCAGCCTGCTGATCGACTCGGTCAGTAGCGTCATCCGCTCGGCAGCCTGCACGCGCAACTGCTCGGTCCCGTCCCGCAGCGCCGCCAGCACCAGGTCGGCCAGTTCGTCCGCGTCGCAGGTCTCCATCACGCGCGGGTCGATGTACACCGCCTGGAACTCGCTGTCGGCCAACGTGACCGTCACGCCCCCGCCGGCCGCCGACCCGACCACCTCGGAGTTGCTCATCGACTGCGCCAGCTCGGCGACCTCGTGCTCAAGCGCCTGGGTCCGAGCCAACATCTCGCTGAAATCCGCCTGCCCGCTGACCACAGCAACCCCTTCCCCACCGATCCGCGTCCACCCGGCCGCGCACGGCCGTCGGCGACGATGGCCCCAGCCTCGCAGGCCACACGGAGCACCCGCTAGTCCCTCATCCGGCACGCACTCCGGCAAGGCGAGGCGCCACCCGCTTCCCGAGGGGACACACCGCTGTCCCAGAACGGGGACGTCACGCCTCCCCCTCTGAGGCCCCGCACCCCAGGCTCGAAGTTCGGGGTTGGCCGGTGCGGCCGCCGACGCAGGTCGCGGTGATTCGGCTACGACCGCGCCACGTCTACTTGCGGGTGTCGCCCTATCGAGCTGAACCGCTTACGCTGTCGGGCAGGGTGACTCATTGCCGCCATCAGCTCGACAGGCCGAGAGACGGACCGTCAGCCCTGCTCGTCGTCGGCCGGCGGTCGCGCCTGCCGATCGTCGGCGATCCACGCGTCCACATCGCGACGACCATCCACGTCGCAACGACCATCCACATCAGGACGACCATCCACGTCCCGACTACGTCCACGGCCGGGACGGTCACGTCGAGGCGGTGTCGGGTTCGTCCTGCTCGGGTGTCTCGGGGACGGGCGGCGGGAGCGCGACCTGGATCAGTCGGCCCGGTTGGGCCCGCTCGACGAGGGTTCCTCGGCCGGGTGGGCGGGCGGCGGCGCGTTCGTTGCCCAGCACGACGCCCTCGCGGCTGTCGCCGGAGAGGATCAGGCCGCTACAGCCCATCTCCTTGACCCGGTTGAGCAGCGGGTCGGCCATGGCGCGGGCCATGCCGCTGACCCGGCGGGCCAGCACCAGGTGCAGGCCGATGTCGCGGGCCTGCGGCAGGAAACGGGACAGCGGGGCGAGCGGAGCCGCAGAGCCGGTGGGCAGCAGGTCGTAGTCGTCGGCCACCACATAGATGTCCGGCCCCTCCCACCAGTCTCGCTGGCGCAGCCGCTGCGGGCTGATCCCGGCCGGTGGTAGCCGTTCGGTGAGCTTCGCGACCACCTGCTGGACGTAGGCGCTGGCGGTGTCCGGGTCACCGGCGTAGGCGGCCAGGTGGTCCGGCGGCACGGCGTCGAGCAGCGAGAGACGCGTGTCGAGCAGCACCACCCGCGCGTCCCAGGCGGACTGTCGCGCGCAGAGCGCCGCCAGCCAGGTACGCAGGGCCGACGACTTGCCGGACCCGGCGTCGCCGAAGACGAGGAAGTGCGGGTCGTCGCGGATCAGGTCGATGGTCACCGGCTTCAGGTCGGACTCGCCGATGCCGAGGGGTACGGCGGTCGGGGCGGCGTCCGGCGGCGCGGGCACCTCGGCGGCGTCGATCCGTGCCGGGAGCAGGCGCACCGGCGGGGCCGGGGGTCCGGACCACCCGGCAGCGATCTTTCCGAGGACGTCCTGTTGGGCCGCCCGCAGACCGTCGACGCTGTCCTGGCCGTCCATCCGGGGCAGGACGAGCTGGAAGTAGACGCCCGGCTGACTCAGACCCCGGCCCGGCACCTTGGCCGGCACCCGGGCGGCGAGGCGGCGGTTCACCTCGGACTCGGCGGGGTCGTTGAGGCGCAGCTCGATCCGGGTGCCGATGCTGTCCCGCAGGGCGGGGCGGATGTCGTTCCACCGGCCGGTGGTGATGATCAGGTGTACGCCCACGCCGAGTCCTCGGGCGGCGATCTCGTTGATCACCGGGTCGGCCCAGTCGAACTCGGTCCGCAACGCGCCCCAGTTGTCGACGAAGAGGAAGACGTCGGCGGCGCGTACGCCCTCGGGCAGTTTGCCGGCGCGGCGAAGGTCGCGCAGGTCGGCGATGGAGTCCAGCCCGAGGGCGCGGAGCAGTTGCTCCCGTTCGCTGATCAGTGACCGGACCTCGACGATCATCCGGCTGACCAGGTCACGATCGCTGCGACCGGCCACCGAGCCGACGTGCGGCGCCTCGGCCATCGTGTGCAGCGTGCCGCCGCCGAAGTCCACGCAGTAGAACTGCATCTCGTCGGGGCTGTGGGTGAGCATCCCGGCGAGCATCAGGGTCCGCAGCAGCGTGCTGCGCCCGGTCTGGGGTGCGCCGACGATCGCGATGTTGCCGTGTGCCCCGCCGAAGTCCATCATCAGCGTTTCCTGCTCCTGCTTCAGCGGCAGGTCGAGCAGGCCGATGGGGACGGCCAACGAACCGGTCATCGGCCAGTGCTTCGCACTGTAGCCCCGGCCGGGGTGGTGGGCGACCGGGCCGAGCAGGTGGTCCAGGGCGAGCGCCTTCGGCAACGGCGGCAGCCAGACCTGGTGCACCGGGCTGATGACCGAGGTGAGCCGGTCCACCACGATGCCCAGCTCGGTCTGGCCGCCCCGCTCCGCTGCCGGTGGCGGCTCGTCCAGTTCTTCCTCGGTCATCCGGGTCATTCCCCGCAGCGGGAACTGCGCGACGGTGTTGCGGGGCTTCGCACCGCTGGCCCGTTCACGTTCCTCGGCCGAGACGTACCCGGCGGAGACGTGCGCGACCCGGAACCGCTGGTAGATCGACTCGTCCACCTTGAGGTACGCGGAACCGGGGATCGGTGGCAGGTTGTACGCGTCGGTGGTGCCGATCACCGTACGGCTCTCGCTGGCGCTGAACGTACGCAGGCAGATGCGGTAGGACAGGTGGGAGTCCAGGCCCCGCAGTCGCCCCTCCTCCAGCCGCTGGGTGGCCATCAGCAGGTGCATGCCGAGGCTTCGACCGACCCGGCCGATCTGCACGAACAACTCGGCGAAGTCCGGCCGGCCGGAGAGCAGTTCGCCGAACTCGTCCACCACGATCAGCAGGTACGGCAGCGGGTCGAGCGGACGACCGTCGGTGCCGACGGCACCCTCCGCGCGGCGGCTCTGGTACTCGCGTACCGAGTCGATGTTGCCGGCGTCGCGCAGCATGCGTTGCCGGCGCTGCTGCTCGCCCATCAACGCGGCGAGCACCCGGTCGATCATCGCGGCGTCGTCGGCCAGGTTGGTGATCAGACCGGCGACGTGCGGCAGCCCGGTCAACGGGGCGAAGGCGGCGCCGCCCTTGAAGTCGATCAGCACGAAGCTGAGCAGCTCCGGCGGGTGGGTCAGGGCCAGGCCGGTGACGAGCGTCCGCAGCAACTCGCTCTTGCCCGAGCCGGTGGCGCCGACGATCAGGCCGTGCGGGCCGGAGCCGCCCTGCGCCGACTCCTTGATGTCCAGCACCAGCGGATGGCCGTCCCCGTCGGTGCCGATCGGGGCGCGCAGCAGCCGTGGGTCACCGGCACCGATCCAGCGGCTGGTGATCTCGGAGTTCATCGGGTCACCGCCGAGCACCATCTCGGTGAGCGAGACGGTGCGGGCGAGGACCTGCTCCCGTTCGTCGCTGAGCCGCAGCGGTGCCAGGGTCCGGGCGACCAGCTCGGCCATGCCCAGACTCACCCGGTCGACGTGGCAGTCGGTGGCGGGTGTGACGACCAGGTCCGCCCTGCCCTCCGTGGTGAGCTGGCCGTCCGCTCCACACCGCAGCCGCAGGTTGACCCGGCTCGGTTCGTCGGACTCGCGCTGGACCAGGAAGACGAGCGTGATGCCGAGATGCGGACCGGCCCCGGCCAGCAGGGCGGCCATCAGCTCGCCACGCCCCCACTCGGAGAACGGGTCGAAGCTGGTGAACACCAGGATCAGCCGGGGCAGGGTCGGTCCGCCGGTGGTCGGGCGCCGGTTGCCCTGCTGGTCGAGGCGGCGTCGGAGTTCGGCCTCCAGGTAGTCGGTGAGCGCGGCGGGGCTCTCCCCGACCAGCGACAGCTCCCCCGCCTCGCCGCGCAGTTCCGGGTCGATGGTGTGCGGCAGCCACTTCGCCCACTGCCACTGGTCGTCCCCGCCGGCCTCCACCGCGACGAGCACGTCGTCCGGCGCGTGGAAGACGCTGACCTGGCAGAGCAGAGCGCGGGCGACCTCGGCGGTGGCCGGCGGTGGGCCGAGCAGGCTGATCACCCCGGCCCGGCCGATGTCGACCACCATCGGCTGCTCGGGTACCACGCCGAGTCGTTCCACCAGTCGTTCGGCGGCCTCCTGCGACTCCCAGTCGTAGTCGGTCAGCGGGTCGATCTTCGCGTCGAGTTCGATCGGGGTGGTCAGTCGGACCGTACCCCGGCCGAGCCGGACCTGGAGGAAGTCGGCGTCGTCGCGACGGCGTTCCCAGACGCGGTGGCCGCCGACGCCGATCGACCAGAGCCGGGCCGGTTCGGGGTTGGCGAGCGCGGAGGCGGCGCGTTGCGCGTTGGCGCTCTGCCGCGCCTGGTCCCGCACGAGCCGCAGGTGGCTGCGGTACCGGCGGCGCTGTTTGCGGGCCGTGACCCCTCGGGTACGCCGCTGTCCGAGGAAGAGGAAGACGACGGCGGCGATCGAGGAGAAGAAGAAGACCGAGCCGAGGATGATGGTCGCCGGCTGCCCGAAGCTGACCATGTACGCGGCCATGCCGACGCTGCTGATCAGCGGCAGGACCAGGTTCCAGGCGTGCGAACCGGTCGAGGCGTCCGGCACCTCGGGGGGTACGGGCAGCACGATCCGGTCCGTCGGCAGCGCCGGAAGGATGTGACGGGCCGGACGGTGGAAGGCGACCCGGCTCATCCGGCCACGCTCCGCTCGTTCATGTCCTCCACGACGGGCCGGGGTGACCTCCCGTTCAGTCGCCGGGACGGGCTTATCTGTCCGGGTCGGGACAGGTCATGATCGCCTCCTGGATCTGTGTGAGGGGTTCCCGGTGGCCCTCGGCCACCAACGGCACCAGCGCATTGATCTTGCGGATCCAGTTCGCCCGGACCGCACCGCCGCGCGGCAGGTCGTCCTTGAACGCCCAGATGGCGGTCGTCACCTCGTCGGCCGACCGGTTGCCCTCGATCAGATCGCCGATCGCGGCCAGGATCGCGTGGCTGGCCCGGTCGTCGAACGACACCCCGGCCAGGTCGGCGAGCATCGGCGCCATCGCGCCGAGTTGCGCTGCGGAGCCGGCCGCGCCACCGGCACCAACCGCACCACGGGTGCCCGCCGCGCCGCCGGGCCGGGCCGGGCCGTCGAGGAGCAGGGGCTTGGCCAGGCTGAGCACCGCGTGGTAGCCGGCGAGGGACGGAACCCGGTGCACCGCATCGCGCAACTGGGAGTGCTGGTCGGGCAGGGCCGGGCCGGCGCGGTCCAGCCCGGACACGATGGCCTGCGGATCGGTCAGCGAGGCGGACAGGAACGACACCACCGGGACGGTCGGCGGTGTGAACGCGGGAGCCCGGCGCAGACCGGTGGCCGCCTCGATCAGGTCCACGCTGAGCGCGTCCACGACGGGCGGTGCCGTCTGGCCACCCCCGCCCGGGGAGCCACCCGGTCGCCGCGCCGTCCACGCGCTGCCCAGGTTGAGCAGCGGCATTCCGCCCGCACCCGGCGCGGAGAGCCCGGGTGCCTCGTACACCAGTGGCGCGCCGTACTCGTCGAGCACCCTGGTGAGTTCCGGCGACGCGGACGCGCGGGTGTAGACGACCGGCACCGGGTCATGACCGCCGGCCAGGACCGACTCACCCAGGTGCACGAAGAGACGCCGGTTCAGCAGCGACACCTGCTCCGGGGCGGGACGCCGACCGGGCCGTTCGGTGGCCAGCACGATGATCGGCTGGTCGAGGTACTCGGCCGCCTCCGCCAGTACGCCCAGGTCGTGTGTGGACACCGCCGCCGCCGGGCCGATGATCTCCATGACCCGGCCCGTGCCGTCGGCCGCCTGCCAGGTGTGGAGCGCGACCTCGTTGCGGGTGGTCTCCGCCCAGGAAGGTCCGGTGGACACCGCGGCCGAGCTACCAGTCGAAGCCGCAGCGATCTGGATCAGTCGCTCCTCGACGCTCACCGGCTCCCCGGGGTACAGGGCGAGTCGGATCCGGCCGGATTCGGTGGCGGGCAGCAGCACCGACCCGTCCGGGCCGAGCAGCGAGAGGTTGCGGGCCCCGTCGTTCACCGCCAGATGGATCGACTCGCCGTCCGGGCCGTCCACGACGACCACGGCGTGTGCGCCGGCACCGGCCTGGTCCATCCGGTACGCCAGGTCGACGTACCCGGTCGGCTCGTCCACCCGCTCGGCTCCGGTCGCCGCGAGGGCGTCGTCGCCGGAGGTGAAGCGCAGGCCGTGGGTACGCAGTGCCGCGCGGTGCCGGTGGTTGGTCAGCGCCGCCGGCAGGCCGACCTCGACACCGTCGGCGGAGAAGACGATCCGCCCGGAGAGGTACGGCTTCCCGGACAGCATCTCCAACGCCCCGGCGGGTACGTCCGCCCAGGGCGACGGCTCGCGGTGTGCCATCGGCGCCAGCCGCACCGTGACGCCGGTGCCGGGGGCGGTGATCCGGCCCTCGGCGTCCAGGTCGACGACGCGATGCGGCCCGTACGGCACCGGCTCGTCCGTCGTGCCGTCGCCGTCGAGCTGGGCACGCAGCACCTGCGCGGGAAGTCGCAGGTCGTCGGCCCACTCCGCCAGAGCCGGCAGGGTCACCGGCCCGGCCGACTCCGGCCAGTGCACCGGAGTCAGGTCGAGGTCTTCGGCCGACTGCCGGGCCAGCATGCGACGCAGCAGCTCCGAGTCCTCCTGCGGGAACAACGGAGTGGCCAGTGGGCCGGAGACCCGGGCAGCGGCAGCGGCCCACTGGAGGAACGGGTCGTCCGCCGTGGGGATCTCGTCGGTTACGACCGCCATCGCCCCGCCGGGCAGGAACACCGTACGTCCGTCGGCGCAGAGCTCCGCCATCGGACGGGTGATCAAGGGAAGGTGGGTGACCACGCCACGGCTCCTCATCGTCTCCCCGTGACCGTGGCATCCCGGACGGGACGCGCGACAGTCCCCGTTATGGCCGCCGGGACGTCCCCGGCGGGCAGACGAAGAGCGATCGAGCGAGCGCGGCCAGCTGTTCGTGGTGCTCCGGCCTGCTCAACGCCAGCGTGCGGATGTACCGGCCCGCGTCCAGCTTGTGCGCTTCGAGAGCGACGACGAGTTCGACCGGCATGGCGTGCTCGCCAGGCACGCCGTCGAGAATGGCACGGACCCGGTCCACCAGGGCTACCGCCGCACGTTCGGCGTCGGAGAGGGTCGTGCCGTAGACCAGATCGGAAAGCGTTCGCATCACCTTCGAGCTTCCCCCGCCGACGGAGCGGAGCAGCATGTTGGTGCGAGCTGCGGCCACGCCCATCCCGGCAGGCGGACCCGATCCGCCCACCACGAGCGCAGGATCAGCGGCGGGTCTCGTCAGAACCCGGACTCGCCCCGCCTCCCGCACGGACGGTGAAGATGCCTGTCGAAGGTCGGCGAGCCGAGCGACATCGCCGGCCCGCGCCAACCCGCCGAACGCTGACCGGGCCAGGGCGACGAGATCGACGACCTCGGCAGCCGGATCGACGCCGCGCCGGTCGGCGCTCAGCACTACGTTAACCAGTGCGCGCATGTCGACTCGAGCCACCGGCAGGGCCGTACCGGCAGTCGGGCCCAACCTTGCGACTTCGGCCGCCAGCCTGGGTCCGGCCAGCCAGCGGTCTCCGGTGATCGTGACGAGAACCTGACTGAGACGAGTCACGGAGTGCAGGGCGGCCGCTGAAGCGCCGATGCCGAACACCTCCACCGTGTCCCGGGCCAGGTACCTGATCCTTTCCAGGATCTCGCCTGGGAAAACGACGAGGAGGCGGATCATCGAACGGAGGTGTACCTGCTCGATCCTGCCGAGCGACGGGAGGTCACCCCTCAGCAGAAACTCGACAGCTCGCTGCACATCAGACATGCGTGTCAATGACAGATCTGCTGGCAGAACCGTCAGCAACCGGGACATCCCAACCACGTCTGACTCTCGAAAGTGCGTGCCGAAGATGCGCTGCGCCAGCGAGCGCACCCGCTCGAATCGGGCCCGGGCCGCCCACCGGTCGACCCCTCGACCGAACGCGGCGACGGCATCGACAACGATACGGGCCCGACCCTGATCGGCATCCAGCTCACCACTCAGGCCCTGAGAGCGCAGGGTCGGCACCGCTTGGTCCAGCCGGGCGAGGTCGCCCGCTTTCAGGGCGTGTCGGAAGACCCTGTCGGCCCACATCACGAAGTAGCGCAGCGCCGCCCTGTTCCGTGTCCGGGTGTCAGCTCGCCTGACCAGTGAGTGCAGCACCATCAGATCTGCTTCGGACAGAGGGATCGACGGTGCCTCGGGGCCGAGCAACCGGCCGACCTGGTCCTCGATGAGTGGCCAGGAGGCTGGCCGCCGGTCGTGCCCCAACACCTGGAGCAGCACACCCGTCGTTTCGAGGTCGTCCTTGGTGAACTCCGGGCCGAACAAGGCCGCGGTGGTGTACGCGACGTCGTGCAGCACCTGCTCCGCGTCACCGCCCGGTTCGTTGTTCAACCTCGTCTCGGCGGCCAACGCCGGGAGGCGGTACTCACCTCTGGCCAGTTCCTTCAACCGGTCGGCGACTCGACGTACGGGCACCCGCACCGGGGCGCTGTTGACACCGAAGAAGCGGTCACTGATCTGCGCAAAGCCCAACGGTGACCGCACCTGGTCGTCGGCGATCCGCAGCCACGCCTTCGGGAACCACCGCTGGACCTTGAGCAAGGCCGGTTCGTCGAGGCCGACGCCGCTGACGTCGACCAGATGAATCCGACGGCGTAGTCCCGGGTCGAGTCGCAGGTTCACGCTCTCCAGCACGCCCAAGGCCAGGACCGGCCGGTAACCGTGCGGAATCTCCTCCAGCACGTCGGCGATCGCAGACACATCGAGCCTGCCGGGGTGATCCTGCAGACCACCCACCATGCGCCGCACACCGGTCCACAGTCTGTGCAGGTCAGTCGCCCTCGGGGCGAGCAGGTCGAGCCGTCCCATCTGCAGGCTGACGTCGGCCTCCACCGCGTCGAGATCGACTCTGTTGATCAGGTTCAGGGTGGTGCGTTCGAGGACGACCTTCCGGTACCCGCGCCGCGCCCGTCGCCGGATCCACTCGGTGTCCTCGGCCAACTGCGAGCGGAACCAGACCTTCTGTGGGCTGATGGAGCGTGCTTCCCCAACGCGCAGCGCGACATGCACGAGATGTCCTTCGCCGGTGTCGACCTCGGAGAACTCAGTGCGAATGCCGAGCGTCTCGTCGAGCCCGATCAGGCGCTCCGGATCCGGCCGAAGGATGTTGTCCAGCACCTGCCGCAGCGTCACCTTGATCCTGAGAAGGTGCCAGTCCAGCAGTTCCCCCACTCGACCGGGCACCCGATTCAGCTGCAGCAGAAGGCCGTGGTGCGCGGTGAAGTGATCGGCGAACATCTGCTCGATCGACGCCGCATTCGATTCCAGGAACAGTCGCAGCTCGTACGGCAGCGCCATGAACGCGCTGTGCCACGTCTCCCGGGTTGCCCACAGCAGCATGTCCTTCATCCGCTTGTGCGGCTGGAAGATCGTCGTGGCGAGCGCACTCGCTCTCATGTACTCCTGAGCCAGGTAGCCGGCCAATGTCGTCACCAGGGACGGCGTGCCGAGAGCAGGGAGTTGCCCCCCGTTGAACTCCGTTGCCACCAGCCGGCCGAAGGAGATCCCCTCCTCGGCCAGAGCGATCGCCAAGGGAAAGCGCAGTCGGGCGTTCGCACGGTGGTAGTCGATCAGGTCTGCCAGGAAGGCGTACATGTCTTCAACCGGCACACCGTACGTGTGCTGGGCCTCGATGGCGTCCTGATAGGTCGGGACGAGGGCTGTGCGTCGGAAGACGGGATCCACCCAGTAGTCGGGGAATGCCTCGCCGAGCGTGGACGGTTGCCAGGTACGTCGGATCGCCTCGGTCACCGCCGCATCCACGACCTGCGGGTCTGCGCCCACCTCCTCGTCGTCGAGGACGAGTCCGGCCGGCTCGACGACCTCCAGATGCTCGCCATGTGGTCCGTCGGTGTCGAGTCGCAGCCCGGCCGCGGACGTGGCGATCTCCCGGGAATACCGAGGAGAGGTGTAGCCCGGGATTCTCAGCCTCGTCGGGAGCTCCCACTCCATTCCACCTCGCCCACCGCGCAGACGATTGACGACGCTCCAGCGGCCGTTGCCCGACCACCGGTAGTCCCGGTCCGGCAGGCCGGTCTCCGGTTCGAGGCCGTGCAGGACGCTACCGTCGACCTCCACCGGCACCGGCCGGAAGGTCGTGCCGATCGGCCTCTGCTCGGCGACGAAGATGACGGCGGAGGTCTCGAGCTGTGCCGCCGTCCGGCGCCCCAGCCGGACCGTCTCCCGTCGGGCCGTGTCGGCCAGCGCGTTCGTGCCCGACGCCAGCCGCGTCAGCTCGACCAGGGCACGGTGCCGGACGAGCGCGGACGCCGATCCCGTACCGGTCGCCGGCCCGATCTCCACCTCGTCATCAGCCGCCGTCAGCGATCGCGGCGGCTGCACCTGGAAGCGCAGCCCGAGCCGATGATCCAACTCGCCGGCCTGGGACCACAGCTTCGGGAACCACCGGGCACCAAGGCCGACCGGCCGGAACACCACCGGCCCGTCGAACGCGTCCGGGTCGGCGGCCCGCAGCCGGTCGAGCAGCACCGTCAGCCAGGCCGCGCCACCGGGTACCCCCACCGCCGGGTCCTGCTGCCGGGGTGCGCCGTCCTCCCGCGCCGGGTAGCCGACCACCACACCGTCCGGCGATGGCTCCTCGGCACGGACACCGCCGAGCGTCCACACTCGACCCTCGGACCAGGACCGCGCCGAGCCGATCCAGTCGTCGATTGTCGCGTACGTCTGCCGTACCCGCTGCGCCACCTCGTCGGCGTCGACCGCACCGGAGACCAGTTCCAGCGCCGTCACCAGCCAGTCGAACGCCAGCGGCTCGTCCGGCGCCGGTGCGGGCAGGCCCCACAGCCGGTGTACGAGGGCGGTGAGACGGGCCGGATCCACGCCGCCGGTCGGTCCGTCCAGGGCGAGGAGGCGTCCGGCTGCGGTCAGCCGGGGCCAGCTCAACCCACCGATGCCGTACGCGAGCGCGGCGACGAAACCGGCGTCGAGCAGGGCCGAGGGGCGGCGCGGGTCGACACCGACCGCCTCGGCCAGGTGTGACCAGGACAGGCGGACCGCAGGTGGATCAGTCGACGTGGTGGCCGCCTGGTCACCGATGGCGCGTACCAGGTCCGGCAGGCCGAAGGCGATGCCACCGTCGTCGCCGGGCCACTGGTAACGGCCCGGGTCGACCTGCCCGAACAGGGCATCGATCAGGTCGGAGGTGCCCGCTGTCGGTGCGAGCCGGTCGGGGAAGGCCGGTCGACCGGCCACCACGTCCGGAACCCGCAGCGGGTGCGGGTGGACGCTGTCGCCCCCGGTCAGGGCCCGGCTGACCCGGCGAGCCAGCACCACCGCAGCCCAGGGTGCGGGCTCGTGCGTCGGTCCCGCGCGCAGGGTCAGCTCGTCGTCGAGGCTCAGCCACCAGTCGTCGTGGTCGACGAGCGCGTAGCCGTCACCCCGGGTGGACGGCAGCGTCAGGCCCGGACCGGGCCGCAGCACCGAGTACGCCGCCGCGCGGAACGGCCGGAACTCGAACTCGGTGGCCGTCGCACCGAGGCTGTCCCACCCGCCGGCACGCAGCGGACGGATCCACCCCGATCGCACCGGCACCTCGGCCAGCGCATCGCGCCCCAGCAGCAGCGTCCGATTCCCGCCGAGTTGGTCGGCCAGTTCCACGGCCTGATCGGTCGTCAGCGGTGCCGCCGGCAGCACCTCCACCATCGCGTGTGCCCTGAGGCGATCGGGCAGCACGTCCAGCGCCGCCTGCACCGCCGATGCGGCGGCAGCCGCCCGGGCGTCCACCACCACCCGCAGGCGGCTCGGGTGCGCCGGGCGTTCCGGCAGGTCACCGAGGGCCTGGCGGTCGGGGCCGACGTAGAGGCCGTCGGGGCGGGCCAGCAGGTGTCGTCCGGGCGGTGCGGTGAGGTCCACGTCGGCCAGATCCACCCGCCAGTCCCGGACCGAGCCGAAGGCCGACGAGGTCAGCTCCAGCTCGTCCACCTGCGTCTGGGCCAGCGACGCGAGGTGCAGGGCGGAGGCGGTCGTCGCACGCTCCCAGGTCTGCTCGCGGGCGACACCGAGCCAGGCCAGCGTCCGGGGGCTGAAGCCGGGCGTCTCCGTCGCGTCGGCCAGTCGCCGGTCGGCGTCACGGGCGTCCTGGTGCAACCGCTCCCGGGCCGGTCGACGGACCGAGTCGCCGTGCTCGGGGTCGTACAGGTCCTGCCGCAGCGCCGTGGCCAGGCCGTGCCGGTCGTCGTCGACGGGCAGCGGGTTCGTGCGGGCCGCGTCCAGCGCGGTCTCGTCGGTCACCCCCTGCGTGACCTGCTGCCAGGAGCGGTCGTCTCCGGTGCCTGCGACCAGGCGGTACACGAGGAAGTGCTGCGCGGCGACCAGCACCTCCCGCCGCAGTCCGACGAGCATCCGGTCCGGCTCGTCCAGCACCACCCGCACGGTCCAGGCGGAACGGTCGAAGGCCACGCCGAGGATGCCGTCGGTGTCCGGCGGCAGCAGGTCGACCGAGGGCGACGGCATCTGCTCGACGGTGGCCAGGTGAACGACCAGTTCCCGCAGCGCGTCCTCGGCGGCGGTGACAGCGGCATCGCCCGCCCCCGTGACGGCCGTGCTCTGCCAGGCTCGCAGCAGCGTGTCGAAGTGGGTCCGGGCCAGGTCGTGGGAGGCCCGCTGCACCTCGGGAGCGGCCATGGCGAACCCGCTGGCCGGGTGCGGGTCGACCGACGGGGGCGGTGCCGACGGCTGCCCGACGGCCGGCACTCCGGTCAGCTCGGGTCCGATCCGCGCCGGATCGCCGCCGTCGGCCGGGTACCGCCAGAACGCCGCCAGATCATGCCGCAGCGCGTACTCGCCGGTCGGGTCGAACCCGACGTGCAGCGCCCGCAGCCGCCCCGGCTCACTCTGGACCCAGCCGTCGCTGGCGTACACGTCCACGCCCAGGATGCGGCGGAGCGTGTCGGCGAGGCGGGTGGACCAGGAGTCCGTCGCGCAGTCGCAGATCGCCAGCGCCAGCGGCTGTCCCCGCCGCCCCGGCGTCATCCGGATGATCTCGGCGAACCGGGCCACCGAGACGTGCCGACCGTTGATGCGTACGCCTCGGGCGTCGCCGTGCAGGGCGGCCACGAAGGCGCCGGGGATGGCCGACAGCGACTGCGGCACGGCGGTTCCCGGGCCGCTCGCCTCGGGTGACCAGTACCGCCCACCGGGGAAGCCGACTCCCGCGTCAGCGAACTCTCCGCCGACGCCGCCGTGCCGTGCGGGCGTGGACGGGGCCGGCAGGTCGCCGTCGTCCGAGGCGCGCGACGCGTCGTCGACCGCCCACACGTCGCCGGACACCTGGCCACCGACCCGGTCCTTGCGGCTGCCGCGCGATGTCGCAGTGGAATCCCCGGCCGTCTCCGGCGCGCTGCCCACCGCCGCCCAGGCCGCCGGCAGGTCCGCCACCCGGACCGGCAGGTCGCCTCGGGTGTTCTTGGCGTGCTCCACGGCCGCCAGCAGCCGCCTCAGCTCGCTGTCGGTGACCGTTGCGGAGTCGCCACCGCGCAGCGCCCACACCGCCAGGTCGAAGCGGTTGCCCCACTGGACCGGGCGCCTGTCCTCCGCCGCCAGCGCGGCCGAGAGTCGGCGCACCGAGGCGACCTGCGTGACGGTGGTCCGCGTGCCGAACAGCGCCCGCGCCCACACGCCCAGGGTGAGCAACGACTCCTGCTCGTCGCCGTGCGCCGGCAGGCCGTCGTTGAGCAGCCGGCCGAACCGCTTCCGCAGGCTGGTGCCGTGTCGCAGACCGGTCTGTTCCGCCAACCAGCCCGGTGCGGCGTCCAACGGAGCGAGACCCGTCAGCCAGTCACGCAGTGTCCGCCGCCAGTTCTGCACCAGTTCCTGGGTGGCCGGGTTGCCGGGCGGCTCGAACGCCCACACCTGACGCCGGAGCCGCCGCGCGTCCGCGCCGGTCCCGCCGTGCGCGAGGATGGCCCGCGCCACCGCCCTGACCTCGGCGACGCTGCCCGTCCAGAGTGGGTCGTCGGCGAAGATCTCCCGCCGTACGGTGGCGACGAGTTCATCCCGGTCCACCGACGGTCGGCCGATCCCCAGTGCCTGGACCAGGTGCACCAGGCCCGCCAGGTCCCCCGCCGTCGGCTGCGTATCGTCCGACGGGCCGAAGACGGACCAGACGGCTCGGAGGGTGTCGCGTACGGCGGCCACGGCGCCGTCGTCGGCAGCCTGCCGGATCACCTGGGTCAGCGCCTGAACGTCGACGTAGGCCAGTTGGAGCGGCCTGCGGCCGGCCGGCGCCTCCAGGCGACTCACCAGATCGAAGACGTCGTCCAGCCTGAGGTTCCATCGGCGAGGGCCGGACAGGAGGCCGATCAGGCGTCCCAGCCCGACCATGTCGTCGGCGGTGGCCGTCGGGCCGAACAGGACGCTGGTGTCCCGAGCCAGCATGTGGAGCATCTCCACCGCCTCGTCACGGAAGTGATAGAGGGTCCGGGCCAGCCAGCGCAGGTGTCGCGGCTCCACCTCGGAGATCCGCAGATGCTCGAAGATCAGTCGTCGGAACGGTGGGATCAACGCGGCCGGATCGTCGAGTCTCGGCCGGTCCGGCAGCACGGAAACCAGCCGTGCCGTACCGACGAGCTCCGCCGCTTTGGCCTCGTCGTCGAAGAGCCGCGCGGCAAGTGCCCGCACCTCGCGCAGCAGGTCGACCGTCACCGGTTCGCGCTTGTCCAGATCGGTGATGAGCGTGGCCGTCAGGGCGACATTGGTTCCGCGAAGCTGTGCCGGGTCGCCGCCGGTGACGGCGCTGACGGCCTGCCGCAGGTCGGTCTCCCCGACGAAGGTCCGCCCGGTGAAGACCTCGATGGTTCGACCCAACCGGGCCAGGCTGCCCTCGCGCGGCTCGGGGCCGTACACCCAGCGAGCCAGCGCCGCCGCACGCAGAAGTGCATCCGCCGCCCGCCGGTCGCCGTCGGCCAGCACCTTCAGCAGCCAGCGAACGTCCGGCACGGACAACGTCACGGTCCACGGCTGGTCGGCGGAGAGCCCGCCGACCGCCGCTTCGAGGTCACCCCAGGTCACCACGCGGTGCTCCGGGCGCAGCGCCGTCAGCAGCCCGGCGAGGCGCTCCAGGTCGGCCCGGTCGAACGTGGGCCCGGAGACCGCCGCGGTCAGGTACGCCAAATCGTGCAGCGCCTCCCGGGCGTCGGCGCCGGTGGCCGGGTCGTCGGTCAGCCCCAGACCGCGCGCGAACCCGGTCAGCCGGTGTCGGTCCCCGGCCAGCTCGTCCAGGCGCCGGGTCACCTCGCGCACCGGCACCCGGACCGGCGCGCTGTTGGCCCCCGCGAACCGGTCGCTGAGCTGCGCCCAGCCCGGTGGGAACTGGACCGGCTCGTCGACGACACGCAGTTCCGCCTTCGGGAACCACTGGTGGATCTTGGGCCACGACCGCTCGGGCAGGTCGACCGCGCGCAGGTCGACGATCTGGATCCGGCGGCGCAACGCGGGGTCGAGCCGCAGGTGCACGCTCTCCAGCACTGCCGTCGCCAGATCGATGCGCCGCTGTGGCGGCACCCGGTCCAACACGTCGCCGGCCGCCGAGAGGTCGAGCCGGTCCGGGTGCTCCAGCAGCCCGGTCAGCAGCCGGAGTGCGCCCTGCCAGACCGGTCCGGGCCCGGCCGGGCCGCCCGGGGCCGGTTCACCGGACGCCACCTGGCGTCGCAGGTCCGCCACCAGGTCGGCCAGCTCGACGGTGGGCGGGGCGGCCGACGCCGTACGCGCGAAGGCGACCTTCTGGTATCCCCGGCGAACCCGCCGCCACAGCCATTGGCCGTCACGTTCGAGGACCGAGGAGAACATCGAGTGCGCCAGCCCGAAATTGCGTCCCTCGCCGATGCGCAGCCCGACATGGCGCAGGTGACCCTCGTTGGTGTCGATCTCGTCGGTGTAGGTCCGGATGTTCAGCGCCTCGGCCGGCGTGATCGCTCGGTCGGGGTTGGTGCGGACCACGTTGTCAAGCACCTGGCGCAGGGTGAACGACTTACCCGGCACCTCGACGTCCAGCAGGTCCGCGCCGCGTCCGGCCTGCGAGAGCTGTTCGGCGTGGTGGGTCCGGTATCGCGTGAGGAACTGCTCCTGCACCCACTCGGCGTGGGTGTGCAGGTAGCGCCGCAGCTCGGCCGGAAGCGCGGCGAGCGCGGCCCGCCAGGTCTCCCGGGTGGCCCAGAGCAGCAGGTTCTTCGGCCGATGTTCCCTGGTGTGGTAGGCCGACGCGACCGCGCCCACCCGGGTGTACTCCTGCGCCAGGTAACCGGCCAGGGTGGTGGCGGGCGACGGCCGGCTCAGGTCCGGCTTCACGCCGCCGTTGAACGCGGTGGCGACGTACTCACCGAAGACGAGGCCCTGCGTGGTCAGCGCGGCGGCCTTCCCGAACGCCTGGTTCCTGGTCTGGTCGTGGTAGTCGACAAGGTCCCCGAGGAACTCGTGCATGTCCTCGACCGGGAAGCCGTAGTTGTGTTGCACGTACGGCTGCCCAGCCAGCGGGGTGAGCGGCATGTCCCGCATCTCGGGTGCCACCGTGTAGTCCGGGAAGAGGGAGCCGAGCGTGCCTGACCGGGTGGCGCGTCGGACCGCCTCGGCCGTGGCGGCGTGTACGGCCGCCGGGTCGGCCCCGACCACCTCGTCGTCGAGCACGAGCAGCGGCGGCTCCACCACCTCCAGGATGCCGCCGGCGTCACCGTCGGCGTCCAGCCGGAGCCCCTGCGACGAGCGGGCGATGTCCCGGCGGCCTCGCCCTCGGCCCGGGTCGGTGCGTTTGAGGAGGACCGGCAGCTCCAGCTCCCGGGCTCCCCGCCCGCCGCGCAACCGCAGGATCGGCTCGGCATGGGCGCGGGGAGGCTGCACCTGGAAGCTCTGCGACAGCCGGTGGTCGAGTGCGGCGGCCTGCCGACGCAGTTCCGGAAGCCACCGGGCGTCGATGCCGACCGGTCGGACCACCACCGGGCCGCCGAACAGGTCGGGATCGGCGGCGCGGGCCCGGTCGAGCAGGACCGTCAGCCAGCCCGCCCCACCGGGCACACCGATCGCCGGATCCAGGGGGCGCGGCCGGCCGTCGTCGTGGGCCGGGTAGGCGATCACCACCGCGTCCGGCCACGGGTCCTCGCGACCGGTTCCGCCGACCGACCACACCCGGCCGCCGAACAGCGGACGGGCCGAGTCGATCCAGGCGTCGACCGTCGCGTAGAGCTGCCGCCTGCGGTGGGCCAACTCGGCGAGGTCGGCGGCGCCCGGCGCCAGTTCGACGGCGACCACCAACCAGTCCCGGGCCAGCGGTGTGTCCGGGTCCGGGTCGGACAGTCCCCACAGCTCGTGCAACAGGGCGTTGAGCTGGGCCGGGCTGCGATACCAGGCGTCCGCCGGACCGGCGGAGAGCGTGCGGTCGAGGGCGACGAGCTGCCGGACAGCGGTCACCCGGGCCGCGGTCAGGCCGCCGATGCCGTACGCGAGCGCGGCCACGAACCCGACGTCGAGCAGCGCCAGCGCGTCGCCGGAGTCGACGCCGACGGATTCGGCCAGCCACCCCCATGCCTCGCGGGCCGTGTCCGGCGGCGTGTCCGACGCGACACCGGCCAGGTCACCGAGCGCGTACACCAGGTCCGGCAGCGCGAACCCGAGATCGCCGGCACCGCCGGACCAGACGTAGCGTGTCGGGTCGACCGGGCCGAGCAGGTCCGGACCGGCGGTGTCCGGCGCGGCGGACGACGTGGGCATCGGCGGCGGTGCGGACACGTCGTCCGGCGTCCGGAGCGGCGCCGGGTGGAGGTCGTCGCCCCCGGCCAGTGCCCGCGCCACGCGGCGTGCCTGCGCCAGCGCAGCCCACGGGGCCGGGCCGGGCACGGTGCCGTCCAGCGACAGTTCCTCGTCCAGGATCAGCCAGTGGTCGCGCTCACCGGCGAGCCGGTAGGTCCCGTCCGACCGACGCGGCAGGTGCAGGGACGGGCTGAGGCGCAGCGTCGACGGCGGTGCGGCGTCCCTCGGGCGGAACTCGAACTCGGTGGCCGTCGCCACGAGGCTGTCCCAACCTCCGGCGCGAAGCGGCCGGACCCGCTCCGACCGGGCCGGTACACCGGTCACCGCGTCCCGGCCGAGCAGCAGGGACCGGCCGGAGCCGCCGAGCCGGTCCGCCAGCTTGATCGCGGTGGCGGTGTCCAGCGGTGCGGGCGGTAGCAGTTCCACCATCACCCGGTCCGCGAGGTGACCGGGCAGTGCCTGCACCGCCGCCCGCACCTGCCGCCGTGCCCGGCGGAGCGACCCGGCGTCCCGGGCGTCCACCACCAGGCGCAGCCGCGACGGATGTGCCGGGCGGTTCGGTAGCTCACCCAGCCGCTGCATGTCGGGGCCGACGTACAGGCCGCCGGGCCGGGGCAGCAGCCACTGGCCGGTCGGTGCGTCGATGTCGGCACCGAGCAGGTCGGTGCGCCAGTCCCGGGCCGAGCCGAGCTGCGACGCGGCCAGTTCGAGCGCGTCCGCCTGGGTCTGCGCCAACGAGCTGCGGTACGACTCCACGGCGTGCGCGAGCCGCCGCCACGCCTCGTCCCGTGCCTCCGCCAGCCGTCGGCGTACTCGCGGGCTGAACCCGGGGACGCTTCCCGCGTCGGCCAGCCGACCGTCGGCATCGCGGGCCGCCTGGTGCAGCCGCTCCCGCACCGGGCGGTGGGCCACGTCACCCTGCTCGGGGTGGTGCAGATCGTGCCAGAGTGCCGCGGCCAGTCCCGACTGGGCGTCCCCGACGAACAGCGGGAACCGACGGGCGTGCAGGGCGACCCGGTCGGCGGCCTCCCGACCGGCCTGCCAGTCACCGGTTCCCGCCATCAGGCGGGACACCAGGAAGTGCTGCGCCGCCGCCAGCGCCCCGCGCCGTAGGTCAACCAGCATGCGGTCCGGCTCGTCCACCATCACCCGCACCGTCCAGGCAGCCGGGTCGAAGCCGGCGGTCGGGCCGGTCGGTGGCAGAAGTTCGACCGAGGGTGACGGCATCTGCTCGGCAACGGCCAGGTGGTCGGCCAGTTCCTGCAACGCCGACTCGGCGGAGGACACGACCGCATCAGTGTCGGACGTCGACGCCGGCTCGGCAGGTGCGACGGCCGCCCCCGCGACGGCCGTGCTCTGCCAGGCGCGGGTCAGCGCCTCGAAATGGGTCCGGGCCAGGGCGTGTGAGGCCCGCTGCACCTCAGGGTCGGACAGGGGGAACCCGCTCGTGGGGTCCGGGTCGAACGGCTGCGGCGGTGCCGGGAGAGCTCCGGTGGCCGGTACGGCGGTCAGGTCCGCCCCGACCTCGACCGGGTCACCACCGTCGGCCGGGTAGTGCCAGAACGCCGCTGGCCGCAGCGTGATCCTTGCGGAACCGTTCGGGGCCGGCTGGTCGAGCCCTCGCTCGTGGTCCGGTTCGAAGCCCACGTGCAGGGCCCGCAACCACCCATGCCCGGTCTCCGCCCAACCGTCGCTGGCGTACACGTCCACCTGCAGGATCCGCCGCAGTCTGTCGGCGAACCGGCTCGACCAGCTGTTCGTGGCGCAGTTGCAGACCGCCAGCGCCAGCGGCTGTCCCCGCCACCCCGGCGTCTGACGGATGACCTCGGCGAACCGGGCCATCGAGACGTGCCGGCCCCGGATCCGTACGCCACGGGCGTCGCCGTGCGTCGCGACCACGAAGGCACCTGGGATGACCGGCAGTGGCGTCACCCCGGCGATGTCCGGGCCGTCCACCTCGGGCGGCCAGTACTGTCCACCGGGGAACCCGATCCCCGCGTTCGCGAATTCCCCTGCGGCCGGTCCGTCCAGATCACCGACGGTCTGCGAGGCAGGCAGGCCACCGTCGTCCACCGACCGGCTGCCCGACTCGGCAGCCCACACGTTGCCCGGAACCAGGCGGGCGACCTGCTGCTTGAGCGACTGACGCAGATTCCGCAGCGAGGTGGCGGCCTCCTCGGTCTTCGTCCGCGACTGGGGGAAGTCGGCCAGGTGCTTTCTCGCCTCACCCGCCGCCGCACGCGCTCGGCCCGCCGCCTCGCGCCAGGCAGCACCGAGCCGCGTCAGCTCCGGATGATCGTGCGTCAGATCCGTGGCGAGCGCCGGTATGCTGGCCGGCCCGGCCATCTGTGCCAGGGCCTTCTGGAGTTGCTCCCGCTGGAACGTCTCCCGGTCGTCCGCCCGCTCCACCGCCTCCTGTCCGGCCGACAGGTCGGCTGCGGCGCTCGGGTAGAAGATGATGCCGCGTTGGCTGTGTGCCTGCTCCTCGCGCAGATCCTGGTTGGCCCGGAGGGCTTGCCGGTGGGCGTCGAGATAACTCTCGCGGGCCCCTTGGACCGCTCGGACCGCCGGCAGATACCCGCGGTCGCGGTCGTCGGTCCGTTCCTGGAGCCACTGCTCGACGCCGTCGGGCAGCGGGGAGTCACCGCTCTGACCGAGATGTCGCCATGCCTGCTGCTCGGCCTCGATCCGTTGCGCGAGTTCCTGCCCGGCCACGACGACGCGGTGCCAGGCGTCCTCCGACTCCTGAGCGGCCTTGCGATACGCGGCGGCGGCGTGGTCGACCACGTCGACATACGGCGACAGTGCCTGGGCCAGTGGCACCGTCATCAGGCCGGTGGGGAACGCCTCCCGTTCCCGCAGCCGGAACCAGAAGCCGTCAGGGATGACGACCTCGATGCCCTCGGACCGACCGTCGAGCGTCGCGACGATCCGGTACACGACGTCGGCCCGGTACTCGTACGTGCGCCCGATGTCGCGGACGCTGCGGTAGCTGCCCGGTTCACCCTCCCCGCCGGCAGCGTCGTCCTCGGTGTTGGACGTCTCGGTCACACCGGTGAGGGCGAACAGGTCGGTCTCGTTGATCTCACCGTCGCGCTGGTTCCGGTGGTCGAACGAGGTCTGGAAGAGGACGTCCTGGATCCCGCTGTCCGCGCTCTGGTGATCGGTGCCCGCCGGGGTCAGCAGCACCTTGCGACGCTCGATCCGGACGGCCTCGCCCTGTGCCCCGGACACCGAGTGCAGGCGGACGTTACGCAGGTTGGCGAGGAGGCGCGCGTCCACGTCCAGCCAGGTGCCCTCCGCCGCGCTCAGGGTCGAGAGCACCGAGACCGTCGGCAGGGCGAGCCCGGCCTGTTCTCCGTCCACATCCGGCAGGCGACCGGCGGAGTCACGGTCGCTCGCGTCGTTGATCTGGAAGAAGGTGCTGCTCAGGACGGTTCGGGTGAAGAGGGATCCCAGGGTGGCGCTCGCATCGGATCCAGCCACCTGATAGGACGAACCGATTCGGTCCATGCCCGCCAGGTCGCTGCCCGGCAGGCCGGTCCGGCCACTGACCATCATGGTGAGCAGACGCTGCGCCGCGAGCCGCAGCACCTTCGATCCCCACGCCTGGCCGGGTCCGAAGAAGGTGGGCAGGCGAACCGCGAACGGGTCGTTCTTCCACCGGACCAGTCGAGCCGGCTCCACCTCCCACGATGCCAGCAACCGGATCGTCACGATCCCCGGTGACGGGTCCACCCGTTCGATGGCATCCCGGACCGCCGGACGGCTCATCGTCTCCGGAACTCGGACCAGCGGCTGGACCGGGTGACCGGAGACGACCTCGGTGGTCCCGTCGGCGTGCTCGATGACGACCTCCGGGACGAGGTTCATCGCGAATCGCACCGTCGGTCCCGTGGAGGTCACCGTGGTGTGCACGCGCAGCAGGCGCGCCTCGTGGCGGTGTGTGGAACGGCCCCGAGCGGTGCCCGCTGCCGCACCCGGCATCAGGGCGAAGACCGGACCGTGCGACGTGCCGTCGCCGGCCAGTAGTTGCAGCGTCCCCAGGTGTCGCCGGGAGGTCGTGTCGTTCTCCTCCTGCCGGATGTGCGCGATGTGATGGTGTTCGATGCTGACGTCGTGTCGCAGGTCCCGGAAGACGGGTTCGCCCTCCTGCCGCACCCGCACCGAGACCTGCACGACTCGCCGTCCGAGGTACGCCCGCCGGCGCAGCACCAGCGGGATCCCTTCTTCGAGCAGGTCGTCGAGGAAGGCGTTGACGCCGTCGGCGCGGAGCCCGGCCAGCAGGTGCCGCAGACCACCGAGCACGTCGTCGGCGAGATCGGCGGGCAGCACTCCCCGGATCTGCCCGGCGAGACGGTCGTGGAGCAACGCCTTCAGCTCGTCGAGGTCGATCTTGTCTTCCAGGACGTTGACCGTCAGGCCCTGCCCGAGCCGCATCGGCTCGGGCGCCCGCCAGGCCCGCTCCCGTCCCAGTGGCGGCGGCAGCAGTCCCGCCAGAAATCCCGCCGTCGTCGGATCCGCGGGGCCGATCAACAGGGCCAGGTCCTGAAGGTCGGACTCGGCGACGTACACGTACAGCCCGTCGGGGACCGTCGCCTGCCAGGCCGACGACCGCAGCAGCGGACCCCGTCCGTCGGGGAGCATCGTCAGCAGGTCCTCGACGAGGGGTAGTTCGGTGAGCAGGTTTCCCCATCTGGCGGTGGCGAGGGCGATGTACTCCAGGTCCGCCTTCAGCACCAGGTATCGGCCGGTGTGCGACCGGTTGCGCTCCTGCGCGCCGGTGACCTCCCGACGCTCGGCCCGGATCCGCTCCCGGTCGTAGTAGTAGTTGCCGAAGAGACGGCCGGCGAACCGCCCACCGGGGTGGTCGGGGGTCCAGCCGGGCCCGGCCACCACGCCACCCGTCCACTTGATGCCACCGCCTCGGGACGCGTGCGCGCCGCTGGTGCCCCGGTAGTAGTCCTCGACGACCAGCGACTCGATGTAGTGCTCCAGTCGCCAGTTCACCGGCGTGATCCGCGCCGCCACTCCGGCGTGCCAGTCGGCGTAGCTGCCGTCTCCGAACAGACCGCCCAGTTGCAACCCGCCAGGCGCGGTGAGTGTGCTGGAGTGTCCCTTCTGTGCCGACTCCTCGAACGACTCCGTCAGCGCCACGTTCACCGGAGTTCCCGAGATGGTCATGATCGGCGAACCATGGCTGACGTCACCCAACGCCAGTTGGGCGAGTTCGCTCAACAGCCCCGGTGGCACGTCCATCGCGTCGACGTGGAAGGCGCGGGTCAGCAGTTCCGGCCGCGCCCCGCCCACGGCCAGTCGGGCGTCGGCGGCGGCGATCTCGAGCGGTTCGGTGTGTGTCGCGGTCGGGACGGTGGCCGGCGTGACGCCGGACTCGACGCGCCAGGACATGTCCGACGGCGTCCACAGACTCACCGTCCCCCGCGCCGGCTCATCCTCGGCCAACAGCCGCTCCGGCGGACTGGCCTGTATCCGCCAGCCACCGTTGGCCCACGCCACGAGCGCCGATCGCCGCCACCGCGCGGGGCGCTGGTGATGCAACCAGAGCGCGTCGAAGTCGAGGTCGAAGTCGAACACCTCCACTCCGGTCGCCCGGTTCGACCACCGGTACGCCAACACCGGCGCGCCGAACCCGCCGGATCGGACCCGCGGCCAACTCACCTTTCCGACCACACCGAACCGACCACCGATATCGGTGAGCAACGACTTCACCGCCACCGCGATCTCGGGGCCGGTCGAGTACGCCTGCTCACGGGAGTGGGTGAAATTCACGAGATCGGTCAGGAACGCGACGTCCACCGGCTTGATCAGGCTCGTGCTTCCGGCGTGCCGCCGGTTGCTCAGCGTCCCCTTGACCACGAGCTCGTAGTAGTCGGAGTGCACCACGCCGAACTGCCGGAAGCTCATCCGCGTGCCGTTGCCGATCAGCGGTGACAGGCCACCGCCGATCGACGAGGTCCGCGCCAGGCCGGCGGCCAGGGTGACGTAGTTCTGCACGATCACATCGATGTCCCGCAGGGATCGACCGGACGGCTTCACCGTCCGCCAGCCGGGGAACAGATCCGGCTTGCTCGACTCGAGTTCGCCGAGCAGCCGGTCGTGCAGTTCGCGCATACCGGTCAGGTCGGCCACCACCGAACTGCCGATCGTGGTCGGGTGCTCCCTCATCAGGTACTTCGGCGGTTGGACCACGTCGCCGTTGCTGGGCAGGCGTCCCACGCCCTGCGGTGCGGTCGACTCGCCCTGGTAGCGGTACGTCAGGTCGGTCACTCGCTGCGGGCTGACCACCCGGCCCGGGTCAGCCAGCCGCTGGGCCTCTTCGACCTGCATGCGGATGAGGAGGATCACGGCCGCTTGACCGGCCGGCTCGTCACCCATCGGTTCGACGTCGAACGTGACCTCGACCGCGTACAGGGCCGTCGGGCCGACGGTCTCGGCGAACTTCTGGCCAACGGCACCGCTGCCGGTGGCACCGCCGCGGGTCTGTCGGAACGACTTGGCGAACAACCAGCGCAGACCGCCGGACACGGTCAGGCCGGGCCCCCGGTAACGCGATCCGGGGCCGGCACCCACCGTGCCGCTCAGTCCGTCGATGACCCCGGTCTCGGCAGCCACCTCGATCACTCTGGCGAAGATGTGACGCATCGCCACGTCGTCTGCCTTCTCGGTGACCGAGAGCAGTCGGGCGCGGCCGAAGTGCGCTCGTACCCGCTCGGCCCCGATGGCTTTGCGGGTCTCGTCGTCGGCCAGGACCGGGGTGTACTGGTAGGTGTCCACCATCTCGTGGATCCTGTTGCCGACGTCGCTCCGCTGGGAGAACTCGAACAACGAGGCACGGGCGGAGCCGCCCACCACAAGGGGCTGCGCCACCGTCGAGGTCATCGCCTCGGTCAACGCCGTCGTGTCGCCGACGTCGTCGACGACGAACGCCCGTGGGAGTTCGCCCTGGAAGTCGAGCGTCGGCGGGACATCACCGACGGTCACCGGTTTCCCGACGGGCTGCTTGTCGCTCGATGGCGGGAGCAGCCGCCCGGAGGGGGTACGCCGGAGCTGTTTCAGGTCGACGGCCTGCGGCTCACGTTTGCTCGTCTGGAACGTCACCCGCTGGAAGAGGCGCCATCCCGGCCGGTCGCTCCGGCTCAAGCCGCTGAACGGCCGAACGATCGACGACGAGGACAGGTCGGTCGAGCTGCGGCGGGAAAGAGCTGTCGGCGACTGCTCGCCTGCTGCCTCCGTACCCCACGACCCCTGACGCAACCGTGGGGACGGCTGCTGGTGGCTCGACTCGGAGATCACCGATTCGGCGATGTCGGAGGTAGACCTCCTCGAGTCGGACACGGACACCGACGGTTCGACCGCTCGTGCCTTGCCCTTCGCGTACGCCGTCGGACGCGTCAGGTAGACCGGCACGTCGAGCAGGACCGACTGCGGCATCAGTCGGCTGTGCGGTTCACCGCGTACCGCCTGGCCGGGTTCCGCACCGGGGGCGCTGCTGGTAACCGTCCATCTGCTGTCCGCGCGGAAGGCGGTGGCGGTGGTGCCGCTGCGCAGCATCCGGGTGTGCAGAATCCCCTTCGACCTGCTCATGGTGCTCGCCGGCTCGTTACGGGTGATCGCGACGTGCACGGCGACGAAACCAGCCGTCAGGGCACCGAACAGCGCCGAGAACGGAAGGTGGACGGTACGCGGACGAAGGAACTTCTTGAGGTACTTCTGTTTGCGGGCGGACATGGTGGCGCTGTCCAGCCGCCGGGAGCTTGGCCCCGTCGTCGTATCCTCGACCAGGGTGTTGACCAGCTTCGCACCGACGTGCAGCTCGATCGGGATGCCATCGCGACGCATGAAGTAGCGGTTGCCGTTGACGAGGAAGTCGCGGTACCGGTGTTCGAGGTCGTAGCGCAGCCGCACCATGCCGGGGTCGTGGTCGGGTACGCCGCCCCCGACCGCCGTCCGGATCAGCTCCAACACCTGAGCGGCCTCGGCCGGAAGCAGGGTCGCGTCGGCCGGACCGAGGAGCTGACCCTCGACCATGTGGTGCGGCAACTCCCACCGGTCGGCGATCCGGTGGACGGGCAGGGCGAGTGCCTCGTCGGCGGTGGGGGGCACGTGCTGCGCCGTGGCCGCCCGGTGCCGTTGCTGCCAGGCGTTGAGGACCTGGTGCAGCCGAACCGACCGCCCCGGCTGCTTGAGTTCGTCGACCACGTCCACGAGCGCACGGAGGTCGTCGTTCGTGATCGGCCGTTCGGCGGAGGACCTCTGCCAGCCGCGCAGCAGGGCGATCAGGAACTCCGGACGCACCCGATCCTGCACACCCGGCGTCCGCCGCCACAGCGGGTCCCGGCGGAGCGCGTCCACCAGCCGCCGCACCCGCTGCAACAGGGCGGCACGCTGCGTCGGGCTGCCCTCGGCGAGCCGTCCCGGGTACAGCTCCTCGGTGAGACCGACGATGTGGAACAGGCGCCGCCGGGCCCAGATCGGAACGTCCGGCCGCCGACCCCACGGACGTAGCCGGGACATCTCCTGTCCCCACTGCGCGGTGCTCGGCTGGTGGTAGAGGCCGATCGCCCGCGCGGTCTCCGACAGCCAGCCCCCGAAGCCGCCGTCGACACCGGCCAACCTGCTCAACAGCTCCCACACCTGCCGGTGCCAGTCGGACAGGTCTGCCCCGAACCCGAACCAGGAGGTCAGCTCCGCGTCGGCCACCGCCCGTTCCAGCTCGCCATCGAACCGACTCAGGTCCGCCCGGAGCAGTGCCAGTGCCTGCCCGACGGTACGGGCCCATTCGTTCTCACCGCCGAAGGCCAGTTCCTGGCGTGCGCTCAGGCTGCGCCGTGCCCGCTCGATCCGGTCGCTGAGCTGCGACCAGCGACGAGTGAACCGGCCACGGTCTGCGCGGCCCAGGCGGGTCAGTCGGTCCCGTACCTCGGCCGCCGCCACCGGACGCCCCTGGCGTACGAGGGCGTCGAGCGAGACGACGAGTTGCTCCGGACGGTCGCCCCACAGCGCGTGGTACCGATCGCCGTGGGTGCGAAGCAGGTACAGCATCGGGCCGGACTCGCCCCACGCCGGGTACGACCTGATCCGGCCCGGCTGAATCTCGTCGAAGGCCTGCAACCGGAACGCCTCGCTGCCGCCGAGGCCACGGACGGTGAGCTGGAGCCACTCGAAGATCTCCTGGTCCCAGTCCAGTCCGGCGGGTACCGCTCCGGCGAACTGCAACAGGCGTGCCGAGGTCGGCACCCGCTGGACACCGGTGGCCACCACCAACTCCCGCATCGCCTGCAGCACGGCCCGCGACGACGACCCGCCCATGCCCGGCGACAGCGCCTGCGGCAGTCGGGGAGCAGTCCCCTCCCGCTGGTACTCACCGTCGTCGGTCACCGGCCAGAGGTCGTCGTGCGGCGGCGCCGTCGGTGCCGGCAGCAGATGGGTCGACGGCCCGGACCAGAGCGGGGCGTACGTGCCGTCGTGGGAGTCACGCACCATATGGAAGAGCGGACCGAGTTCGCCCTGGACCGGTTCGGTGGTGACGGTCTCGCCGTCGGTCACGAAGACCTGCGTCCGGAAGCCGAACTCCTGCCCCATCACCCCGAGCAGGGCGGCGTCGGCGTGTGGGGCCGGCCCCGTGCCTGCGGGTACGGCATCCCCGTCGATGAGGTGCCGCCACAGCCCCTCGCCGGTCGCCGGGTGTCCGTGCACGGTCATCAGTCGGGCCACCGCGTCAGCCAGCCCGGAAGCGTCAGCGCCGGTGCTGGCACCGGCGTTCAGGCCGTCCGGCAGACGGACAGCCCGAACGCCGGGGACCGGTTCGTAGCCACCGTTGCCGGACCTCGCCCATTCCCGCATGCGCAGCGGGAGGATCTCGCCGAACGCCGACCGGTAGACGAACATGAGCGGCCCGGAGTCACCCTCGATCGGGTACGCCCGGTACACACCTCGCTCGGCGTCCTCGAACGCCTGCAACCGGAACGGCGTCTCACCCGCGAACTGTTTGACCGCCCAACGCAGCAGCCGGAAGACCTGCCTGGGCCAGATCTGGTCCGCGTAGGACGCCAACTTCACCAGCATCTCGCCGGGCTCCGGTGAGCGGCTCGCACCCATCGCCTGCGTCAACAGGATCTGCACCGTGTACAGGATCTGGCTGCCCCATTCGGACGCTCCGACGTTGACGACCGACAGTCCGGGCGGGAGTTCCGAAGCGGTGTTCTCCTGATATCCGCCCGTCGAGGTGACTGCCCACCCGCGCAGCCGATACAGCCTCTCCCCCTGCAGGTATGCGAACACCACGTCGCCGGTCTCGCCCTGCACCGGGTACGCCAGGATGCGACCCGAAGCATCCCGCTCGAATGCCTGCAACCGGAACGGCACGCCACCCCCGCTGGCCGCCGCCGCCCCGAGCCACGCGTAGAGCTGCTCGTCCCACCGCTCCGGTTCGGGGGCCGTCGACCCGGCCGGTGGCCCGGCATCCCGGAGCTCCCGCAACGTGGGCATCCGTGCCGGCCGGGCCCCGGCGGCCAGCAACTCGCGCCCCACCCGGAGCAGGTCGTCCTCGCTCTGCTCGGAGCGTGCGTCCGAGTCGTCGAACCACAGACCCGTGGGCAGTCCGGCGGCCTCCCCCGCCTGGTAGCCGCCGTCCGGGCGCAGGTCCCAACCGCCGGTGTCCCGCATCGGCGCCACCAGGACCGATGACACGTCAGCCGACAACGGCTCCGACCCCACCGCGCTGAACGCGGACCCCCGACGGCCCCCCGATTGGCTCTCCGGGCTCTCCTGCGTGGCCGCGTCGACCGCCTCGGCCAGCTCACCCCGGAAGGTGGCCAGGTCCGCGTGGAGCCCACCGGCCAGCCGGCCCGCGTGCTCTCGCGGGCCGTTGCCGGGGGTCTGCATCTCGACACCGGGTCGCGTCGCCCACTGCCATGCCTGGCCGATCCGCCGCCGGAGCACGGACCAGCCGGCCTCCATCACGGTCCGCGATTCGCCGTGCAGCAGGTCGATCTGCTCGATCACCTCCTGCTCGACCAGTGGTGTCCCGTCCACGGCGAGCGACCGCAGCCAGAGGACGGTGCGACGCCACTGCCGGGCCGTCGCGGTCGCCGCAGTCGGGTCGTAGCCGCTGGCGGAGTCGGACGCGTACCGTCCGCCCGGCGTCACCGTGGCGGGGATGCCGAGTCGTGCCTGCCGGATCCGACGCGCGAGGCCGGGCACCGGCTCGGGTCGTGCGATGTCCTCGATCAGGCGGGCGGCCTCACCGAGGAAGTAGATGTCGAAAGAGTCTCCGTCTACGTCGTGGTAGAGGTAGAAGACGTCACCGCTGTCGCCCTGCACCGGTTGCGCCCTGACGGGGGCGTCGTTCGCCTCCCGCACGAAGAACTGCAGCCGGAAATCCGGCTCGCGGGACATCAGACGCTGCGATACCTCGGTCAGGCTGGGGGTGAACCGACCATCGGCCAGTTCCATGTCCCGGGTGGCTCGACGCAGCAGGTGGTCGACCCACTCGTTCTCCGTCGGCACCTGCTCCGGCGCAGTCCGGGCGATCACCAGGCGACGCAGCGCCGCCAGGAAGCCCACCTCGTTGAGCGGCGACGACCGGTTCTCGCGCAGTGCTTCGGGAAGGTCGTCGGCTTCGTTGTCGGGATGCTTGTACGTGCCGTCGGCGTCAAGCTGCCACCCGATGTCGTCCCCGGGGGCCTCCCCGGGGGCGGCGACCGACACCGGTTCCTCGGCCGGCGCGGGCGCGCTGGCGTCCATCGAGCCGTCGTCCGAGTCGTCCGGGTCCGTCTCGGTGTTACTGAGCCGCTCCTCGTCCACCACGGCCCTGAGACGGTCCTCCGTGAGCCCCGCCATGCCGTGCGCCTCGTGCACGCCGAGTGCGACGCCCAGCAGAGAGATCCGGGCAACCCGGTCGGGTTCGTCGCCCTCACCGCCGTCGTGCAGGCCGAGCCGACGCGTCAGCTCGGTCAGCAGTTCGACGGCCCGGTCCGGGTCGGTGTCGCCGTCGCCGCCCGCGACGCCGATCAGTTGGTCGAGCAGCAGGAACGGCAGGAAGCCGTCCTCGCCGCCGAGGCGATGATCGATCCCGTCGAGGTCGACGACAGTGAAGGCGGAAGTCCACACCATCGCGTCCACCGGGTCGGCGGCGATCACGTCACGGAGCCTGCGGATCGCCGGTGGCGAGGCGACGTTCCCGTACACCTTCCACAGACCATCACCGATGTTCATGCCGTTCTGCGCGGCCCACCACGTGGTGAACCAGATTCCGAGCCGGACGACCGTCCACGGCACGGAGGCTCCGGGACTGCCGATGGCGACCGACTCGTGGCCGAAGGTGGGCACGGTGTCGCCGACGTCGTCGGGCCGGATCCAGATCCGATGCGGTTCGGCAACCACCGTCCAGCCCGGCACGAGGGCGAACCGACCGCCGCCCAGGTGGGGCAGCTGCCTCAGGTACGACACCGACAGCGGTTCGGCCTGCGGCTCGGTGTGCACGGTGTAGTAGGAGACGAACGGCTCGACCGCCCGAGTGTGTGCCCGCGAGTACCCGACGAGGTGGTCTTCCCGTGCCCCACGGGTGATCAGGTCCGGCCGCAGTGCCAGCTCCTGGTCGGCGTGCAGCAGACCGGCCAGGGTGATCGCCCGGGTCACGTCCACCGGACGGGGCATGACCAGCTCGATGAGGGCGTTCGCCGGTAGTCCGGCGGCCACCCGCCCGAGGATCTGTGCGGCCTCGGCTATCGAGGTCGCGTGCACCAGCACGATCGGCCGCTCGGGATGCACCAGACGGTGCTGTGGCGCGACGGCACCGCCCGCCGGTCGGAGCTGGACGCCCGCCGCACCGAACCACGTCACCTCGACGCCCGAGTCCGGGTCGACCTGGATGTCGGGCCCCACCCGCCAGTCCCGGACGGAACCGCCGGCACTCAGCCGGGCCTGCAGGGCCCGGACATGCGTCTCGATCGGCTGGTTGTGCAGCATGGCGAGGGCGTCGGCGTGGAACCGTTCGACCCGGCTGCGGTCACGCACCAGGCGTCCCCGCAGTCGTGCCGAGACCTGACCGCCCCCGGCGGTGAGCGCATTCTCGGCGATCAACCAGCGATCGGCGGCCGACAATGCGGCGTGCAGCTCAGCTCGCTGCCCTTCGTCCTCCGGGGACCACATCTGCACCGCCGGACCGAAGCGGCGATCGCCGGGAATGAGCGTCTGTCGCATGAGACGCCGGACACGATCTTCGGTGAAGGGGCTGACGAACGACTCGCTGTTCGCGCTCCCCGCGTACGACGCCTGCTCCACGAGCATCCGCTGCTCGGCGCGCAGAATCTCGGCGAACAGCGCGCCGAGGTCGTGGTCGACCGAACTGGGACCGAGTTGCACCGCCCACTGTGAGTAGTTCACACCTGAGCCGAACCCCGGCACCACCTCGACGGCGAGTTCAGGAAGGCCGACCCAGTCGGTCAGCAGGTCCGTCAGCGCCGTCCACGCCTGCGACCGCGCGGGGTCGCCACCGGCGAGCGCCGCGTACTGGTCACGGGCCCGGGCACGCACCTCGGTGGTCAGCTCGGGGTCGGCGGCGTCGAGCCGCGGCAGGTTCGGCGTCCCGGAGGGAGTCGATGCTTCGGTCCCGACCGGCGACAACGGCCGGTACGCCGTGCCGGCCGACCGGTCCAGGTGCAGGACCGGACGCGCGCCCGGATTGGTGCTCTCGGCGATCGCACCGCTGCGGATCACGACGTCGATGTCGAGTGCACGAGCCAGGAGGACGACCAGGTGCCGGCTCGCCGTCGGACTGCGGGATTCCCAGGAACCCAGGTAACCCGCCAGATCGCCCGCCCGGCCGTCGATGGCACGCCGCAACGCGGCGGCCAGCGTCGGACGCGGTCCGACGCTGGCCATCACGGCCTGGCGCACCTGAGCTGCCGTTTCCTGCGTCTGGAGCAACCGGCCGCGCAGGTGTTGCCGCCGGTTCTCGGGTAGCCATCCGTCCAGCGCGGCCTGGACCCGGTGCGCGAACTCCTGATCGCTGATCCCCGGATGCTCGCGCCGGACGTTCTCCTCGACGATGCTCCGTCGATGCGCGGTCGGTTCGGGCGCCGGGGCCGCCGCCGGGAGGCTCGACACCAGATCGACGAACGCTCCGGGCGGCACCTCCTCGGCGAGCTGTGTCGGTCCCGCGCCGAGCAGGTCGCGGACGAGGTCGTCGTGCTGCGCGATCTGCGCCAGCACGTGGCGGCGGAGTCGCCCCGGTGCGCGGACACCGGACGGCAGGCGGACACCCTGCCACCGGGCGGCGTCGATGACGGCACCGAGGAGACCGTGCTGCGCCCACCGGCCCGGCCGCACCTGCATCTCGGGCATTGACACGGAGAACCGATCCGGGTCCTGTCGTGCCAGCCATGTGCCGATGTGGTGCTGCAGGCGCGCGGCGGAATCGGACGGCACGGTGTCCAACCAGCCGGCTGCGGTCCGGAGCGCCGCGACGTCCTCCGCGGTGGCGGCCTCCGGACGGGCCGGAGTGGCCAGCCAGACCGAGCGGGCCGACTCGTACGCGTCGGGGACGGCCGGGACTGAGGTGGGTGAGGTCCACGCCGATAGCCGGTTCTGCGCCTGGAACCGTTCGTGCCACACGCTCACCGGCTCGTTGCTGCGGTCCAGCTCGTTCCACACTCTCGCGGCTGCCCTGCGCCGCACGGCGCGTGCGGATCCGAGGTCCGCGTCGGGTGGGAGCGCGGCGGCGAACGCGTGGAACCGAGCGTAGAGCCCGTGCCGGAACCGCAGCGGCAGTCGGTGCGAAGCCCGCTCCCGCACGATGTCCCGGACGGGGGTCTCCGGGTTGCTCTCCACGACCGCAGCGAGGAACGCGGCCGGGTGTTCCTCGTCGAGCGTGAGCAGCGGCACATCCGGCATCCACCGGATCCCACGCGGTAGTCCTACTCGTTCCTCGCCGGGCGGATACCACGACGTCAGCTGGAACAGCGTCGCGACCTGCACGGCTCCCGGCGGGTCCAGGTCCAGCGTGTCCAGCAGGGCGTGCAGATCCGTCCAGCCGGACAGGTCGAGCAGCCAGTCGTCGAGCCAGACCAGGTCGGGATCGAACCGCCCGGTCCCGTCACCGAGCGACGGGACGCCCCCGTCGGTCCCCGCACCGCCGCGTTCCGCCGCCCGGACCAGTGCGAGCACGACCCGCAGCCGGGCCTGTAGTCCGGCCAGCCCGAACGCGAGGTGCAGCGGCATCGATGTGGTGCGCACACCGTCGCCGGTGCTCTCGAACATGCGCTCCGAGTCGGTCCGCGTGCTGACGGCGGCGCGGTCCGGGCCGGACGACATCCGCTGCAGGAGTTCCGAGTACGTCTCGGCGGCCCGGTGGAGGGCCTCGGGCGAGAAGAGTCCGCTTCGCGTGGCGGCGGTCTCGACGTCGATGGTGAGCGGCAGCTCTGCCCGGGCGGTCAGATTCCGCACCGTGTCGATCAACAGACCGAGGGCCCGCCACACCGCAGGGCTGTCCACCAGTCCCTGTGCCGTGAGTCGGTACCCCCCTGGGTGCACCACCTCGCTGATCAGCCCCACACCGGGTACGGCCTCCCGGAGGCCCTGCCACACCGGGGTCATGTAATAGCTGATCTCACCGTACGCACCGTGCGACGCGGCGTCTGCGGAATCCTCCTGTTCGATGACGAGCTGCAGGCCGAACGTGGTGCCCGTGTCGGGTCCCGCCAGACCATCCAACGCGTTCTCGACGAGGTACGGCAACGGGTCCTCGCCGACCGAGACACGGCCCCGCAACCATGGCACCAGACTCTGCGCGGGCGGTCGCGCTCCGGGCACACCAAGGTCGGGCCAGTCGCCCCGCCCGTCCGCGGCCTCCTCGTCCACCCGGTTCGGCGCCGTGAGGTTCCACAGTGGCCGCGGCATCCGCTCGGAGAGCAGGCTCGTCCAGTCCGCGTCCGAGGTCTGGGCGACGAAGCGGTACGCCGTCCGGACGACCTCGTCGGGTAGCGCCATCCGGCCGGTGATCAGCTGGCGGGCCAGAACCGGCCAGAGCTGCCCGGTCAGCAGGCCGGCGAGATCCACCCTCCCGTGGATCGCCGCGCGGAGCACCGCCTCCTGCCAGCTGACCCGCTCGTCCCGCTCGTCGGTGGCGTTGCTCAGCCGGGCGGTCAGAGCTTCGACGTCGAGGCCGGACGTCGACGGGTCGGAGGCGAGGATCTCGCGTACGCGATCCGGGCTCGGCATCGGTGGCGCCGCGAACGACGTGTGGGCGAGGGTGGGATCGGCGAGTACCCGCCCCAGCCCCGATGCCTGTGGTTCGGCGTGGTGGCGGACCTGTGGGCCGCCGAGAACGAGCCCGGCCGCTCGGACCCGCAGCGCTGGATCGGGGAGCAGCTCGATCAGTCGGTGTGCCCGGTCCCCGAGTCGGCGTGGGCCGCCCGCCCGCGACGGGTCCTGGAAGCCGGGGCCGGTGAAACGCTGGCTCCACCACTGGGGCGACAACGGCTGCCGGGCGGTCCGGACGAGTTCCACCGCGATCCGCACGCGGGCCTGCAGGACACCGGGCGAGACCTGACCGGGAGCCAGGACGAACGCGACATGGTCGCCGGAGCGCCAGTTCGCGCGAATGAGGAGTGAGCCATCGCGGTGGTGCCCGAGGAACTCCTCGAAGGAGTCGAACTCTCTGGCCGCGTAGGCGCTCTCGTCGGTGAAGGGGGTCAGTCCGGCAATCGTCAACACGTCGGCCTGCGTGTGATAGAGGTGAGCCAGCCGGAGGTAGGCGGCCGCGTCCATGCCGTACCCGGACCGCACGGAGATCATCACGGACTCCCCGGCGACCTGCCGAGGGACGATCTCCACCAGGCGGGCCAGTCCAGCCCAGTCGCCGCGACCGGCGCCGAACTCGTAGAGCAGATCGTTCCCCAGCAGAATGGCGCCGGGATACTCTGCCACCTGTTCTTGCAGCTCACGGGACTGTCCGCCGGTGGACAACCGCAGCGACAGCCAGATCGTCACCCCGGCCGGCTCGGGTGCCTCCGGCTGGAACGGCACCAGCCAGGCGCCGGGTACGCGCGCCCGCGCCAGCTCCTCTACCGCCCGGAGCGGGTTGGCACCGGCGGTGAACCGGTCGAGCAGTTCGGTGGCCTCGGTGGGCTCTGCGGACGCCAGCGCGGCGGCCTGGATCGCGCGGACGTGGTAACGGTGGAGAGACGCCGTGCCCTCCCGGTTCCAGACCCGCCAGAGCTGCTTCGGACCGAGGGCGTACTTCTGGTATACGGACTCCGCCCACGCCTGGTAGTCCGTGACCACCTGCTCGGTCGTGGGCTGCCCATCGCCCGACACGGCCGGTGGCCGCTGGGTGTTCGCGTACAGAGCCACCGACTCCGGTGCAGTGTGCAGCCGCTCTGCGACCTCCAGCAACCGGTCGACACCGAGCCAACTGCCGTCGTCGTTGAGCAGGGTCGGAAGGTTCGACGGGATGGTCCACGACCGCTTCACCAACCGGAACAGCCGATCGGTGATCGTGTCGCCCGACGACCGCCCCGGCCAGTCGGAGCGGGCCCGGATCGACGTGGCGACGTCGTACGCGACATCGAAGCGAGCGTCGCCGGAGTCCTCGTTCAGCCGGTCGAGACCGTCTTCGGGTCCGAGCACCCTCGGGTCGACGCCGAGCATGGCGGCGAGGGCGAACAGCCGGGCCGGATCGGTCACCCCCAGGCGGCGGGCCTGGTCGACAACCCCGTCGGGCACCGTCCCGATCCGGAGGCTGAAGGCGTCCACCCAGCCCGTGCTGATCCCCAGCCGGTCGGCCAACGCCGTTCGTGCCAGCTTAGACAGGTTCATCCGATTCGCGAGTTCTCGCAGCAGTTCCAGGTAACTGCCATTACTCTCCGAGGACAACTCGTCGAAGAGTCTCAAGCTCTCCGTCTCCGCAGTGGAGTCCAGTCCCCACTGCCAGGTGAGCCACAGCCCCCGCAGAGAATGGGCGCTGGACACCCGATCGCGATCCGCCCTGATCCCCTGGTCGGTCAGGAACGTCAGCAGCAGGTTCGTCGCCTCATAGCTGTCCGCCGGGATCGACTCCGCACCGCCCCAGATCCGGGTCAGCACGCTCGTCATGACCGGCTCGACACCCTGCGCCCAGAAATCGGCTTCCCGAGGCAGCACGGGAACGATCGGTGTGAGTTGGTGCAGGTGCACGCCCCACTGAGTGGCCAACTCGATCAGCCCGGCCTGGGGCTCGCCGGCGGGCAACCCGAACGCACGCGTCGCTGCCAGGTCCCCGCCGCCTGACCACCGGGCGTACTCGAGGGGCCTGGACGGCTCCACCTCCATCCTGGCGGCCTCGTCGAGTACCGCGAGGTGGTCCAGACCTGGCCGCCTCATCAGGTCGTGGTGGATGACCATCTCACCAACGCCGAACTGCTCACCGAACCACGTGGCGAACCACTGGTCGGCGGCCCGCTCGGCGGGCAACGGGCTGATCTCCGCGTAGTCCCGAAGGGGCCGGTACGGATCCCTGATGCGGTCGAGGAGGTTCACCGCGCTCAGCGTCCCCGGATACACGAAGACGTGTTGCGTCTCCTCACCCAGCAGGTCGTACAGCTCTCCCGGCGTCAGTCCGTCGGGACCCAGGGTCGACGGGGTGTGCGTGGCGATCCACAACGCCCACCACGGCGCGTCGGTCACGGTGTCGAGGCTGTCCCGAAGGTTCGACACCAGTTCCGCGACGGAGAGCCGGTTCTCCGCCGGTACCGGCGGCGGAGTGGTCGGCAGCAGACGCACCGCCGACCGGAACGGCATCAGGTCCCGCGAGTCGGCCGCCATCCGCCAACTCCATTCGAGCACGACCTGCGGCCGCACGCCCATCCGATACGCCAGTCTCGGCAAGTCGGTGGCCACCCGGCCGATCGTGCGGGTCAGGTCGAACAGCCAGTGCGCCTCGCCGTCGTCCAGTGCCATCCGCTCGGCCAGACCGACCATGCGGGGCAGGTCGGCCCAGGCGTTCGCGGCCAGGACCCGCACCTCGTCGGCGGTCACCCCGAACCGGGCCGCCCACCGGGCCGCCTGTTCCTCGCTGACCGGGGGCACGCTGCGGTACGACGGAGGCGGCGTCAGCGAGTCGAGGAACCTGCTGACGTCGTCCATCGGTCGGTCGCTGAGCATCCGGTAGAGCAGCAGCTTCAGGTGCCGGGACGACGAGTCCGCCAGCAGCGACGTGATCGGGAAGCCGAGGCGACCGCTCAGCAGAGCGGGCCAACCGTCCGGCTCACCGGATTCGCGATGGCCGAGTTCCGGCACCGAAGCCGGATCACCACGATGATGCTGCTCCCACGCCCAGTTGAAGGCCGTGACCAACAGGTCGGCCGGCAACGCCTCCAACAACTCCAACGACACGCCCCGGTCGTTGAGCCACCGCAGGACGGGTAGGTCAGCCGGATCCAGGATCAGCCGCCTGCCGACATCCGCCAACATGATCAGGTCGTTGTCGGTGTACACCCCGTACTGACGTAGCCGCCGTCGCAGCTCGGCCGACAGTTCCCCGGCCGCGATCTCACTCCGCCCGACCATCGTCGCGGCCAGCGCGCCACCGAACACCTCGAGCGCGTACGGGTCCACGCCGAGTTCGACGGCGAGCGCGAACCATGCCTGCCGGACCACGGGCACCTGCACCGCACTCGACGGGTTCGCGCGCAGCGACGCCAGTTCCCGGCGGAGTCCGGCGACCTCGATGCGAAGTGCGGCTACTTCCCGCGCCGCACGACGTCTCTCATCGGCGGCGCCGGCCAACGCGGCGCGCACCTTGTCGACGTCCGCCGACACCGTCGCCAGTTCCGCCTGCACGTCGGCGAGTCGCGTGACCGGTGCCGCAGCGTCGGGAAGCGACTCCTGGTGTGGGTGCACCCGACGTCGCAGTTCCTCCGCGTGACCCCGGAGACCTTCCGCCTTCTGGTCGAGGCCGGTCGCCTTGGACTGCCAGTAGCGGTGCTGGTACTCCGCCGACCAGTGCGTCTTCTCGGCCTGGACCAGCTCGGCCTCCGCGTGCGCCAACGCGGCGCGCGCCTGGGTCAGCACCGCCGCCAACGCCAGCGGCTCGATCTGGGACGGCTCCGGCACCCGCTCGATGAGCTGCACCCAGCGCACCATCCGGTTCAGCCGGTCAGCGTCGGCGACCTGACCGTTCTCGTCGAGCACCGCCAGCGCCCCGGCCAACCGCAGGAACGCGGCGCCGTCGAACCCGTTCGGTTGATTCCTCAGCAGGTGGTCCCAGGCGTCGGAGCCGCCGAGCGCGTCGGTGAGCATGGCCTGCTGCTCGGCGTTCAGCCCCGACACCGACGGTGACTTCCGCTCGTAGGTGGGCGACTCCTCGTGCAGGGGACGGGCGTCACGCTGGATCCGGTCGGCGGTGTCGGGCGACACCGACAGCTCCACCGCGTCGTCCAGGCGGATCGCCAGTGGTGACGCGTCCGGCGAACCCGCCGGAGTCACCTGCGCCAGCAGGCCGACCCGGATCCGCTCGCGCGCGGTCTCGCCTCGGCCGGACCGGCCCAGCCGCACCCCGCCGAACATCGCCAGCTCGACCCGGAGCGGACCCGCCGCCGCGCCCGGTCCGCCGAGCGCACCGGGCAGCAGCGCGGTCAGTCCCGGCGCGGAGAGCGCGTGATGGATCCCGTCCACCCCGGCCGGGTCGGCCAGCACCGGGTGGTCCCGCACGCCACCCGAGGCACCCGCCGGTCGGTGCACTGCCCAAGGACCCGAGCGCAGTTCCGCGACCACCGCGTCATGCAGCGTCCGCGCCGCCGTCGGGGCGATCGCGCTGACCCGGACCTGTCCGTTCCGCACGTCGTGCCCGGTCACCGACTGCGGCCGTAAGCCGAGCGCGCGGAGCGTCTCCTGCGGGCCATCGGGCAGCGCCGGCACCCGCTCGACGCCGGTGGGAGCCGTCCGGGGCATCGGCTGCGCCAGCACCTCGTCCGCCACCGTGACCCGCTGGTCGAGCAGCACCGCGCGGGTCTGCGGCAGATCCGTGACCGGTTCGGAGCCCGTGCTCCCGGCCGGCACCGGCCCGGTGTGCTCCAGTCGCACCGTCACCAGCAGCGAGGACGCGTATCGGTGCGCACCGTCGGCCGACTCGACATGCCGGTAGGCACCGGCCGGCTCGGTCTGCACGACCAACCGGAACCGCTCGTCACCGCCTTCTCCGGAACGACTCGGCCGCATGGTCACACCGGCTCGAAGCTGCGCGGGAGACAGGTCCTTGAGGCGCTCGGTGGAGAGCAGCTCGGTCAACCGCTCGGCCGATCGGCCCGGCGTACCGACCACCTCCCAGCGGCTCCGCGAGAGTCTCCGCACGTACGTGCGGACCAGGCGGGTCGCCGTCTCCGCCGCCGGATTCGGCACCGCCGGATCCGGTGCGGTCAGGCTCTCCTGGTCGTACGCCAGGGGAAACGCTGCGGACGGTACGAGCGCGGGCGGCGAGGATCCGACCGCCACCGGCGCCTCGGTCGGGTCGGGCGGACTGCCGTCCATCTCCACGTCGCCGTCGTCGTCCACCGAGGCCGGGCTCGACGCCACCGACGTCGCGGCGGACGCGGACGTGACGACGGGATCGGACCACACCGGACCCAGCCCCGGCACGGCCGGCCGGGAAGACCCGTACTGGTACGGCTCGTCCCTACCGGCCAGGATCAGCAGGGCAGCCTGGGCCCGTAGTGCCGGATCGGCGTGCAGCGAGGCCAGCCAGCGCCCGTCGGCTCCCAACTCCCGCGCGGCACCGCCATCGCGAGCACGACGGCGGGCCCCGGGAAGCTCGAACTGCCGGGCCCAGAGGGCGGCGTCCTCGATCGGGCGTCGGGCCGACCGGACGAGTTCCGCGATCATCAACACGCGCGCCTGGACGGTGCCGGGATCGGTTGGCGCGTCCATCCCGGTCCTGAACCGGATGATGTCGCCGGATCGCGGTGCGGCGCCGATCCACAACGCTCCGCGCTCAGCGCCGTGGTAGGCGAGGAAGTGCTCGTACGTCGGGAACTGCGGAAGGCTCAACTGCGCGCGATAGACGTCGAGGTCGTCGAAGGGTGCCACTCCGGCGGTGGTCAGGACGTCGCTGTGCGAGTAGTAGAGGTGCGCGAGTCGGAGGTAGGCGGCGCGGTCCGTTCCGTACCCGTGACGCACGTCCACGTGCACCTGGCGCGGCCGATTGCCGGGATTCGGTCCGAAGGCTCTCAGCACCTTCGTCAGGTCTGCCCAGCCACCGCCGTCTGAGGCGAACGTGAAGCTGACGTGGTCCCAACTCAATCCGCCTTGCTGGAAGGCGGCACCGGGAACACCGTCGAGAATCCTCGCGAGCCGCGCGCGCGGTCCATCCGCCAGTTGGCGCACCCTGAACCTGATGTGCACCCCGTCGGGCACCGCGACGTCCGGCAGGAACGGCACCCGGGCACCACGGATTGATCCGCGTGTCACCGTCTCGATGGCATCCAACACGTCCTGACCGGTGTTCGCGGCCAGGCGGCTCGTCATTCCCGCCAGATCGTCGCCCGCGTGCTGGATCGCCGCGAGGCGGATCTCGGCGACATCGCCCCGCGCGAGAATCGCGGAACCGTCGCCGTTCCACACCCGCCACACGTCGATCGGGTCGAGCCCGTACCTGTCGCGCAGGCGCTCCGTCCACTCCTGGTAGGCGGCGATCACCTGCTCGTCGGTGGGTTGTGGGCGGCCGGGAACGAACGGCGGCCGGTTCGTGTTGGCGTACAGCGCCACCGGCTCAGGCCGCCCGCCCAGCCGCACCGCGATCCTCAGCAGCCGAGGCAGACCGAGCCACGAACCATCGTCGTTCAGGAGCTGCGGCAGCCTGCGCAGCAGCGTCACCACCTGGGCCGGTGCGACCTCGGACGACTGCACGACCCGGAACAGATCGTCGGTCAGGGTGCCGTGCATCCGTCGGGTCGGCCAGTCGGGCCGGGCCCGGATCGAGGCGGCGACCTCGCCCGCCGCACCGAGGCGGTCCGATCCGGGTGTGCCGTTGAGTCGTCCGAGATCGTCGTCGGGGCCGAGGATGCGGGGGTCGACGCCGAGCAGGGAGGCGAGCGCGAACAGGCGCGCGGGGTCCGCCACGCCCAGCAGGGCGGCCTGCTCGACGATGCGCGTCGGCACCGAGCCGATCCGGAGGCTGAGCGCCGTCACCCACTCCTGGCTGATCCGCAGCCGGCTCGCGAGCGCCGCCCGTTCGTGCTGCGGCAGGCCCACCCTGCGAGCCAGGTTGCCCAGTGCGGTCAGATATCCGGCCTCGATCAGGTGCCGCAGAGTGGTCGCCCGCGAAGGGTCGGTGTCCGTCGTCCAGTCCAGGCCCGTCACACCGGTCATCCACCGGAGCAGCCGAGGATCGTCACCGGCGGTCATCGGAGGCCAGGTGTCGGCGGACAGGGCCATGTCCGCCAGGGCCCGAATCGGCAGGACGGCTGCGGACTGGCTCGCCGGGACTCGCTCCACCGATCCCCAGACCTGGGCCAGCAGACGTCCCGGCAACTCGTCGGCAGGAATGGCCGCTGTGCCGTGGTCCAGCAGGTGCATCACCGGTTCGAGTTGGTAGAGGCGCAGGTCCCACCGGCGGGTCAGGTCCGTCAGGGCAGGGGTGGAGAAAGCGTCCGGTAGCTCGTCCGACCGCATCACGGTCAGATCACCGCCACCGGTCCGCCGTGCGTGATCGAGGGCCTCGCTCGGTTCCGTCCCGAGCCTGCGTGCGTCGTTGAGCACCGCGAGATGGTTCAGCCACGGCCGGCTCGCCATGTCGCGGGTGATGGAGCCTTCGGGTACGGCGAAACGCTCCTCGAACCAGTCGCCGAACCAGTGGTCCGCGTTCCGCTCGGTCGGCAGGGACGAGAGCGGCTCGATACCGGCGGTGTAGTCCTCGGGAAGGTCCGCGACCATCTGGGTGAGGTCGGACGCGTTCTCTGTCCCCGGGCTCTCGAAGATCCCCGTCGGGTACGCCCGGATCCGGTCCAGCAGTTCGCCGGGAGTGAGCCCGTCAGGCCCCTCGCTGGACGGCGTGTGCGCGCCGACCCACAGGACCCACCACCACGCCTCGATCCCGTGAGCGACGGTGCTCTGGAGGTGCGCCACCAGTTCCTGGACGGTGAGCCGGTCGGCGTACGTCACCGACGCGTCCGGGGCCGCCACCAGGCGTAGCGCCGACCGGAACGGCATCAGGTCCCGTGGGTCGGCCTTGATCCGCCAACTCCATTCGAGCAGGACCTGCGGCAGCGTCCCCGCCCGATACGCGAGCCTCGGCAGGTCGGTCGCCAACCGGCCGATCTGCGACGTCACCGTCCACAGCCACTGCGCCTGCTCGTCCGTCAACCCCATCTGCTCGGCCAGCCCCACCAGGCGAGGCAGGTCCACCAGGGGATTCGCTGCCGCCGTCCGAATGGCGTCGGCCGACACACCGAACCGGGACGCCCACGCGGCTGCCTCCCCCTCCCCCACCGGGCGCGGTGCCGAGACGTTCCCGCCCTGCTGGAGGTCGAGCGGTCGATACCGCGCCAGATCGGTCAGGAACTCCTCGATCTCGGCCATCGGCAGGTTGCCGAGCAACCGGTACACCTGCAACCGCATGTGCCGCGACGGCAGGTACGCCGAGAGCATCGTGACCGGGAAGCCGAGCCGCGCACTCAACACGGCGTAGCGCAGGAGGTGCCTCGGCGTCCGGAAGCCCAGTTCCTGGGCAAGCCGGAGCACCCCGGCTGCGACCGCCGCACCCTGGTCAGCGTTCATGATCGGCACCGGCGAACGCCGTACCACGACGTTCACCAGGTCACGGATCATCAGCAGGGCGGACCACCAGTCCTGCACCGACTCCGACCACTGGCCATGCTCGTCCGCGGACGGCTGCGTGGCGCGGCCCACCGGCCGGGCCGCCACGGCGGCGTCCCGGAGCGCGTCGACGAGCCCGTTCAACGCCGGTACGCCCGCCAGACCGAGTTCCCGCGCCACCGACGCCGGGTCGTCGCCCCGGACGTGCTGTTTCGAGGCCCAGGTGACCGTCGTGTTCGCCAACTCGTCCGGAAGGCCGTCCACCAACTCGAGCGGCACACCCCGATCGTTCAGCCACGCGAGGGTGGGTACGTCGGACGGCCCCAGCGCCAACCGCCGACCGAGGCCGGCCAGCAGCGCCAGGTCGTTGTCGGTGAACACCCCGAACGGCCGTAGCCGCCGCCGCAGGTCGGCCAGGAACTCCGTCGGCGAGGCGTCACCACGCCCGACCGCCACCGCGGCCACTTCACCGCCCATCACCTCAAGGGCACCCGGTTCGACACCGAGCTCGACGGCGACCGCGAACCAGGCCCGCCGGACGGTCGCCAGCCGTTCCGACCCCGACGGATCGGCGACAAGACGATCAAGACCGTCCCGTAGCCGGGCGTCGACGTCGCGTCGCACGCTCAACTCGTTCAACGCGTGCGCTTCATGCGCGGCGGCAGCCGGCAACGCGTTCGTGACCTCGCCGCGCCGCCGGCGGAGGGTGGCCAGCTCGGATGCCGCCGCGCCGTCGGTCACCGTCGCGGACAACCGTGCGATCCGACGGTCGAGGCCGCGCAGTTCGGTCTCCAGGACTCGATGCTGGTACGCCGACGAGCGGAGCACCTCGCCGGCCCGTTGGAGGGCGTTCTCCGCCGCCGACAACTCCGTACGCGTCTGCGTCAGCACCGCACCGACGGCCAACGCCTCGACCTCGGACGGGTCCGGCACCCGCTCGATGACCTGCACCCATCGCGCCAGCCTGGCCAACCGTGACCGATCCCGGACCCGACCGCCCTCGTCGACCACCTCCAGCAGCCCCGCCAGACGCCAGAACGCCGGGCCGTCGAACCCGAACGGCTGACTCTCCAGGAGCCGGTCCCAGGCTCCCGTCCCGCCCAACACGTCGGTCAGCAGCCGCTGTTGCTCGTCGCTCACTCCCCATGCCGACGCCGCGGCCCGCTGATACGCCGGTGGTTCCTCGGGAACCTGCGACACCTCGTACGGCGGCGTACGCACATCGAGGATCTGATCCGCCAACTCCGGCGGCATCGACAGCTCCACCGCCCCGTCCAGGCGGAACGCCAGCGGCGGTGGTGCCCCGGCCGGACCCGCCGGAGGTCGAACCGTCTCCCGCAGCTCCACCTGCACCAGCAGGCCCGCCCGGATGCGTGCCTCCGGAGCACCCGCTCGGGTCACCTGGCCCAGGCGTACCCCATTGAACGCCGCCAGTCCGACCGACAGCGGGCCGACGGCCACCGGCTGCCCGTGCAACGCGTCGACCAACCCCGGCTCGGACAGGGCATGGGACAGCCCGTCCAACGTGACCGGATCGGCGAGCACCGAACGGGACCGCACACCGGCCCGCGTCCGCGCCGACCATCTCTCCGCCCACTGGCCCGAGGTCAGCTCGGCCACCACCGCGTCCTGCAACACCCGCACCGATGCCGCGACCCCGGCCACCACGACCTGCCCGGGCAGCGCGGCTCCTTCGGGCACCCGCAGCGCTGCGAGCCTGAGCGCCCCCAGTGTCTCGTCCGGACCACCGGGCAGCGCCGCCACCTGCTCCACGCCGCCGCGCCGGATCCGCACCCCCGGCTGCCGCAGCACCTCCTCCGTCACCGCGACCCGTTGATCGAGCAGCACCGCCCGCGACTGCGGCAACTCGGACGCGGACTCGAGCAGCGGCCCGACCGGCACCGGGCCGGTGTGTTCCAGCCGCACCGTCACCAGCAGTGGCACTCCGTACCGGTGAACGTCCCCATCCGATTCCAGGTGCCGGTAGGAACCCGCCGTCTCGGCCCGGACCACCAACCGGAACCGCCGGTCCCCGGTGTTGCCGACCGGACGCAGGACGACCCCGGCGCGCAGCACACCAGCCGGCCAACCGGACAGCGCCTCGACGGTGAAGAGGTCGGCCAGCGGGCCACGTGGCACCGGTCCGCCGGGTTGTGGCGCGGTCACCTCCCAGTCGTGCTCCGCACGCCCCGGCGCATACGCGTCGACCAGGGCCACCATCGCCCGCGCGACCGGCTCATCCGGTGCCTCCGTCGCGCTTACGGACGCGGGGACGGTCCGCGAACCGGACGGCGACACGGCCCGCGAGCCGGACGGCGACACCGCCCGAGACACCGCCCGCGAGGTCACGCGCGAGCCGGACGGTGACGACTCGGGCGACACGATGGCCACCTGCTCGTGCAGCAGGGGGAACGCCTGGGACGACAGGAGGACGGGCGGCCACGACCCGACCCGCACCGGCTCCTCCGCCGGATCGGGCGGGCTCGCGGCGATCTCCATGTCGTCCGGATCGCCGCCGGCCGAATCCGTCTCGTCCATCCCGGTCGACACCGACGCCGCCAGTCGTACCCCCCAGCCCAGCCGCTTGTCCAGCGCGGCGAGGTCGGTCCGCAGCCCGTCGAGCGACTCCTCGACCGCCGGATCGTCGACGAGCGGCGTCAGGAAGACCCGCTGCCGGCTCGGGTCACCGCCGTTCAGCTCGGTACGCAGCGTGTCACCGAGCTGGGCCAGCAGGGCGGCACCACCGAGGACCTGGTGGTCGGCGGCGGGTCGGCCGTCGAGCAGCGGCAGCCCGTCCGGGCCTGCCTGGTAACCCACCACCAGGACGTCGTCGATCTCGGCAAGCATGGGCAGTGCCGCCCAGACCTTGAGGGGTACGTGGCTCAGGTCCGCACCGGGCCACCAGAGGGTCGCCGCCCCGTCATCGGTCGCCCTCGTACCTTGGAGTATCCGGATCAGCCACTCGCCCGACCGATCGTAGGACGGGCCGAGCGCCGACCGGGAGCCGCCCGACATCGCCACCGGCTCCAGCACCCGCATCACGAGCAGCGGAAGCTCCCGGTCCAGGTCCTGGACGTGGCGTGCGGGAACGACCCGCTCGACCAGCGTCCTCGCCCGGGTGACGGCAGGATGCGTCGGATCTCCCGCCGTCGTGTGCACGTGCCACGCCGCACGCAGTCTCGGCATGGTCAGGCCACCTGGACCGTACGCGACGGCCGCCAGTCGTCCCGCCGCCAGCAGGGCACGCCGGGCGGCGAGCGCGCCGGAATCGGGTTCGGCCGGATCGCTCAGGCCCAGCCGGTCCGCCAACCCGGTCAGCGCGTCGACCGCGCGCGACGGTGCCACGAGCGGAGCGACCGGTCCGACGCCGGCCAAGTGGAGCAGGGCGTCCACCACGTAGTACAGCTCGTAGTCGGCGGACTCCACCAGCCTGAACGGGTTCCTGTCGAGGTGCGGGACCCCGACGGCTCTCCCGGATGCCGGGACGTACTCCGCGCCGAAGGCGAGGCGTACCAGCTCACGGTCGCGGTCCTCGACCGCGTGGAGCACGTCGTCGGTGACGGCCGCCGGAGTGTCGGCGGGTGCGATCGCCGGTCGGAACACGTGGACGAAGCCCTCGTCGACGGTGGCCCCGACCTGACCGGCCAGGATCCGGGCCAGCCAGAGTCCTGCGCTGACCACCGCCCACGGCGTCTCCTGGCCGGGGCTGCCGATCACCACGCGCGCGTGTGGCACGCCGGTCAGGTCGGGCTGCCCGTCGGCCGGGCCGATCCAGGCCCGGTCGCCCACCGCGACCACATGCCAACCCGGATACAGCTCGAAGGTCCCGACGCCCACATTCCGCATGAGGTACGGGAAGGGCATCGGCAGGAACGGTGGCCGCGAACTCGGGTGGAGCAGGTAGTAGGCGGCGAACGGGGCCAGGGTCGGCGCGTGCGTCCGGGAGAACGGCAGCAGGTGACGGGCGAACTCACCGGCGGGTGCCACCAGGTCCGGGGCGACGATCAGCCGCTGGCCGTCGTCGAGCGCCGAGGAGAGCACCGCCAACTCCTCGACGGTGAACAGCCGGCCTCCCGGCGCGCCGTGCAGTTCCACCAACGCGTGGGCGGGCAGCGACGACGCCAGCTCGGGCAGCACCTGCTCGGCGTCGCCGAGGTCGGTCAGGTGGATCAGCACCTGTGGACGACCGGGATGGGCGAGCCGAGGTGGCGGTGTCACCACGACGCCCTGCGGACGGACGACGCTGCCCGCCACGATCGCCTCGACGACGTACCCCGGAAGTGGCGGCACCTGTGCCTGCGGTTCCCGTCGCCAGTCCCGCGCCACACCGTCGGAGTCGAAGTCGAATTGCACGAGGTGTGCCTGAGCCTCCAGCGGCAGGTTCAGGTATCGGGTCATCGCCTCGGCGAAGTGTCGGAGCACGCCGTCGTGGCCCCGCGCCAATCGGCCACGGACTCCGGCGTTGAACCCGCCGAGGCGGTCGACTTCGTGCAGGAGTGTCGGCGTCACGTCGATGCGGGACTGCGCGGCACCCACCGCGGCGATGATCTCTGCCGCCCGAGCTTCGCCCTGCGGTTCCAGTTCCGGCCGCATCCGCCCGGCGATGCTGTGCCCAGGGCTGCCGACATCCACCGCTGTCGAGGAGAGTTCGGCACGGACTCGGGCGTCGTGGACGAGCGAATCCAGCGCGACGCCGTCGGGGCGGCCCGCCGGCAGCCGGCCGACGAGCGTGACCTGCTCGACATGGACCAGCTCGTGCATCAGCGTACGGAGCAGGTGTTCGACGGAGCCGTCGGCGAGCCCGATCGTCCACGACCGCCGGTCGAATCCGCCCAGGTGTCCCTCGGCCGGTTGACCGATGTGGAGGCCGTCGGGTCCCAGCTCGGGCAACCCGGCGTGCCGCAGGACGAGGTTCGCCAGGTTCCGCCAGCCGTCCTGCTGCGCGGCTTCTCCCGACCTGCCGGAGAGCCGCCCGTAGTCGGCACGGACCAGCTCGCGTACCGCCTCGTGCAGCTCGCGGTCGGCGGTCACGAGAAGCCGGTGGTCCAGCAGCGGATTCGTCGGCGCGAGCGCCACGGCGGCTTCGGCCGGCACGGGTGGGCTGGCGGTGACCTCGGCGGACTCGTCCGGTGCCGGTCCGACCCCAGCCGCGCCGGCACGATCTGCCGCACGGCCGGGCCGAGGTCCGGTGGCGACGCCGACCGGCACCGCGTCCGGCATGGTGTCCCAGGCGAACAGCCGGTCCAGTTGCCGTTCCCGCTCGATCGCCGGGCCCTCCAGAGGCAGCGCGGCGTACTCGACGAGTGAGGCGGCGTACGCGGCGTTGGCACGGATCGTCTGGAGCGCCAGTTCGGCCCCACCGCGCAGGGTCCGGGCCGGGTCTGCGTCGTTGGCCCGCTTGCGCTGCACGGTGTCCTTGTACACCCGGTACAGCTCGCGCCGACGCGCCTCCACCGCCTCGGTCGCCCCCCGATCGGCACCGAGCCTCCCCCGGTACAACTGCTCGCCGTACTCGTGGTCGTCGGTGCCCGGCACGGCCGGGTCGTCCAGCGCGGCCTGGAGCACCCGGTCGTCCTCGACGGCGAGGTGCCGCCGCAGGTCCGCCACCGTGCGGTGGGTGGCCGCCAGGTAGCGGGCCATCAGGAAGTACTGCTCGACGTGCTCCCACTCGTGGCGCATCGTGGTGACCACGGCCTGCCAGGTGTCCAGCTTGTCGGAGAGCAGCAGACGCCAACGACGATGTTCGAAGCCGCCGTGCAGATCATGGCCTTTGTCAGTGCCAGGACGGCCGGGGGCGTTGAGTGTCGGGTCGAACTCCGGCACCGGCACGTGTCCCGGCCCGGCCGGGTTGAGCGTGTCCGACAGGTACGCCCAGAGCTCCTCCTTGGCCTCCAAGGTGGGCTTACCGGTGAAATTGTGCCCGATCCGGCGCGCCGCCTCGTGGTACTCGACCAACCGGCGGTCCTCCGGCAGGTGGCGGTCGGGTCGCTCGGCGACCAGATCCTTCATCTCCAGCCGGCTCAACCGCTGCTCCGGCAGGCCGCGCAGATACGTGCTCAGCTCGTCCCACACCTCGCCGGGTGGGTTGCCCCCGGGCGCACCGACCAGCACCAGCGTCTTCGCGTTGTCGGGGCGGGCCAGGAACCCGGTGATCACCGACTCCGGGGCGCCGGGCGGGCGAATCCAGATCAGGTTCGGGTACTCCACCAGGGTGTGCCCGACGGCCATCGGCCGGGTCCGGGCCCTGTCGCTCAGGGTGGTGTCCTCGTCGACCAGATACCAGCCGTCGTCCGCCGACGCGCCGCCGGGCAGCCGGGGGAACGGCACCGGCGTTCCGGCGGTCACCTGACCGACCGGTACGGCCATGACCGCCCCCGCCGGCAGGTGCCGGTCCACGAGCGACCGCAGTTTCTCCGGCGTCACCCGCCGCCCGGTGCGCGGCATCTCCACCTGCTGCCGACGGGTGACCGCCGGGTCCAGGGCACGGAGGTACCGGCCCACCACCCTCATGTCGGTCACCGACCGGTCGACCCGCAACGCCTCCCGACCCGCCACCAGCGGTGCGCCCGCGTCCTCCGCCGACGTCGGGGCCGCGCCCCGATAGAGCCGGTAGGTGTCGGCCTGCTCGTGCCGGATCTGGTATCCCTCGGGGACGGCAGCCGCGCGCACTGCGGTCTGTTCCTCGCGGGCTTTCCGCTCCTGCTCGGCCTGCCATGTCCGCAACGCCTGGTCGAGCTCGCGCCGCCATCGGGCCTGCTCGGCCTGCCGGACCTGCTCGGCCTGCCGCGCCGCCTCCCGCTCGTGGATGACGAGCGTGACGCGCTGCTCGTACGTCAGGCCACGGCCCTCGCCCCGGCCTCGCAGCACCGTCCACTCGGCCTTGGTCAGCGGGCCGGGCAGCTCACGCGGGGGCAGCAGCACCGGTTGCCGGTCCCGGTCCAGCACGATCCGGACCCCACGGTCGCCATAGGGGCTGCGCCCCTGCTCGGCCGACTCCACCTGCTGCCGGAGCTGTCCGACCCGGGCATCGTCCGCGCCTACCGCGACCAGTTCGTCCAGCTCCGCCCGGCCGCGATGCGCGAACAACCGCAGTGCCTCCACCACGTCCCGCCGCCGCAGCGGCGACAGACCCGCGCCGAGCCCTTCGCCGTCGAGGATCCGCTGCTCGCCTGCGGACGGGTCCACCACCGCCGACACCAGCGGGAGGCCGTCCGACACCGAGACCGGTGGCGTGGGCTGCTCGTCGTGGGAGTGGGTGACCTCGCCGGTCAACACGGCTTCGAGATGGGCGATCCGGTCCACACGCCACAACCGTTGCGAGACCGAGCCGCCCGGCAGGGCGTCCCAGGCGCGCAGCTCCGCCAACTCCGCCTGCACCTGCGCGGTCTGCCAGGCCCAGTTGCGCTCACCGACGACCAGGTCGATGCGCTGGTCGAACGGCAGCCCTCGGCCCTCGCCCCGACCGGCCAGCACCTCCCGTTCGGCCTCGGTCAGCACCCCGGCCGGCGGTGGCTGTCGGACCGGCGCGACGGTCTGCACCGGCGGAGCCACCCGGCCACCGGCCGAGGCGTCGCCAACCAGGGCTTCCAGGTCGGCGATGTGCTGCACCCGCCACGCCTGATCCGGCGTCGGCTCGTCCGGCAGCGGCTCCCGGTCCCGCAGCTCCGCCAACTCGACCCGCAACTGCTCGGTCTGCCAGGCCGCGTTGCGCTCGGCGACCACCACGTCGACCCGCTGGTCGTACGACAGGCCCTCGCCCGCGCCCTGTCCGGCCAGCACGCTCCGTTCGGCCCGGGTCAGCGGCAGGCCGCGTACGTCACGCGGTGGCAGCAGTTCCGGTCGGCCGTCCCGGCCGGGCACCACCCGCACGCCCCGATCCCCGTACGGGCTGAGGCCCTGCTCGGCCCGGGTCACCTGCAGCCGTAGCCGGGTGGCCTGCCGCAGGTCACCCGGACCACCCGCCGCCGTCAGGTCGTCGATGCGGGTCCGCGTCTGCTGCACGAACGATCGCAACGCCTCCACGGTCTGCACCCGCCGCGCCGGTGACAGCCCTTCGCCGAGACGCTGACCGGCCAGGATCCGCCGCTCCGGCACCGACGGACGCTCCACCGTCGGAAGCGGCGGACGCTCCATCGTCTGCACCGGCGGCGCCGACTCCCCGCTTGCCGGGCGCTCGCGGACCACCGACGGACTCTCGACCGGCCGCACCGGCGGAACCGGTTCCTCGGTCACCGGCGGCAGCGCGTCGTGCTCGCTGACCACCACGGTCTCCGGTCGCGGGGGCGCCGGCTCGCGGCCGTGTTCCAGGACCTCCCACTCCACCCGCGTGGCGGAGGTACCGGGCGTTCCGATGTCACGTGACTGGATACTCGGGCGGCCGCGCTGGTCCAGGACGACCCGGAACCCGCCGTCGCCGTACGGGCTGAGGCCCTGCCTCGCCAGCTCGACCTGCTGCCGTAGTTCGGCGGTGCGGGCCGCGCCGGCCGCAGCAGCCGTCGGCCCCTCCAACCAGGTCTCGGCGCCCCGCGCGAACGACCGCAGCGCCTCGACCGTGAGCACCCGATGTCCCGGCGACAGACCCGCGCCCAGACCTTCGCCGTCGAGGATCCGCTGCTCCCCTTCGGACGGATCGGTGATCCGTCGGGAACGCGCCTGCAGGTGGGCCAGCTCCGGCGGCAACATCGTCGGCGTCTCGACCTCGGTCGCCCCGGACTGCCGTGCCCAGGCCCGCTCGTTGAGCACCAGGTTCACCCGCCGGTCCGGACGCAACCCGAAGCCGGCACCCCGACCGGCCAACACCTCCAGCTCCGCAGGCGTCGCGTTCTCCCACGCCCGCGCACTCCGGTCGGCGGTCGACGTTCCCGCAGGCGGCCTCGGCACCGGTACGACGATCGGCTCCAACGCACGCCCTGCCAACGTCGACTGGATCTCGGCGATCCGCTGCGACCGGTTCACCCACTCCGAGATCGGCTCACCGGGCGTGCGCACCTGCCGCCGCAGATCCGCCAACTCCGCCCGCAACCGCTGCTCGGACTGCCGCGCCCAGGCCCGCTCGTTGAGCACCAGGCTCACCCGCTGGTCCGGACGCAACCCGAAGCCGGCACCCCGACCGGCCAACACCTCCTGCTCGGCGGGCGTCGGGTTCTCCACTCGACGCGGGCCGGCACCGGACGGCCTCGACACTGGTGCCGGCTCCGGCGTACGGTCACCCAGCGCAACCTGGATGTCGTACATCCGCTGGGAGCGCCAGACCCACTCCGAGATCGGCTCACCGGGCGTGCGCACCTGCCGCCGCAGGTCCGCCAACTCCGCCCGCAACCGCTGCTCGGACTGCCGCGCCCAGGTCCGCTCGTTGAGCACCAGGTTCACCCGCTGGTCCGGACGCAACCCGAAACCCGCTCCCCCGCCATGCAGGATCTCGGTCTCGGCGGGAGTCGCGTTCTCCCACGCCCGGGCTCTCCGCTCGGCAGCCGACTCACCCGCAGGCGGCCTGGGCACCGGCACCTCGACCGGTTGCTCGCCAAGCGTCGACCTGATCTCCGCGATCCGCTGGGACCGCCACACCCACTCCGAGATCGGCTCGCCCGGCGTCCGCACCCGGCCCCGCAGATCCGCCAACTCCGCCCGCAGCCCCGCCTCGACCTCAGCCGCCTGCCGCGCCCAGTTCCGCTCGTTGAGCACCAGGTTGACGCGCTGATCCGGCCGCAACCCGGCGCCCGCGCCCCCGCCCCGCAACACCTCCGACTCCGCAGGCGACGCACCTGCCCACGCCCGTGCTCTCCGCTGCTCAGCCGTCTCACCCGTAGGCGACCTCGGCAACGACCACTCAGGACGCAAGCCCAACGCCGACTCGAGTTCCGCGATCCGCTGATCCCGCCACAACCACTCCAGCCCGTCCGGCTCCACCCGCGTGGTGGAGGGGGCACCTGGCGTGTCGATCTCAGGTTCGCGCAGCTCCGGGCGGCCATGCCGGTGCAGCACGACCCGAACCCCACCGTCCCCGTACGGGTTGAGGCCCTGCCTCGCCAACTCCACCTGCCGCTGCAGCTCGGCCTTCCGCGCCGCCCCGGCCGCAGCAGCCTTCGGTCCCTCCAGCCAGGTCTCGGCGCCCTGCGCGAACGACCGCAGCGCTTCCACCACCAGCACCCGCTGATCCGGCCGCACGCCCGCACCCAGCCCAGCGCCGTCGAGAATCCGCTGCTCCGCCTCGGACGGGTTCTGCCCCCACTGCTCTCGTGCCCGCAGATCCGCCAACTCCGCCCGCAGACCCGCCTCGATCTCGGCCGCCTGCCGCGCCCAGTTCCGCTCGTTGAGCACCTGGTTGATCCGCTGGTCGGGGCGCAGCCCGGCACCGGCGCCCCCGCCCTGCAACACCGCCAACTCCGCAGGGGACGCGTTCGCCCACGCCCGCGCCCGCCGGTCAGCAGCCGACTCACCCGCAGGCGCCTTCGGCACCGGCACATCCACCGGCTCCGGAGCGCCTCCGCCCAACCTCGACTCGATCTCCGCGATCCGCTGTTGCCGCCACACCCAATCCGAGATCGGCTCTCCCGGAGTCCGCACCCGACCCCGCAGATCCGCCAGCTCGGCCCGCAACGAGTCCTCAGCCGCTTTCGCGTACTCGGCCGAGATCCGATCATTGAGCACCACGTTCACCCGCTGGTCGGGGCGCAGCCCGGCGCCCGCACCCCCGCCCCGCAGCACCTCGATCTCCGCAGGCGACGCGTTCGCCCACGCCTGCGCCCGCCGGTCAGCAGCCGATCCGGGCGCTGGAGCCTTGCCACTGGCCGGTGCGGGTTCCTGCCCGGTCGCCGGCTCGGGTCTGGTGCCCTGCCCAGGCCTGGGACCCGACTCCGGCTGCACCGTCGCGGCAGGCCTGCCCTCGGCCGGCGCGACCTGGGATGGCGTCGGCCGGGCCGGTTGTTCGGTCGTCGACGCGGGCCGACCATCCCGGATCGGCGTCGTCGGCTCGGGCGTTCCGGTACGCGGCGTCGACGACCCTGCCGGCGGGTCCGTCCGGCCCGTGCCGGGCCCCGGCGCGGACTCCAGACGCTTCGTGCCCGACTCCGGGCGCTGCCCGAACGGCTCTCCAGGGCGCGGTGCCGGGTCGGCAGCCGGCGGGTCCTTGCGCAGCTTCCCGGGCCCCGCCTGCCCCGGCTCCGGCGACGACTCCAACCGCCGGGTCCCCGACTCGGGACGCTGCCCGAACGCCTCGCCCGGCCGCCCCCTGTCACCGACCGGCCGATCCTTGCGCAACTTCCCAGGCGTGACCTGCTCCGGCTCCGGCGACGACTCCAACCGCCGCGTCCCCGACTCCGGACGCTGCCCGAACGCCTCCCCCGGTCGCGACTGCCTCGGCGGCGTGGTGACGTCGCCCGGCGTACGGGAACTCTCTCCCGCCCGCGTCCCCGTGCCCAGGTTGACGTCCTCACCCGGCTTGGGTCCGCCACCGGGCTTGACCTCTGCGCGCTTGGCCGCACCCTCCAGGAGGTCCGCCATCTGTCCGTGCAGACTGTCGCGGGCCGCAACGGGCTGTCCGGCCGACCTCGGACCGGGCGCGGTGGCCGGGCCGGACCGCGCCCCGAAGACCTCACCAGGCTGGGAGCCGGCCGGCGTCCGGGTATCGACGGCCGACGGGCCGTCCGGTCCCCGCTTGGCACCGCCCTGCGGAGCACCCTCGGTGCCGGCGGACACACGCTGTGCCCCAGGTCCTGCGGGTGTTGGGGCTTCGCCTCCGACACCGCCAACCGTCCGGGGCGGGTCTGCCGCGCCCCGGGGAGCGTTCGTGACCCAGTCCGGTCGGTACACCACCGGCTCGAAGTACCGGTCCGGCGTCACGGTCTCGGTGCGGCTGCCGGCGCGTGGCTCCCTCATCGCCATCGAACCTTGCGATGGTCCGGTACGGGACGAGCCGCCGCTCTCCATCCCCGCCGAACGGCCCGGTCGCATGAACGAGCCGCTGTCCGTCCTCGGCGCCGGAGTGTCGACGGTCGATCGAGGCGGTGCCGTTATGTCTCCGGTACTGGCCGGTCCGGTCCCACCGCCGTCCAGCGCTCGCGGCCCAGGGGACGGAAGGCCGCTGTCGGGGGTCGGTCGAACCGGTTGGTCGCTGAGCTGGTGGCCCTTCCCGTACGACTTCCAGCTTTCCGGAGAGGAGGATCCGCCCGGAGGCCGCGAGTCCGGCACGGCATCCCGGCCGGCCGGCGGAGTCATTTCAGGACGGGCACCGCCCGGCCCCGACGGCTTCGTGACGGAGGGCAGCAAATGAGGATCGGCCCCGTCACCGCCCCGGCGGAACATGCCGCCGATATTTCCCACCGCGTCGCTCAGGCGCTCACTCAGCCCGGCGTCTAGCCGGTGGCCGGAGCCGGGGAACTCCCCCGGCCGGCTGGTCGTTCCGACCGTTTTAGTCTCCGGTGGGAGGAGTTGCCACTCCGTGCGGCTCTGGGCCCCGCCCGTCTGCCCCCGGCCACGGTCCAACCCGGAATCTGACTTACCGGGATTGCGCTCCTGCCATGAGTAGGTCCCTTCCGGATTTCGCCCACCAGCATCCGCATACGGCCGGTCGACCGGGTCTGGCAGCCGCACGAAGTACGGCCGTTCCGGCTGGCCAATGCCGGGCTTGGCGGGCATCGCCTGTTCCGGTAGGCGAACGAACTTGTCCCCGTTGGTCTCCACCCGAAACTCGGCCGGGAACTTCTCGACCCGCGAGCCTCCAGTCGGTCTCGATGAGGCACTGAATTGGTCGTCCCGGATCACCTTTCCGTCCCCGAGCCGCTGGCGCCCGGCACCGAGATCGGATGGATCCACCGAATGAGTCCGTGGCGACCGGCCTGGGCCCGCCGGGCCGTGCGGCTCGCCGCTGGCCCCGCCGAGCCGAGTGCCCTGCGGCGGCTCCGGCCCACGCTGCACCAACGTGAACTCGGTGCCGAACCGATCGGACCGAACCCGCCAGTCCCACTCGCCGGCAAACCGCTCGCGCACCGGGGGCGGCGGCGGGGCGTCGGGAGGCGGGAGCCCCGGAGCTTTCGGTTCCGTGGCAAGTCGTGGTCCCTTCGGCCCCACCACGGGTACGGACGTCTGGTCCGGATAGGGCGCCCGAGCGTCGATGCCGTCGGGCCAGGTGTGTCGCGGACCACCGGGCAGGGGCTTCGTCGGCACCGGGACCTGCTTGAGCGGAGCCTCGACCCCCGGCTGACCACTGAACTGCCGACCCGCGCCACCCTGCGCGTCACCGCCGACGGGACGCCGTGGGGTCAGGTCGGCGATGTGATCGTCCAGGCGCTGCACGACGAAGGCGTTGCCACCGGTGGGCTGCCCGCCGGGGCTGTCGGCGAGGATCCGTTCGCGCAGCGCGCGCATCTCGGTCAGCGTGCCCGGCCGGCTGGACTGCGACACCCCGGGTTGCCCCTTGCCGCCGCCGCCCTCGGCGATGAGGTCGCGGATCCGCGCGTCGAGGTTGGCCTGTGCCGGGTTGGTCTTGCCCGGCACCGGAGCACCCTTCGAAGACGCGCCGACCGGGGCGGTGTCCGTGGACGACTTGCCCGGTCCGACGACCGGCGGCTGGTCACCGGTGGTGCCGCCCGGACGGGAGCCGGGCGCGACGTCGGCCGGGACCTGTTCGGGTGTGTCCGGCCGGGTCGCCGCGTGCGAGGTGGGTCGGGGTGACGTGACCGGAGTGTCCGGCCGGACGGTCGGTGGCTCACCGGAGACGGGTGCCCGGTCCAGCGGTGGTCTCGTGGTGACCGGGGTCCTGACGTCGGCCGGCAGGTCGTTCGCCGCGAGGTTGCCCCGTGGGCCGGGCTGCCCGGCAGGTGGTACCGGTGTGGACGGCTCGGGGGTGGCCGGTCTCGGGGCGGGCGTGGGGACGTCGACCACCTGGTTGGCCGGGATTCCCTCGACGGGACGCCCTGGACGCGGGGCCCCACCGACGGTGCCGCCGCCGGGCGTGTTCACCGGGTTCCCCTCGACCCCCGGCTGGACCGGGCGGGCGGGCGGCGGAACCGACACGGTGGGGTCGGGAGTACCTCCGGCAGGTCTGCCGCCCGGCAGTGGCACGTCCGTCACCGAGCCGACGCCGCCCGGCCGGACCACGGGCGGGTCGACAACCACGCCCTGGCCGGGCGGCGGCGTGCCGGACCGGGCCGGTGTGGGAGCGTTCGGGGACACGTCCCGGGCAGGGCCGTTGCCGGGTACGTCCCGCGCTCCGCCCGGGGTCGCGGGCAGGTCGGGACTGGCGGCAGGCGGGCGTCCTCCGCCGGGAGTGACAGGCACGTCGGGGCTGGCGGCGGGCGGCCGTCCTCCGGGCATCGGCTCGGGCGTCAACTGCGACGGCGGTCGAGGGTCGGCGGCGACGGCGCGCGGGGGCGGCGCAGGTCCGTCCACTCCGGCCATCGCCGGTCCACCCGGCGTCCGCGTACCGACGGGTGGAACACCCGCGTCGGCCTTCGGCGGTGGGGTGGTGCGGGCCGGCGGCGGCAGGCTGCTGGCCGCGTTGCCGTTGCCGACCGCCGGTGGCCGACCGTCGGGCTGCGGCACCCCGGCCCGGGGTTGCGGTTGGGCTGGTGGTGGCGTGTTCACCGGGCCGTCGAGGCGGGCCGGTGGCGGTGTGGTCCGCGCCGGTGCGCCGCCGAGCGCCGAGGGTGGGGGTTGGTCGACCGTGGTGGGTCGGGTGGTCCGCGTCGGCGCGGCGCCACCGGCGTTTCCCCGCCCGCCGACCGGGCGGACCGGTGGCGGCGTCGAACTGGCACTGACCGGGCCCGGCGTCGGGGGCCGGCCACCGACAGCACTGTACGGGGGTGGTGCGCCGAGCGGAGGTCCGTCCGGCGAGCCGACGCCCGGTATGTCGCCACGACCGGTCCGTACGTCCGGCGTGGGGGTGTCGCCGGGCCTCCCACCGGTGTTCGTGCCGTCCAGGCCCTTGACCGTCGGCACGTCGGTCGACTTCGGCCCGCCACCGCCGACCTTGCCGAGTCCCCGGGTGGAGAGTCCGAACAGTCCGCCCAGACCGGCGGCGGCACCGACGCTGATCCAGCTCTCGTTGGTGATCTCGAACTTGCCGTCGACGTGCGACGCGATCGCCTGGGCGAAGACCTCGGCGGCGAGCTGGGTGGACCCGAACACGGCTGCGCCGAGACCGAACTGGAACGACAGGTTGATGATGGCCCGCAGCGCCGTGGCGAGACCGGCGACCGCCCGCGCCATCGCCGCGACGAGCGCGGCAAGCGCCGGGCCGATCGCGAAACCGACGATGAAACCGAAGAGCAGTCCGAAGATGACGCTCAGGATGGTGACCAGGGACTGTTTGCGGAGCTCTTCGAGCTTCTTGCGGATCTCGTCCGCCATCTTGCGCAACCGCCGGGCCCAGCGGCGGCACAACTCGGCGGTGTTGCGGAGGTTCTTCTCGAGATTGGGCAGCGTGCGGGTGGCCGCCGCCCGCCCGCTGCCCTGCCAGTTGCCGACCTGGTTCAGGGCCTTCGACGGTACGAGGCGCAACCGGTCGAGATCCTCGGCCTTGGCCTCCCACTGCGCGGCGAGCGCATCGAGTTTGTCAGGATCCGGATGGGTGTCGCTCGCCATCCGTCACTCGTTATCCGGCGGCGGTGGTTTGTTCGCGTCGGGATTGTTGGGGTAGAGGGTGTGCACCGGCGACTCGGTCGTGTTGTAGGCATCCCCGAGATCGACGGGTGGAGGGGTGCCACCGTCGCCCTCGCCGTCGTCCTCGGGCGGCAGGTCCTCGGCGGGGATGGCGGCGGTGAACTCGTCGAACATCTTGATGACCGTCTTCTCGGCCTCGCCGTAGTTCGACGCCGCACTCGCCGCGATTCCGCACACCTGCGAAATCAGCCCGTACGTTTCCTGTTCCTGCGATCCGAACAGATCCCACTGCAATTTCTGCAACCGATAGTTGAACTGCTGGACCTCCTCGGCGGTCTCGCCGGCCCAACTGAGTTCGAGGTTCTTCCAGGTGTTACCGATTCGCTCCCACGAGTCGACGACATCGCCCATGAGCTTGACGACTCGCTCCGACCCGATCGTCCACATGCCCTGCGGGTCGACATTGATGCTCTGGCCGTCGTCGTAGTGTGCGGGCGCACCGCTCCCCATTGCTCAGCCCCCCGCCCGCGCACCAATCGGTTCCGTGCCGGAGACGCTAGCATCGGCCCAGCTCAACCGGACCATCTCAATGTTGGTGACGGTGGGCGTCCCCCGAAGAGGGACATCCGTCCGCGAGGGCTGGCGTGGTACATGTCTAAGATGGCCGACCCTGAGCTGGACACCTACGTACAGGCGTCGATTAAACACGTACCCGAACTGCACATGGAAGAGCGCACGGCGCGATCGGTCACCGGCGACAACCTGTTCAACCCGCCAAAGGACGCGGGCGACGAAACGAAGGAACTCGTCGAGCCGGACGTCCGGGCGTTCGGGGTCACGCCCGCCGACCTTCGCGGGGCGCAGAACTACATGCTGAATGAACTCAACACCCAGGTCGACGAGTTCGAGTCGTTCAAGGCGGACGTGCTCAGCAAGGGTGGCTGGATCTTCTACGCCGAGAACGAGGGCGGCGTACAGAACGACCGCGTGATCAGAAGCCACGACGGTGGTAGCCACATCTCGCGACACACGGTCAAGGGCGAGGACCTCCCGCCGGTCGAGGACCCCAATCCGGATCAGACGCAGATGCTCGTGGACACCCAACTCTCGCTGCTCAAGGCGGTCGGCGGCTCGATCCAGGCGGTGGCGCAGTACGTCGTCCGGGTCAACAACGCCGCCCAGTTCTACGCCGAGGCCGACAAGCAGTCGTTCGGCGAGACGGTGCCGACGGCACCCGAGTCCCTCCCCCGGGTCGGCGGCCCAGAGGAATCCTCCTGATGGCAGGGCCGGACGCCCCGCCGACCAAGGGACACACGTTCGAGCGGCAGAGCGACGGCTCCGTGGTGACGTACGACGCCGACGGTCAGCCGGTCCAGCAGGTGATGCCGGACGGGCGGGTCTACAGCTCGTTCGACGACGCGGGACGTGCCCGGTACGTGGAGATCCCGCCGTCGGACGGGCAGGCGGCGACGTACGCGCACATCGGCTACCAGGACAACCTGACGATCTTCCGGTACGCCGACAAGTCGGTGCTCACCTTCGACAGCCACAGTCAGGACCTGGTCAGCCAGCGGCTGCCCGACGGCACCCTCTACACCGACTTCAACGCCAACGACCAGCCGCAGTACGTCGAGATCCCGGCCCGCAGCGGCCAACCGGCGACCAGTGCCGAGATCAGTTACCAGGGCGGCAACACCGTCTACACGTACGCCGACGACACCGTCATCACCTACAACGCCGACGGCAAGATGCTCAAAGAGCAACGCCCCGACGGCACGACGTACAGCGACTTCGACGCCGACAACCGCCCCGGCCACATCGACGTCCCCGCCACCGAGGGCCGTCCCGCCACCAGCGCCGAGATCAGCTATCAGGACGGCAACACCGTCTACACCTACGCCGACGACACCGTCGTCACGTACAACGCCCAGAACAAGATCGTCAGCGAACAACGCCCGGACGGCACCACCTACAGCGACTTCGACGCCGACAACCGCCCCGGCCACATCGACATCCCCGCCACCGCAGAACGACCCGCCACCAGCGCCGACATCACCTACCAGGGCGGCAACACCCTCTACACGTACGCCGACGACACCGTCATCACCTATGGCTCCGGCGGCAAGATTCTCAGCGAGCAACGCCCCGACGGCACCACCTACAGCCAGTTCGACGCCGACAACCGCCCCGGCCACATCGACGTCCCCGCCACCGAAGGCCGCCCCGCCACCAGCGCCGACATCACCTACCAGGGCGGCAACACCCTCTACACCTACGCCGACGACACCGTCATCACGTACAACTCCGGCGGCAAGATCCTGACCGAGGAACGTGCCGACGGCACCACCTACAGCCAGTTCGACGCCGACAACCGCCCCCACTATGTCGACATCCCCGCCACCGAGGACCGGCCCGGCGTCACCGCCACCATCAGCTACCGGGACGGCAACACCGTCTACACGTACGACGACGAAAGCGTCGTGACGTACGACTCGGAAGGTCAGATCCTCACCGAGGACCGTGGCGACGGATGGGTCATCACGTACACGGACGGGGCGCCGACGTCCGGCGTCAACTCGGAGACCCGGGAGACGGTGACCATCACGCCGACGGCCGGCGGCGGTTTCCAGTGGACCTATTCCGGTGGCACGACCATCTTCCGGAACTCCGACGGTGCGGTCACCAGCATGGAGCAGAACGGCTGGACGTTCACCACCTTCGACTCGGAGGGTCGGCCGACGTTCGGCACCCAGGGCACCAAGACGGTCACCATCGAGTACGGCACCAGCGGCAGCGACATCAAGTGGGCGTACACCGACAACGGCAAGCCCTCGATCACCGTGATCACCAACGCGGACGGTACGCCGATCAGCCAGATCAACCCGGACGGCACCCAGTTCACCTTCGCCGTCGAGCTCGACAAGCTGGCCGATGCCGCCAAGAAGGTCGCCACGGAACGGGACGCGCTGGAAGGCAAACTGAACGAGATCAACAAGGAGTTCCGCACGCTGCGCGACTACTGGATGAGCCCCGCCGGCAAGAACTTCGCGCTGTTGCTCGATCAGGTCGACGGTCTGAGCGGGCAGATGCGCGACGTCCTCAACGAGGCGATCCGGCGGATGAAGCACACCCACGCGATGTACACCGACGTCGAAGAGCAGAACACCAAGAACCTCACCAACAACAACCGGTGAGCCGCCGGCCTCAGCGCACCTCGAACTCGTGGATCGAGTACCCGTACCCGGGCATCGCCTTGGCCGTGCCGACCATGCGTACGTACCGGACCGGAGTGCGGGTGACGGCGATGTCGACGGTCCCGCCCGCGCCGCTACCGGTCTGGTAGACCGTCCGCCACGTCCCGCCGTCGGCGGACACCTCGACCCGGTACGCGGTCGCGTAGGCCCGCTCCCACCGCAGCCGAACCTCGGTGACCTGCCAGAGTTCGCCCAGGTCGACGGCGAGCCACTGGGTGTCCGGGGTGAACGCACTGCCCCACCGGGACTCCCGGTCCCCGTCGATCGCGCTCGACGGGCGATAGATGGTCTCGAAGCTCGACGCGCTGGCAGTCCCGGAGAGTGCCAGGTTCCGTCCCGAGCTGTTCACCCGACCGGGCATCGCCGACGACGCCGCCGGCTGGGGGCTGGCACTCGGAGCGGACGACGGAGACCCGGTGGGCCGGGGCGGGGCCACCGGTGCGGGCACCCGGTCGGTGCCGCCCGATGACGCTGGGCTCTGCCCGGGAAAGCTCGGGCCGGGGGCCGCACTGGTCTGGCCACTGCTGCCCGAGGCGGGACTGACCGAGGTGGACGGATCGTCGGCCGGGGTGCCGGAAGGGTCGGAGGCGACCGGCGTTCCGGCGGGGAACTCCGGCAGACCCGGCGGCGGCGGTACGGCGTACCCCGGCGGCGTGTCGGCACCGGACGGTTGCCCGTTCGGGTTCAGCACGTACCCGCTGGCGACCGCCACCGTCAGGACCGCCACGGCGGTCAGGATCTGGGCCGACAACCGGGGCCTGCGCCGACGCCGCGCGTCCGGCCCGACCGGACCCGACCCGGACGGGTGTCGCCGCTCGTCGTCCGGACCGGCCGGTGGCGCTGCCACCTCGGTACGCGGTGGGCGCTCGGCCTGCGCACTCTGCTTCGGGCCCGGCGCGTCGCGGCGGACCGGACGGACGGCCTCGTGCCGCGCCACCGGACGGATCGGATACTGCACCGTCGGCTCGGCCACCGGGTCCGGCCCGGTCGCGGCGTCTCCGCCGGCCCGCTCGCCCGCGAGTGCGGCGGTCGTCTCGTCCGACGCAGATCCCGCCTTGGTCGCCCGCCCGCTCCCAGGCGTCCGCTGACCGGCCGTCGTGACCTGCTCGGGCCTCGGCGTCACCGGGACGGCGACCGGCGTGACCGGGGCGGCGGCCGGCGTGACCGGGACGGCGGCTGGCCTGACCGGGACGGCGGCTGGCGCGGCCGACGCCCTCGGTGCGACCGGACTCGTGCCGCCTGCACCAGGGGCGCGCAGCACGACGGCGTGTTGCACCATCGGGGCCGTCGGCGCGCCCGGCTCCGGGTCCGACGTCGGCAGCGCGTCGTCGCCGGCCGCCACCGCGAACCGGGCCGGTGACAGTTCCACCCGCTGACGGGTCTCGGCGGGCATCCGGGCCAGCAGCGCGCCGAGCACCGGCAACACGTGGTATCGAGGCGCCTTGCCGGGTACGCCGACGAAGATCCGCACCTTGCCCGAGGTCCACGGATGCGACCGCACCAGGCGTGCGCCGTGCTCCTGCTCGGGTGGCCGGACCCACAGACCGGACTGCGTCACCTCGGCCACCCACCGTTCGGCGAGCCGGAAGACGTTCTCCGCCAGCTCCGGGTAGCCGTCGAGTCCGCGTACCGGTCCGACGGGCCGGGCCGGACCCTCGGGCGGGAAGCTGAGGACGGTCGCGACCGGTTCCCAGGTGGCTCCCGAGTGGTCGACGGCGAGGCTGGTCGGTCGACCGTCGGGCGTGAGCGACGGCAGGCCGGTGTGCACCTGGACCGGGGCACCCGACTCGCGGGCCAGGCTCGTCGCCGCCGTGGCCGCCGTGGTCACCGCCCCGTAGGAGGCCAGCACGAGTTGCTGCCGCAGCGGCGACGGGAGCCGGTCGAGGAACTCCACGACGGCGTCCGCCTCCGGCTCCGGTTGTCCGGGCCGCCCGACCAGCAGCACCGGCCGGTCAGCGTCCATCGGTACCCCGTACGCCGGATCGTCGTAATCCGGCATCGGCGTACCCGGCAGCCGACGGAACAGCCACATACCAGCCGGTACGGGCAGCAGCACCAGCTCACCCGGGTACGTCGCGGCGCACAGCTCGTCGACGTCGTCCTCCCAGGACGGCTGCGGGCTGCGATGACCGGCCGGGGAGGCGACGCCGTCCGGGGTGTGTCGTACCCATCCGTCCACTGCGAACAGCGACCCACCGGGTACCAGCAGCACCTCGGCACGGGGCACGTCGAGCGTCGCGGTCAGCTCGCGAGCCAACCGACCGACCGGTCCACGACCGGCCGCCCCCGCCACCGCGATGCGGCCCCGGCCACCGGGCGGCACCGCGATCGGCAGCACCGTCTCGACGAACGACCAGTCCTCGGCGCTGTCAAGCGGTCCGATGACCGTCACGACGTCGGGCTCCGCCACCAGCCCGGTCGCCGCCGCGGTGAGCACGCCCGCCGGATCGGCACCGACCACGGCCACCCGGTCACCGACCCAGTTCAGGGCCGAGCCGAGCTTGCGGAACCGGCTGCTGTCCGCGAGTGACTCCGGGTTCGACTCGGCACCCGGTCCGGCCGGTTCCGGCGGCGACTGCACGTCGGAGGTACGGCCTCGCTGATCACGGATCATGCCGAATACTACGAGCCGGAGGTCTCGGTTGTTCAAGACCCCCGGCCTGCGGTGATCGTCAGCCCCGCCAGGTGCGCAGGTTCGAGAACTCCGCTTCCGAGTAGTTGTTCCAGGCGAGGTTGGCGGCGTTGGCGATGTCGCCGAGCGCACCGTCCACACCGAACAGACCGTTCGCGCCGGCGTTCCACTGCCCCTGGAGTCCGACGTACTCCTCGCGGGCCTCGCCGACCCAGCTCTCCTCCAGCGGCACCAGCTTGGCCTTCAGCGTGGCAAGCATGTCGACCAGCTCGTCGGCGGTGCTCTTGAGCCTGGCGCCGGCGAACTCCAGCTCCGGGGGGACCCGGATGCGGCTACCCATACTGTCGGTCACGGACACTCCTCTTCTCGGGACGGGCTGCCGATCATGATCATGCGCCGGGCTCGGGCCCGAGGCGGGCCGCCGGGATGCCGTTGATCTCGGGCATGGTCCGCACCGTCGCCTCGTCGGCCGTGGAATAGTTCGCGGCGTTGCGCTGCAGGCCCCTGGAGATCCCGTTCAGGGCATCGTTGAGCATCCGGCCGCAGGAGTCGTACTCGTCCATGGTGGCCTTGTAGGCCTTGGAACCCGGCCCCAACCAGTACGACGCCAGTTCGTCCACGTCCCGCCGCAGTGTCGCGAGCCGCACCTGTAGCTGCGCAGCCGTGTCGGTGCAGGACTGTGACCCGTCCAGCAGCATCTGCGGAGTGATGTCGACTAGCTTCATAGGCCCTCCCGGTCGATGCCGCTCGGCCCCCTGGCCGTCCGGACGGCGGTCCCGTCCCAGCCTGCCCTGCCGGTACGGGACCGGCACAGTCACCAGTTCCAGGGACACCGGCCGCACCGGACGGTGAGGACGCCCGGTGCGGACATAAAGGGACTACCGGCGATACGGCGAGTCGTGCCACCGTGCGGCGGGGATGTCCTGGGCACGGAGGCCGGCTCAGAGCACCAAGCAGCAGAAACCATCCCAGGCTGGCGGTGCCGGAGAAACGACCGGGGGGTGATGGTGTGCCGGTCGCTCATCGATGCCGGGAGATTCTCGTGGTGGCGGGCCGGCTGGTACTCACCGGTGAGCTGACGCAGACCGGGCATTCGGCGGCGTTGGCGGCCACGCTCGCCGCGGTGCGGCCGGTCGACGCGGCCCTGGTCTTCCTGGCGGAGGAGAAGCCCCGTTCGGCGGTCGGCGCGGACTTCCTCCACGGGCAGCCGTTCTCCGACCAGTTGGTGCTGGTGCCGTGGGAGGTCGAGCGCTGGGCGGTCGACGGGCGCCCCCTGGTGGACGACGCGACGGCGATCGAGAAACTCGCGGATCTGTACCGGATGCAGGTGCAGGTACCGGTCGGGTCGGCGCGCTCGGCGCGGCTGGTGCCGGTGGACCCGCAGGGCCGGGAGACCTCGTGGGACGACGCCGTGGCGGTACGAGGACTGCCGTGGTCGCACGTCGCGGCGCGGGAGGCGATGGGTGCGGCGATCGAGATCGCGTCGGACCGGACCGGACCGCCCTGGGCCCGGATCGAGACGTTGGCCGGCCGGTTGGTGGAGTCGCAGCAACGGTTGCGGGTCGCGGCGCCGTCGGCGGCCGTCGCGATGGCGTTCCGTCTGGTGCGGCACGGACTGCCGCCGGGGGTGGACGAAGCGGCGCTGAGGCGCAAGGTGATGCCGGCGTCGGCGACCGACGTGTTGTCGGTGACAGGTGGCGAACCGGCGCCGACGGCGGATGTCCACGCGCTGCTCGACGGCCTGTTGCGGGTCCCCGACTCGTCCGCGCTGGTGCGGTTGCGGCACGGTGCGGGTGCGGGTGGGCTGGGCTGGTTGGTCGCGCACGACGAAGTCGTGTGGTGGTTCGGGGCTTCGCACGCTCCGGGTGGTGGAGCGGGGCCGGTCGTCGTGCCTGTGGGCCAGGGCTGGGTGTCGGCAGCGCTCCGCGAGCCCGCTACCCATATGGTGGTGTTCGGCCCGGACGGACGGGCGACTTTCCTGAACGCCCTGCTGCGCGACGCGGTTGACATTCCAACGCACGCTACGTCCCGGCCGTCTCGGTCCCCCGGCGCGGATCCCGAGTCGGAGGCGTACTGGGAACAAATGTGGTTGGGCGCCCCAGGCGCCGCGACGGACTCGGCCGCGACGGCGGGAACGGTCCAGACGGTGAATCCGGCCGATCTGGTAAGACCGGCCGAGGAGCCGATGCCGGGGATCGCACGGCCGCAATCCCCGGCGGAAGAGGTGCCCACCGGCACCGGCACCGGCACCGTGACGAACAGCGGCGATCTTAGTTTCGGCGTGCGTCAGGTCTATCTGGGCAGGAAGCACCGCCGCAGCAAGGTCGACTACTGGTTCACCACGACAACGGTATGGGCGCGCCGGCAGGACGGCGGCGGCGAGGTGATGGTCATTTACCCGCGACCGGTCCTCGACCCGACTCACGGCTCGCCGGAGATGAGCCACAGCTGGACACAGCCGCCGAGCGGCCGGGCGGTGTCGGGCACCGGCATCGTGAAGCCCAACGGCAGGCTGAGTGTCGACAATCATGGCGTGCTCCTCGGCAGCATGCACAGCCATGCTCGGGTCGACTACTGGTACGACGCGACGACCGTGTGGGCGCGCCGGCAGGATGGCGGCGGCGAATTCATGGTCACCTACCCGCGACCCGTCTTCGACCCGACCGCTGCGGAGCCGTCGGCGGTGGTGGTGGTGGTGGAGGATCGCTGGCTGCGACCTCGGAGCGAGCAGGCGGTCACCGGAAACGGCACCGTGACGGGCACCGGCGACCTGAGGGTCTTCGGTCGTCACGTCCGTGCCGGGAAGAAGTACCAGGGCAAGGTCGATTTCTGGGTAGACACGACGACCGTGTGGGTACGCCGGCAGGACGGCGGCGAAGAGTTCATGGTCACCTACCCGCGAGCCGTCTTCGACCCGGCCCGCAGCGAGCCGGAGGTGAAAGACGGCTGGCCACAGCCTCGAAGTCAGCAAGCGATCGCCGGCGTCGCCACCGTGACGAGCAACGGTTATCTGCTCGTGGACGGGCACAGCGTACGGCTGAAGAACCGCAGTCCTGGTCCGGCCGTCTACTGGTTCGACAGGACGACGGTGTGGTTGAGCCGGCCGGACGGCAGTGACAAGATCATGGTCACCTTCCCGCAACCGGTGTTCGATCCGACCATTGCAAGCGTGGTGCTGATCGAGGGCTGGCCGCAGTATCCCCCGGGCGTTTCGGTCGCACTCCCCGGCACCAGCAGTCAGCCCGGCGGGCCGGATGGCCCACCTGATCCCATGTCACTCCTGCTGGCCGGCATCGGTGAATTCGAGCTGCGATGGGTGTTCGGTGACATCGACCCACAGGATTTCAGCCATTCGGCAGTGGACGTCGTGCCGGCGGGTCACCCTGCCGAGTTCGACGTGTACGACCTACTCGCTGCGCTCCTGGTCCTGGCCGGCCCCGATTCAGGAGAGTTGACAGAGGAGGCAGGTCCAGACTTTCTGTCCAGCCGGTTGACCGCGCTGTTCGAGCGGCTGCTCCTGCCCCGGCCCGACGCGTCGGACACCGCCACTCAGGATCAGGCCGCCCGGCACTACCTGCTGTGGCTCGCACACCAAGCGGCCATCACCGTGGGGGTCGACGGCCTTACCGAAGAGGCGATCCGCGCCGCAGCCATTCCGGACGACCTGCTGGTCGGCAGCCCGATGGGAACTTTCGACCCGGAACCGCCGCCGGGCAGCACCGCCGCTTATCGGGACGAACATCTGGAACTCGACGCCAGTCCGCCCACTCCCGCCGAGGTCCCGGTAGCGGTCGGCCCAGGGCCACCAGCCGTGCTGGTGCCGGGTGAGTTCCCACTGCTCGTCGAGGAGGTGGCCTTCATCTCGGCGCCCGATGCCGAGAACGCCGCCGACGATGCGGCGTCGGACCGTATGGACGTCGACACGTCGTCCGAGACCGACGACACCCCGCCGGACCGGGTAGAGGTGTTGGCCGAGAATCTGGTGAGGGGTCACGCGCCGCATCTGCAGGACGCCCACTGGGAGGCGATGACCTTCGATACTGCGGTCACCGGCCCACGCGTCGTGCTGCGTGACCTGTTGAGTGCGGAGCAACTGACGAGATGGCGTGCATCCGGTCTGTTCGACAGCGGGGTGGTGCTGCAGCCGGCGCGCGGGAGCCGACCGGACGACCGGGGGATTCGGCTGGTGGTACGCGCGGAGCCGGCCGACGCGTACCGGCATGTGGGCGCAGCGGAGTCCGCGCAGTGGTATGCCGCCCCGTTCCTGGTGACGGTGCGGTGGGAGCACCCCGGGCATGCGCCGACGGTTGACCTGCCGGTGGTCCGCGCGGCGCTGGTGCAGTTGCAGGCGCTGGTGTCGGACGAGGTGTTGTCCGGGCCGCGGTTGCGGGTGGCGCGGCGCGCGGCCGAACTGGTCGGTGCGAAGGAGAAGTTGGCCGCGACAGTGGACCGGCTTCAGCTCGCCGTGCTGGATCTTTCACCGGAGGCGCTGCGGCGGGGCCGGGCGCGGGTGGCCGCCACCGATCCCGTGTCGGTACGGACACTGCACGACGCAGTCGTCACGGAGATCGAGGCGGGCCACTGGCGAGCGGCGGAACGGCAGTTGATGTGGGCCGACACGCTACACCAGGTGTTGTCCGGGCCAGGGCTGTCAGGATTGGTCACGGTTGCCCTGCGCCCCCACGGCGCTGCGGCGGGCCCGCTCAGGTTCCGGATGGCGATGATCGACGCGATGCCCCTGGGCACGCTCAGCAGAGACGACGTCGTCTATCAACGGGTGCGTGTCGGACTGCTGGTACAGGTGGAGCCGGCAGAAGTACGTGGCCTGCCGCCGCTTGTCTTCCGGCTCGATGGCGCACTGGAACTGGTACTGGACACGCCCACTGCGGACCGGTTCATGCGCGAGACGCCACCACCGGAGTACGAGCCGATGGCGGTGCCTTACCCGCTGGAGAGTCAGCAGCCGCAGACCGACGACCTCTTCCACGGCGACGAGTGGACCCGGCTGGTCAGCGACCTGGGTGTGACGGGCCCGGACGAGGCCAGGACGCGACAGTGGGTACGTCTGATCGAGAGCGTGCCGGACCCGGACGAGGTCACCGATCTCACGGTCGAGGCGATCTCGGCGGGGCATGGGCCGCTCCCGACCGACGCGCAGGAGCGCGCCTCGGCGGATCTCGTGGAGCCGGTCCGACGGGCGTGGTACGCGGTCGCCCAGGATCTCGGTCTGCCGCCGGGCGCCCTGCGGATCGTCGGTGCGGAGCTGGTCACCGTGGTGCGGACGCGTGCCACCGGCGCCAGGATGGCCACGGCCGGCGAGCTGCTGACCGGGTTGCGCGAGCGGTTGGGGCCGTTCGGGGTGTCGACCGATGTCGAGGTGGTGTATCTGGCCGAGCTCAGCGCCCGGCTCGGACTCGGTCCGGATGACCTTCCGTCGTTCCGCTGGCTCAGCGAGCGGGGGGTGCCGCTCGAACTGGTGCACACTCTTCCGGACAGGTTGGCCGGACGGTCCGTGGCCTGGGCCGCCGAGCAGGGTCGCCGGAGCGACGACATCGCCGGTGTGGCGGCGGACCTGGGCCTGTTCCTCGCCTCGGTCGGCCCGGACGAGTCGGCGCGGAAGGTGCGGAGAGAGCTGCGATTGCTGGCACTCAAGGCGCTGGCCGGGCAGCTCGGCCTCGGGCCGATCGCCGCATCTGGCACCGAGAGCGAGCACCCGGCGGTGGCGCCGGACGTCCCTCCCGTCGACGGAGCGGGGGATCCGCCGGGCGGGCGGCCGTCCGAACGGCTAGAGACGGCCGGCAAGATCGATCTCGCTGGCCTGTTGGCCATCCGAGAGATGGTCCGGACCGCGGCGCGGGTGGTCGGCATGAGGGCGGACCGTGTGCGGCCCGCTGAGGTCGGGACGCTGGTCGAGCGGGTGGTGGATCAGGTCCGACTCGTCGCTGAAGAACTCGGGTTCAAGTCGCTGCAGCACGTCACGCGGTATGCGGAGTTGAGCGGCGGGCTCGGATTCCCGGTCACCGAGTTGAGCGACCTCCTGCCGTCCGGCCACCTGCCCTCGCTCGTATACCAGCTGGTCGGCAACGTGCCGGCGCCTCAGATCACGCGTTTCCTGGCCGAAGTGGCTCCCGCCCGGCCGATTCGGCAATCGGCCGATCTGGAACCTGAGCCGATGCCGACGTCGACGAGGTGGAGCGTGCGGGAGGCCGCCGGCTGGGCCGACCGGTGGGAGGTGCCCGAGGAGCAGGTCCAGGCGGTGGTCAAGCTTCCCCTGGTCGACCTGCCGCGCGTGGCCCGGATGATCGACAAACTGCACCTGCCGAAGGAGCAGATCGCACAGCTGCTCGACGTGATCGCGACGACCGGCCGGGTGCCGGACCGCCTGGACTGGTTCGCCTATCGGGCCGGGGTCGAGCCGAAGGTCGCGCTGGAGCTGTCCTGGCGGTTGCACACGAACATCCTGGATCTCCTGCCGATGCGGTCGGTTCTGAACCGGCTGGCGGTGCGCACGCCCGAACGGTCGGACGACCGACTGACCGTCGAACACCTGGTTCGCCTGCTCACGCAGGGGCCGAACGGTGAGCCGGTGCCATTTCCGTCGTGGACCTTCTGGGTCGGGGCACGCCTACCCACCGGGTCAGGGGCCGACGGGCTGACCCCGAACGAGTTGCACGACCTGGTGTTCAGCACGTTCCGGGTGGGCCACGCCAGCGTCGCGGAGTATCACCAGCGTCTCGCAGGTCTGGACTGGATCGGGCTGCTGGAGCAGGCAATGGACGACTCGGCGCGCCGGTTCGACGAGGACGAGCCTCCGCCGGTCCGCCCGCAGCTACCGGCAACACGCGACGCGGACCTGTGGCTGGCCCAGTGGCTCGCCGAACAGGTGGGCATCCCGCGCCACGAGGTCGAGAGCGACCTGATCGACCGTCCGTGGCTGGACCATGTCGCCGTACTCGATGCCGCGCGTGATCTGGCGGTGCCGGTGCCGACGGCCCTGACCTACGCCCGTCGGTGGGGCGGACTAGGGGCGTCCGACGTCCCGCCGCTTTCACCGGACGCACATCCCGACAGCGTGAGGTGGCTGTTCGACATGGCCGCACGGTGGGATGTGCCGCTGGTCCAGCTCGGGCCGATCGCGGCGGCGTTGCCGCGTCGACAGGACCCGCCCCAGGAGATCCCGGCGCTCGCTGACGACGTGCTGCGACGACTGTGGCCCAAGACCGTCAGCTTCGGTGAGACGGACACGTTCTGGGCCGCGCAGGTGCCGCTGGCGTTCCTCACCGACCAGGGGCTGAATCCGACCGACTGGCCGGGTGACCAGGTCGATCTCGGGTGGTGGCTGACCAGTGTGCTGGGTCTGCCTGCCGCGACGAACACCGGCGCCCCGGACTCAGCGATGGACATCGACTCGGACGTCGGCACGGCCAGCGAGTCGGATGTCGAGATGGCGGACGAGTCGGATGACGAGACGTCCAGCGTGTCGCATGCCGATCCGATTGAGAGTCTCGTCGAGCACCTGTGGGACGACCTGACCGATCACCACCGTGCGCAGTACCTGACGACCCTGTCGGAGATGGCCGATCAGCTCGGCCTCGACCTGCACCGGCGCTACGAACTGTCCGCCGCGCTACGGGTCAGCATCTGGTGGGTCACCGGTTTCAGCGTCCGGATCGGGCAGGTGCCCGACATCGAAGACCATGCGTCACGGCTGGGCGTCCCGTCGGACAAACTGTTCGCGCTGGCCTCCGTCCTGGGTGTCGATCCGGCAGTCCTCGGCCCACAGGACGACCTCGCACGGCTCAACAACGCCGACGAAGCCGGTGCGATGAGGTTCGCCGCGGTGGGCGCGGTCGCCGACTCGATTCGAAGCCGCCCGGACTGGCCGGCGCGGCAGATGACCGACACGCTCACCGACCACCTGTACGGCATCGTGTTCGCGCAGACCAGCGTTCCACCGAAGCTTGTCCACCAACTCAACGACGACGGTAGCTGGCTCGGTCTCCGCGGTCTGTTGGAAGTCGCCGCGAGGGCGGACGTCCCGGCGGAGTCGCTGGCGGTGTACGCCAACCTGAGTCGGCCGCCGAAGGCGGCCGGTGGCGGCGCAGCCGGGCCGAGCCGGGTGATCGAGGCGTATCAGAGGCGGCAGCGGTCCGACGAGGAGACGTACGGACTCGACACGTCGGACCTGTGGCCGGTGTGGAACCACGACGGTTCGGCGACCCTCGCCCGAGGCGACGTCGCCGAGGTCAGCGCCGCAGCCCTGCGATACGCCGAGCCATATCAGCGCGCCGAGGTGTTCCGCCGGATCACCGCCCATGCCGGTCGGCAGGACGCCCCGCAGAACGTCGCTGGTCTGATCCGGGCGATGGGCGCGGCTGCGGGACCCGACTCCGCACCGCACGAATGGTTGAGCCCGCTGCTTCGGGACGCACCCGTGCCGGACGGCATGTCGATCAGCCTCCTGTCGTCTCTCAACGGCGCTTCCCAGCAGGCGAAGAGTGCGTTCGCCAACCTCTCGGACATAGCCGGTGTGCGTGTCGGGCGTCCCACGGACGGCCGGTACTCGTTGCAGTTCACGTTCGGCTCGGGGTGGGGCGGTTGGGCCGGTCTTGCGGACGTGCTCGACACGCTCAGAGACCTGACGTTCACGATCGAAGAGGCAACAGTCGAGGTCAGGACGGGGTACGGCGCGGACGCCGCCGCCTACCTCCGGCTGGCCCACCTCTACTACGCACATCTCAACGCGTTGAGCCAGATCGGCCTCGCGAACAGGAAAGACCCGCCGCCGCGGTACGGCTATTCGAGCTTCGCCGGGTTCCTCCGAGCCCACCGCGAGGCCGGTGGCCTCTCCGTCCGGGTGGCCTGGAACTCCGACGACGTCGTCAGGCTTCGACTGGATGCCCGGAAGGAGCTCCTGTTGCCCGGCATACCCCAGGCCGGGCTCCGGATCATCGCGGAAATGGTGGAGTTGGCCCGCCGACCGTTCCCCGACCCGCAATGGTGGGACTGGACGTTCCGGCCACCCGGCGACCATGCGGACGACGCCTTCGAACTGGGCCTCGACGGGTGGCGGCTGGTGGGGTTGCTCACCGACGAGTCGACCCGCGCCCAGGCTGCCGCGATGTTGACGATCTTCCGTCCGGAGCGGAAGGCCTCGGATCACCCGATGGCGCGGGGCTTAGGTCCGGTCCGGGACGATCCGACGATCCCGGAGACGCTGCCGCAGACGCACGAGGTGCCCGACGCCGGCCTGCTGGCCGAGATCCTGCCCGCCGGCCGGTCGTCGGCGGGGCTGGCTGCCGCCGCCGAGGTCACGGCCCGGTTGACCGATCCGGAACTGGGGATGTCCTATCGGGCTGCGGTGGTGCGGGCGGCCGGTGGCCGTCAGGTGTTCGTACCCGGCCGGGTGCCGGGAGATCAATCCGTCTCGGATGTGCTCCGACAGTTGATCAGCGGGCAGCTCAGGTTGCCGGACGAGGCGGTGCGGGCGGCGTATCGCGCGGTGTGGCAGGTGCCCGACAGCGCAGCTCTGCGGGATCTCCTGAACCGGGACGGGTGGGACGTACTGATCCTCGACCCGACCACCGTCGATGCCCGCATGGGTCAGCCCCGGGTGTGGCGCGACACGCTGCCGGCGACGTTCGAGGCGAACGCCTCGGACAGACGCGGGAGGTGGCCCGATCCGTCGCAGACCGTGGACTGGCTCCGGCACCGGATCGACGCCGGCCGACCACCGGTGCCGTACTTCCTGACGAACGCGTTGGGCCGCCTGGGCGATCCCGGGTCCGGCCGGACGTTCGCTCTCACCGTCGACGGCATCTGGAGTGACGACGTACCAGGTGAGCCGTGGACGTGGGTGGCTCCCGAGGACCGCCGGGACCCGTTCGCCGACGCGCTGGCCGCCGCACAGTCCGTGCTGGCCATGGCGCAGTTCGCGACCTCTCCGGATAGCCCCAGGTCGCGGCTGAGGATCGAGCCGGACCCGGAAGAAGTGGACCAGTTCGTCATCCACGCCACGGAACTCGTGGACAGCCCACCCGTGTGGCGAGCACTCGGCGCCGTGGTCGAGGCCATGCAGCGGTACGGCGTGCTCATCCAGCGGATGGTGATCACGGCAGACCACGCGCCGCTGCCGACCGCGAGGACCGGGCAGTCGGTCGACCGTACGGCGGCGCTGGACCGTCTCGTTCGCGCCCACGAGGACGCACTGACCCGGCTGTTCGGTTCACCGGAACTGCCGTGGCTGAATCCCGTCGACCCGCCGAAGGTGGGTGCGGCCGGATCGACACCCCACGCGGTCGAGGTCGGCATCACCTATCCCGGCATCCTGGCGACCGGCCTGGGCGGATTGCAGGGCGGAGTGCTCGTGGTTCGGGCGCTCCTGGCCGCCACGGCACGCACCTTCGTCGGCGCCTCGGACCTGCCAGACTCCGCCGCGGATCCGGTCGGCACGAACTTCGCCACGACCAGGTCGGAGCCGCAGCAGGTACACGGTTGGTTCCTCGATCCGTCGGGGCGAGGGCAGATGACCGCATTGCTGGCCGCCCTGGGGTTGGACCAGGCCGGACGCACACAGGTCGCCGCCCTGTTCCACCTCAACTCGTGGTATCCGTCGCCGGACTCTCCGCCCGCAAGGGTGCGGGGAATGGGCAACGGTCCCCTGTGGCCGGTCTCTACCCAATCGGAGCATCCCGCCGCGTTCGTCGCCGCAGTCGCCGGGACGACCCCGGAGATGGCAGCTCGAGACGCCGTCGCCAGCCTGGAGACGCTCCGCCTTCCGCTGGACTATTTGCGGGGTGTCCAGCGGCGGGCCGATGCGTACCTGCGCTGGGCACCACCGATCACCGATGCGGACACCGAGTTGGCGCTGCGAGAGGCCAGCGTTGCGGGGCTCTGGGAGGAGCTGGAGCGCAGCGGCGCGACGATCGGCGCCTGGCACGAACGGTTCCAGCGTGAGCAGGTCGGGCTGGGCGATCTGGCCGGAGACGGCGGGTCGCCGCTCGGCCCGATCCCGAGCCTCGCGGCAGAGGCCCGCAGCGTCCTGGACACCGTTCCCACCAGTGGCGCCACCGCCGACGATGCGGCCGTGCTGGGTTCGGTGGCCTCCTGGCTGAGGTCGAGGACAAGGCCCAGGATGGATGTGGCGGGCGAGAGCGCGGCCGATCTGCTGCGTCGCGAGATCGCGGACCGACTGCACGCGGGTACGTCCGCACCTCTCCTTGCCGCTCCGACCTCGGCCGGGGAGAGGCAGTGGGCCCACCGGGGGTTGCTGGGTGCGGTCCTCGATGCCGCAGCGTGGCAGGGTGTCCCACTCCCCCCCGAGATCCACACCCCCCGTCATCTGCGGGACCTCGTGGCAGGGCTGTTGGCGGCCGAGCCGGCACGGTTCGCCGACGTGGGCGGTGGGCGGGGCGCCCTGCTGGCCGAGGAGTTGCCGTTCAGCACGTTGGCCGCGCTTCTGGCCGGTTTCCGCGCTCCCGAGCCGACGCCGGAACAACTCGGTCGGTGGCAGGCCGAGGCATCGGCCGCAGTACGGCGTCGGCTGCCCGACACGGACGGCCACACCATCCGGGAGGCGGTGCTGGCCGCACGCGGAGCACGGGTACGAGAACACCGACGTAGCCAGTGGCGGGCGGAGTTCGCCCGACGGGTCGAACGGCCGACTCCCCGGTTCAAAGCACAGCTCATGCGGGCACTGACCGCTCTGGATCCGCACCGCGTACGGCTGGTGCACCTCCTCATCGACGCCACCGCGACCAGCACGCGTCATCTGCAGGAGGGCTTGCTCCAGGTCGACCTGCACGCGACGGCGCTGGGCCGACACCTCCCCGAGGCCATCGCCAGAGCACTGGACGTCAACATCGTCGTGCACAGCGACCAGAGCTCGACCGTGCAGACGTACCCCGGCCCCCGTCCGGTGCTGCACCTCTCCCGCGTCGATCGCGGCTCGGCCGAGGTCTTCGACAAGTACCAGCCATACCCGTCCGCAGTCAGCGCGGGGCCGGCCCCCTCGTCGACGGGGCGTCTCGCCGACACCATGGACCCGCGACTGTGGCGCTTCGCCCAGGACTGGGTGCGCGAACGCTACTCGCTCCTCGACGGTAGTCGAGGCTGGAACGAGCAGCGGATGGCGTGGTACCGGCTGGTGGAACTTCTTGCTCAGTGGATTGACGTGCCGATGATGGCGACGTTCATCGCTACCGGCGAAGACCGGGCTCAGGCCATTTTCGACCCGATGCCGTGGAGGATGGACCTTACTGTCACGTCGGTCGATGCGACCCTCGTCGAACTGTTACCACAACTGCTCGTGGCAGAGGTGGTCACGATGCAGGCTCAGGCAGAAAACCGCAAGTCGCAGTTGTCGCGGCACACGGCGAATGACAACGCTGTGGAACACATGTGGAACACCCGCGATCCGGGCGACGATCGGCATGAGGAGTGGCCCCGACACTACACCCAGGCGCGGTTGCAACGGGACGACGTCAAGCGCGCGAGAGATCTGCTCTGGGAGACAAGAAGACGCTTTTCGATCATTCCACGACTCAGAGGGCTACCCCGGCTGGATCGTCGACTCATGCGGGGCCGGGAGGTTGCGCGATGGGAGTACGCCAACGCGCTGACCAGAACCGCTTACTACGATTCGGTAGCCCAGACGCAGTTCAATCTTCAGCAGCAACTTCGAAAGATGGGTTCGACGCGAGACTGGCGGATGACACCGCACACGCAGATGCGGGAGATCGACGGCTTCGAGTCGGTCGACCTGGGGCCGGCAGGGACGTTCCTACGCCCGGCAGGTTCACACACCGCACCGCCTGCGCGGATGTCGAGCGAGATCGACCGGCTCGTCGTGGTGGAGGTCGGCGACGCGGCCGCAGCACCTCATGTGTTGACGCAGATCCTTGACTACCTGCCCGACACGGCATTCATAGAGCTGATGATGTCCGGCCCGATGAACGCACCGCAGGCCATAGAACTCGCCCGGCTGATCGGCGACAACCGAACACTGGTGCTGCCCTCGAATCTGGTCGTTCCCGGTGACCTCTCCGAACACTTCGACGCCCACTCACACTCGCTCATCCCGACCTTCCTTCCTTTTGCGGCGTACTACGCCGTCAATCCCAACCTACGCGGTCGTGTAGTCGAGATCGCAGATCTACGTCTGCCATACATCGGCGCCGGCAGGTACCAATTCCTGACCGGCTGGGACGTCGTCACCGTTGAGGATCGCCTCTGGATCCGACCGACCGACTACCGGGAGGAGCTGGCCTATTCCGGTGCCGCCCGGATCGTCATCGGTGCACCAGGACAACCGACACCATGGATGGTGGAGCAGTTCGGTCAGAAGATCGCATCGACCGTCACCATCGGTGCCGACCTCGCACTCCAGGGTTTCGTCCATACACTCGGACGGACCGAACCGATGACGCGGCCACCACGCCTCGACCGGAGTGTCATCAACCCTGTCGGCGACCAGGACAGGCAGCTTCACCAGCAGGCCTTCGGCCGTGGCCTCCCCGGTATCGAATTCGTCGTGCCGGTGGGCGCCGGTCCCGGATCCGCCCAGGAGACCCTGACCCTCGGCCATGTGGTCGACATCCTGTTGGACCTCGCCGGGGCCGATCCCGCCGAAAGCGACATCCAGGTTCTGCTCGGCCGGTTGGACCAGTTGGCAGAGCAGCGGGGCATCCTGCGGAACGACACGACGCCGAACGGCGCGCAACGCGCACGGTATGCGTTGCTGAAGTGGGCCCGGGACAGGCTCAGCGAGGCCGGCGTCGCCGGGTTGCTGGCCGAGATCCCCCCACCACCTGACGTCGTGGTGCTCACCGCCAGCCCCCCCGAACCGGCCGAGGCACCGGTCGTGGTGCGAGCACCCGACGTGGTGCGAGCACCCGACCCAGACCCGGCAGACGCCGGACACCCGGTGGCCGACGACGACGGTCGACCGGGTCGTACCGGAACTGCGCAGACCCGGCAGTCTGCGCTGTTGTCGGTCCGGGCCGGGGTGTACCTGCCACATGTCGAGGACACTGCCCGCCGGACCGTGATCGACGGCATGCCCCGTTACCAGAGCTACGTCTCGGCCTTCGCGACCCTGGACCCCGCCACGACAGAACTGGTCGCCGCCGCCCGCCGATACGGACCGGAAAGGTTCCACCAGGAACTCACCGCCGCAGGCGTACCGGTCGACGCGAAACTCTCGTTGACGCTCTCCCCGCCAGCGGCCACGGGTCATACCGAACCCGATCGCCGCGCGGCGCAGCGATTCGCAGACGAGCTGTGGTCGATTCGCGGCACACCGGGAATCTTCAGCATGGCCGCGACGCCGGGGCCGACCACCGCCCTGCCCGCCCTGCCGGAGGTACTGACCGGATGGCTCAGGCAGGCAGACTGGTCGGATGCCCAGCACTACCTCCACCAGCACATCACCGAGTTGTCGCAGCGGGACAACATCGAGGCGATGCGCGCTCTCACTCGACTCGATCCAGACAACCGGGTGGCGGCTCCCTACCGCGCGGTCCTCGACCTGGTGGACCTCGCCGGAGGCGTCGCCAGGCCAGCCGGCACGCCACACCGTCCCGCACCGGTGGCGGCTGCCGACGGTGCGCAACCATGGATCGTCCCGCCGGGCCCGGTGCCGACGGCATTCGCCTTCGACTACCTGCGGGCGAGACCCGACCGGCAGGCCCGGAAGCCCTGGAACGACCAACTCCTCCAGATGATGTACGAACGATCGGCGTTCCGAGAACTGGCAGTGATGCTGGCGTGGGGCGTCGTGGAACGCGAGGAAAGCCCGACGCAGGGCCGGCGCGTCGGTCTCGACTACGGACAGGGCAACGCGATGGCCCTCGCCGCCGTCCACCACGTACTCAGGATGTCGGTGACGCGGGCACGCACTCCCGGGCCGACCGGAAGCTGGCCGGAGATCGATGCGGTGGGCGCATGCGTGCTCGATCCGCTCGACAAATCGTTCTGGATTCCGCGGATGGACGAGCTACGTCGCCAGGTGCGCAGCCTCGGCATTCCCGGCCACCCTGAGCGCAGCGGGACCCCGGCACCCGAGCACGAAAGACTGCTGGACCTGCTGATCGAAAGGCTGGTGAGCTGCTAGCGGCACCTCTCGCTCGCCTCCGGCAGATAACCGGACAGGAACTCTCGGAAGTCCCTCGGCTCGCGACCGGTGAGACGTTCCACCACGTCCGTCACCCGGTCCTCGGCACCCTGGGCGATACCCGCGTCCAACTCCGCCAGCAGGCGCGCGAAGTCGACCGGTACTCCTCGCTCGGCCAGGTGGGTGGCCATCTGCGGGACGCCCACCGCCCGATGCGTGACCGGTCGTCCCAGACGCTCACTCAGCAGCGCGGCCACCTCGTCCCAGGTGAGCGCAGTCGGGCCGGTCAGCACGAGTTCCCCGGTCACCGTCGGCTCCCCGGTCAGCGCCCGTACCGCCACCGCCGCGATGTCGTCCGGGTCGACGAACGCGATCCGGCCGTTCCCCGTGGCCGTGACGATCTCGCCCTGTTCACGGATCGTCGCCGCATGGATGTGGGCACCCAGGACGTTGGACATGAACCACGAGGGGCGGAGCACCACCGACGTCTCGATCAGGCCGGGCATCTCCGTCATGACCCGGCCCAGGCCCTCTCCTCCCCGGGAGATCGCCGACGAACCGAGCAGCACGGCCCGTCGCACACCGGCGTCGCGCGCCCGTTCGAGGAAGGACACCATGACCGGTGCCGGGTCGAGCGCACCGATCGGCGGTACGAGGTAGACCGAGGTGGCTCCGTGCAGTGCCGCGTCCCACGACTGTGGGGCGTACCAGTCGAAGTAGGTCCGCTCCTGACCGGCGACGGCTGGGCCATCGGCGGCGCTGGTGCCGGCAGTGCGGCTGGCCACCCGGGCCGGCACACCCATGGAGGCTAGCCGGGCGACGATCCGGCTGCCGGTGGTGCCGGTGCCTCCGATGACGAGGGCGCTCATGCGGTCACCAGTCCACCGCCGGGCAGTTCCGCCGCGATCGCCGGGTTCCAGCAATCCCGCCAGTCTCCGGACATGTCCTTGTCGAGCAGCAGGTCGAACGCGCGCTGCACGGTCTGGCTCGGCCCCATCGGGCACCTCCTCGGTAATATACGGACCATCAGTCCGCTATCACCATAGCGGACCGCCAGTCCGTTTATCGAGTGGGGGTTCGATGCGTAGCGACGCGGCGCGGAACCGCGAGACGGTCCTAGCCGTCGCCGGACGGCTGTTCGACGAGGCCACCGACCCGGACCAGGTGTCCATGGACGCCGTCGCGGCCGCCGCAGGCGTCGGCAAGGGCACCCTCTTCCGTGGCTTCGGCGACCGTGCCGGGCTGGTGGCCGCGCTGTGGCGACAACGCGGCGAGGAACTGGTGACCGCCCTCACCACCGCAGAGCAGGGGCCCGGCCCACTTCGCGACCGGGTTCTCGCCCTGCTGTACGCGGCGCAGCAGTTCAAACTGCGCAACCGGACCCTGGCCCTGAGCCTGGAGAAGGCAGGACGCGGAAGCCCGTACGGCACCGACGACTACGAGCGGTGGCATCGGGTGCTGACCGCGCTGGTCGCCGCCGCCCGAGGACCCGCCGACGCGCCGCACCTCGCCCACGCGCTGCTCGCCGCCGTACGCGCCGATCTCCTCATCCACCTCGGCGACCGGCCAGAGAACGAGCTCCGATCCGGCTTGGAAGCGCTGGTCGACGCGATCGTGACCGGGCCAGGATCCGCCCGGGCGCGGTGAGCGCCGGCCCGACGAGACCGAAAGCGGTTGCGTCCCCTCAGATGATCTCTGTACGGTCCTCACGCACACCCCGTTGAAGCTCTGCGGTGGAGCGCTCGGCTCTTTGGACCGGGTGGACACCGGTTCGAATCCGGTCGACGGGACAGCCCCTACTCGACTACATCCGGCCTCGTCCTGGATGGACGCAGGCCCCGCAGGTGGGGCGCGTTCGACTCATCCCCGGAGGGGGCACGCGTCATCGACCACGTCGTGATCGACCAGATGCATGCGTCGTTGGACTCCCGGCTGCGACCCGAGGACATCGCGGCCCTCATCCTCGACAGCGGGCAGAACTTCACCACCGACCAGCGGCACCTCCTGCTGCGCGCCAAGAACTCCCGGGGCCCCTGGTGGGTGTCGTCCATGTCGAGCGACTTCACCCGCCCCGTCGACGCCACTCGGCAGCTCGCTACGCTCACCCGCCTGTTCGGCCACGACCCGCAAGCCATCGCCGGAGCCGTCGCCGACCCCGACGCGCTGCGGATGCTCGCCGTCGACGCCGGGCAGCCGATCGACTGGGCACCCGGACGGGACTTCAGGTCACGCCTCAACCGGGAAGGCCGCAGTCTCGCGGGAATCGACCTGTCGAAGCGGCAGTACAACCGGGCATGGCGGTTCCTCACCCGCCTGGACGCCAAGGTCACCCGCCTCGACGCGGAGCTGCGCAAGCGGGAGCTGATGCTCACCGGCCGCTCCGGACTGGCCGCCGACATCACCGCAGACCGGTTCGCCGCCGACCCGGCCGCCGCGTCGTTCGTCGCGTACGTCGTGGCCCGCAAGAACCTGCGCCGCCAGTTCTCCCTATCGGGAAAGACGAACCCGATGGACGAGATCGCGGCGATGCTGCTCGCCCGGCTCCCCGACGACGCCGACTGGTGGATGGTGTCCCGGGTGCACTCGGTGCCCGAGGTCGTGCAGCGGCTCACCCCGGTGCAGCAGGGCGAACTGATCGGCCGCTGGTCGACGCTGATGCGCGCGGCCGCCGACATCCTCGCCGGCGCCTGGGACCCGCAGGTCGACCGCACCTTGATGATCGTGCGCCGGGGCATGGACTCCTCGACGTGGAACACTGTGGCGCAGGCGTACAACACCGCCCGCGCCGGCTGGCTGAACGCCCTCGCCGCCACCGGCACCCTCGACCTGCTCGACGTGGCCTGCCCCGGCAAGGTGATGCGGCTGATGGCGGCCGACCTCGCCCAATGGCACCGCTCGACCGGATCGGGTGTGGACCCGGACACCGCCGTGTTCGCGGCCCTGCCGCTGCCGTGGGAGGTTCTCTCCGGCACGACCTCGTGCACCCGTGACGATGTGGCACGGATGTGCTCCCGGTTCGAGGTCGACGCGGTGAAGCGCGGCTGGGTCGGGCCACGTGCGGTCGGCCAGGTGACCCGGTTCGAGCCGACCCCCGAGCTGGTGCACGGGGTGACGATCGCCGACCCGGTGTGGGCGGGGCTCCTGCGCCAGGCCGGGGCGTTCTCCGGCAAGAAGGTACGCACCGACCACGAGAACGTGGTGGTGCCGGTCGACGTAATCGCGAGCGACCGACCGTCGGGACCGAAGCCGCAGTAGCGGGCAAGCCGGAGCGCTCAACGGCTGCTCGACGCGCCCGAAGGGCAGTGTGACGATGTTCGCGGGTCCGGTGACCACAAGCCCCAAATGCGCCTAGATCAAAAAGGCGCGTTTGCGCAGGGTGCCCCCGGCAGGATTCGAACCTGCGACACACGGTTTAGGAAACCGATGCTCTATCCCCTGAGCTACGAGGGCCGGACGATCAACGCCGCTCGGCGGCGGCTGTCAGCGTACCGCAGGAAGCTCCCGGGGTGATCAGCGCTGGCACCGCCACCAGCGGATCACACACCGACCGCACATCGCCGGGCCGACCGGGCCGTCCGTCACCGGCGGCCACGGTCGCGCGACGCCGTTCACCTACGGTCACCGGCTGCGGAGCACACACCGCGCACATCAGCAAAGATCATCTACCGGCTTGCGGTCTGCTGATCGCGGCTGATCTTCGCGGGCAGCTTGGCCACGGCGACCGGAAGCCCTACGTGATCGCCGAAACCCTCGCCGAACTGCACGGCCCGACCGATGGCACGGTGACGCTTCCGCGTCACCTCGACTGGTCCGGGCAACCCGAGTACGACCTGAATCAGGCCGCACGCCTGGCCAGCATGTACAAGGTGGTGCTCACCGAAGCCAGCACGGTCGAGGATCTCCACACCTGGCTCGACGTCGACCTCCTCCGGCGGCTCTGGCCCACCCTCTGGCTGCCACCCCAGCTCCGCCAGCGCTGGGAGGACGCCTTCCCCGAACTCTCCGCCACCCGCAGCAACGCGGCATAGCGGTGGACCCCTTCCACGAACCGGCTCGCCCGCGTGGCTCGCAGATCGAACACCAAAAGACCGCGTACCGAACGCACCCCGTGCCGCAGATCGAAAGCCAAGGCCCTCGCAGATCGAAAATGTGGCCGTTACGATGATGCCGTGCCCACACCGCACCTAATCCCCCGCCGCGCCGCCGAGCAAGTCAATGCTGCTCTGGCGGACACCCGCGTTGTCTTGATCAGCGGAGCACGCCAAGCAGGCAAGAGCACCCTGGTTCGCCTCGTTGCCGGCGATCGCCTAGCCGAGCGCCGCGATCTTGATCGGGCTCAGGACCGGGCGGCGGCGATCGCCGACCCGGTCGGGTTCGTGGACTCCTCCGAACTCCTGGTCGTCGACGAGATCCAGCGCGCTCCGGAACTACTGCTGGCCATCAAGGCAGCAGTCGACGAGGACCCTCGTCCGGGCCGGTATCTGCTCACCGGCTCGTCACGGTTGTTCGGCATGGTTGCCGCCCCGGACGCGTTGCCCGGCCGGATGGAGACCGTGGAACTCTGGCCGTTCTCCCAAGGAGAACTCGACGCTGAGCCGGACGGATTCATCGACGCCGTCTTCACGCTCGGTCCGGACCTGCGACACGAGTCGGAGGTGACCCGCGCCGACTATGCGGCCAGGATAGTGCGCGGCGGCCTACCCGAGGCCACCACCCGTACCGACCCGCGCCGCCGCCAACGGTTCCTCGACGCCTACGTCCAGGCGCTCATCGACCGTGATGTCCGGCAGCTGTCCGACATCCAGCACAAGGGCGAGCTACGCAAACTGGTACGCCTGCTTGCGGCCAGGTCCGCGACCATCATCGCCGCCAACTCCCTCGAATCCGACCTCGGGCTCAGTCGACCGACGATCGCCCGCTACCTCCAGGCCCTGGAAGAGATCTTCCTGATCAAGCGGATCCCGGGCTGGTCCCGCAATCTGGGCACCCGGGCCACCGCCGCGTCGAAACTGATCTTCGTCGACTCGGGCATCGCCGCCAACGAGATCGCGACCGACGCCCGGGCACTGCTCCGGCCGGGCGCACCGTTCGGCCCGCTACTCGAATCATTTGTCCTGTCCGAGCTATCCCGGCAGCTCACCTGGTCCGAGCAGTTCGTCGACCTGTCCCACTACCGCGACCAGAGCAGGTACGAAGTCGACGCGGTGCTCGAGAACCGAGCTGGTCAGGTGGTCGGGATCGAAGTCAAAGCAGCCACCACCGTCGGCCCCGACGACTTCCGCGGACTACGCCGACTTGCCGAGCGCCTCGGCGACGACTTCATCACCGGCGTCGTCCTCTACACCGGAACCTCCACGCTGCCGTTCGGCGACCGACTCCGCGCCATGCCGGTCAGCGCACTGTGGCAGGTTTCCGCCTCGACAGCAGACTGACCTCCCCCGCAGTGCACTCCCCGGCCGGTCAGGGCCACCGAAGCGGGTCAGAGCCCGAGGACCGAAGGACGTGGTGAGCTGATCGTCAACAATCGATCGCAGCAAGGCCGCGATGCGACCGCCTCCGGCGGTGGGCCGGCGGTCATCAGCGGGGGCCGAAGACCGAGCCCAGCTTGGACAGCCGAGCGTTGTCCAGCTCCCACTGCAGCACGGTATCGAGCGTGTCGAGCGCCCGCCCCTCGACCGTGGCCTTCGTGCTCTGCACGCCGTCGACCACCTCGGGCAGGGCCGCCACCACCGCTGCGACGGCGGTCCGGATGGGCTCGTTGGCCCCGTCTGCCACGGCCCGGATCAGGTCCACCACCGGGCTGCGGGCGGTGCCCGCGTAGCGCCCGGCGATCCGCTCGAGGCCGGCCGGCATTCCGGCCCCCGCCTCCCGCGTGGCCGCAGACAGCCCGGCGAGGAGGAACTCGGCCAGTTCGCTGCGGCCTACGGCGAGACCGGGCAGCACCGCCGCGACCGCGGCCCGGGTCGCTGTCTCCGCAGGCGTCTCGGCGCCGCCGTCTTCCGGCGCGTCCGCCTGGTAGGCCAGCCGCCGACGACCCGCGGTGGTCATCTGGAACAGCACCATGAGCGTCATCGCCCGGTAGAAGTCGCTCACTCCGTCGGCACCCGCCAGCGCGGCCAGCCGCGACACAGCGCCCGGGGTGGCGGGCACCACCGAGCCCTGCGGGAACGCGTCGTTCGCGATGGCCGCGATCAGGTCACCCACGCCGTCGAAGGTCCGCCCCTCGAAGGGCACCACCTCGGCGGCCGCACGAAGATCGGCGGCAGGACGACGGAAACCACCGCACTTGAGTCCAGGGGGCGCGGGCAGAGACGGCGCGGCGGCCGTCTGCCCGCCGACGAGCTCCGCGCGGATCCGGTCGGCCTCGGCCCGGTCGAGCTCGTGCGCGAGGCCCTCCCGGGAGAAGCGCTCGATCGCTTTGTCCGGAAACTGGCCGCACGCCGAGTTGACCTGCCCGCCGTACTTCCGGGCAATGGCCGCGACGGCCTTCTTCTCGGCCGGTGAGACCTCCAGCGGACCCTCGTAGGGTGGGTCCACCGCCAGTGAGTGGGCTCGCCACCAGCCGGCGAAGCGACCTTCCAGCGGGTTGGTCGACACCTCCCGTACCGCGACCAGCAGGTGGCCGCGCTCGGCCAGCTTCTCGGCGACGGCATAGGCCGAAACCTCATCCGGCACCGACACGACGAACCGCATCTCACGAATCACGGCGGTCCCCTATCGACGATGGGTCAGGCTGCCCGGAGGAACGATGACTCGCGGAAGCGTAAGCCTGTACACCTGGGACCCACCACGTTTCAGCCGATCTTCGGCAAGCGATCGCATCCCGCCTGGCTGCGGCTGTCAGCCGCCCGCAGGAAGCTCCCGGGATGATCCGCTGGCACCACCACCAGCGGATCACCCACCGACCGCACGTCGCCGGGCGGATTGGTGTCGGGGGGGTCGAGACGGGCCGGAGGGGACCACGACCGCAGGGGCGCGTCCTCAGTCGGTGTTGTCTCGATGGTGATGACGCGAGGTCGACGGCCGCTGCTGCCGGCTGCGGTGCAGGTCCTGTACCAGCCGTGGTGATCGTCCTCGGGCGACCTGCGAAAACCAGGTGCGCAGCGGGTAGCTCAGCCTCACCACGAAGTAGTTCACATACTCGAGCACACCAAACAGCCAGATTCCGACCACCAGGGCGCTCATGGCGACGGAGTCCGGGAGCCATACGAGCACCCCGACCAGACCGCCGGCGAGGATGGCCACATCGACCACGCGAAACACGCGATACACCGCCGCGAGCCCGAGCGGCATGTGGCCCGCCCCGATCCAGCGACGCGCGAGCAGCCAGTACGCCCCGCCTTGAATCAGGATCAGCAGGAGCGGAACGAGCGCGGACCACAGAGCGCGTACATCCGTCGGTTCTGCAAATCGTGGTGTGACCCGCCATGCCACCACGGCGAAGACCACCACGGAAACGAGCTCCCCGCTGCCGATACTCACATACCGCTGCCGCATCTTCTTGTGCTGCTGGGAGGACACAGGTCGAGTATGCGCTGCGCCGCGAGTCCCCCAGCGAACAGCCCATCGACCGACGACCGCCGGGCGACGGGCGACGGGCGACGGGCGACGGGCGACGGGCGACGGGCGGAACAGGATCAGCTGACCGGGCTGATCCGGCGGGGACCACGGATCACGTAGGCGCTCACACCGATCACCGCCAGGACCCCTGCGGTCACCAGGGCCGCGACACTGTCCGCCGGCTGATCCGCCCAGGTGAGCAGGTACAGCGCGAACGGCTCCGGGACGGCCGGGATGGCGGCCGACACGCAACCCACGACGACCGGCAGCGTCCAGGCCAGTCGCCGACCGAACAGCACCACCGCCAAGGCGGCGAGCCCGACGAAACCGGCCGCGTCCCGCAGGACGATGCCGACCGGCGCCGTCGTCACGGCCGTCACCACGGCGGATGCGACCACGAAGATCGCGGCCAGGTGCAGCGCTCGGCGTGGGGCCCACCGGATCGCCGCGGTCGCGTCCAGGGTGCCGTCCGGCCCGCCCAGGCCGTACCCGAGAACGGCCACGCCCAGTGCCAGGGCGAGAGCGGCGGTCGTCACGGCGTGGCTGGGGTGGGTCTGTGCGGCGCCGAACCAGGCGAGGAGGGCCATCGCCGGCACCGCGAACAGCAACCCGCCCGGCACCTCACGCGAGCGCAGGAAGAGCAGCGCGGGCGTCACCGGTCGGCTCCGATGCCGAGGGCGGCGGCCTGGTCACCGCAGGTCAGGCCGGCGGCGCGTACGGCGGCGACCCGGCGTACCTGCTCGTCGGCGGGCAACGCGGTGAAGGTCTGCCACATCTGCTCGCGAACGGCCTGTTCCTCCCCGAAGAGGCTCTGACCGGGCACCGGGTGGCTGCCGTGGAGCCAGGCGGCCGCCACGGATCGGGCGCGCAGCACGTCGAGGTACGCGTCGTTGTCGGCGCGGACGCAGAGCGGGGTACCGGCACCGGCCAGGATGCGGGCGGTCAACTCGGCGGGATCATCGGTGGCACCGAGGTTGTCGGTGTCCACCCACGCCTCGGAGGCCGGCTGTGCACGGCCGAGGCCGGGTGCCGCCTCGTGGACCGAGGTCGGCGCGTCCGGCAGCTTGGCCAGCAGGCCCAATGCTTCCCGGGCCGGTGCGACGAGAGCGGGCAGCTCCCGGCTGTGGGCTGCGGTGACACAGACCCGTGGCCCGTCGTCGGTGGTGCAGACCTCGGCGACGGCGGCCGGGTCGACCGGGAACGCCTCCTCCAAGGGCACGGTCAGCATCGGTGCGGCGAGTACCAGTCCGAGTGCCGGTGGGACGACGGCGAGCAGCCGTACCAGCGGGTTCCTCGCGAGGAACAGCACCAGTCCCCCGGCGGCCAACCCACCGAACCACCAGGCCTGGCCCGCGCTCACCGAGCCGGCGACCATCTCGAACTCGGAAATCGTGTTGGTGAAGAAGGGGAGCAGGAGGGCCGCCCCGGGGTCCGTGGCCTCACTGGGCCGGGTCAGCTCGATCGCCGCGAGAAGTGCGGCGAGGCCGCCCACACCCAGCACGGCAGGGGTGTACGCGTACGGCAGCAGCCGGCCCACGCCGAGGCCGAGCCAGCCGGCGGCCACCAGGGCCAGTACGCCGACCAGCGTCACCGCCGGCCAGCCGGTGCCCGGGTAACCGGCGGCAGCCGCGACCTTCGGTGCCCCGCCGACCAGCACGAGAAGGAAACCGGCAGCGAGGGAGGCCGCCGTGACCACGGCGAACGGTCCGGTGCGCTGCCAGCGGGGCGCCGGTGTGGTGCCGAGCAGCTCCTCGATCCGGTGGCGTCGGTCCCGCCCGGCCTGCCAGGCGCCGGCCGCCAGCGCGAGCGGCCAGAGGATCACCAGCATGATGCGCTGGAAGACGGCGAGGAGATTCCACTGCTGGTCCCAGAGCGCGGTCTGCCCGGTGAACGCGAGCACGTAGAGTCCCGCCACGCCGAGCGCGGCGGTCACCGACCCCGCGAGAAGCGCGTCGGAGCGGCGCAGTTCGATCCGGAGCATGCGGTTCACGGCGCCACCACCAGTCCGGCGCGGTGCCGCCCGATCAAGGCCGAGTAGCCGCGTTCGATCGGGCTGTCCCCGGCGTCGCCGGGACCGCCGGCCGCCGCGATGTCGTCCGGGGTGCCGTGGAACACGATCCGGCCGGCGTCGGCGAGTACGACGCTGGTGCAGGCGGCGGCCACGTCCTCGACGAGGTGGGTCGAGACCACGACACAGGAGCGTTCGCCGAGGTCACGCAGCAGTGCCCGGAAGTCGAGCCGCTGCTGCGGGTCGAGACCCACGGTCGGCTCGTCGAGCAGCAGCAGGTCCGGCTCGTTCACGATCGCCTGGGCGATGCCGGCCCGCCGCAGCATGCCACCGGAGAGAGCCTTCATCCGGGAGTCGGCCCGGTCGGTCAGACCGACCCGCTCGATCGCGTGGCGCACGGCACGGCGACGCCGGCCGCCGGGCACGTCCTTGATCCACGCCATGTACTCGACGAACTCCGACACGGTGAAGCGCGGGTAGTAGCCGAACTCCTGGGGCAGGTAGCCCAGGCCGCGCCGTACCGCACGCAGGTCGGGCCGCCCGTCCATGGACTGCCCCAGCAACCGGAGCCGGCCCTCGTGCGGGGGCAGCACGGTGGCCAGCGCCCGGATCAGGGTGGTCTTGCCGGCGCCGTTCGGGCCGAGCAGCCCGTGGACGCCGGCACCCAGGTCCAGGTCGACGCCGTCGACGGCCACGTACCGGCCCGTTCTCACTCGCAGGCTCTCGGCCTGCACTGTCGTTGCCACGATCATCTCCGCTCGTCTGTTCGGTGCGGTTTCGATCGTGCGACGGCTAGGCGGGGACACACCTCGGCCGTGCTACCGAGCGACCCTGCGGGGAGTCGGCCGAAAGAACTACGCCGCCCGGACGCCGGTGTCGTACCGTGGCCTTCCGTGCTGGTTATCTTTCCGGGCCCCCGCAGGTCGCAGCGGGTGATGGCGGGTCTGCTCGCCGTCGTGGCGGCGGCCCTTGTCGTCCTCGAAGGGCTGGACGGCCCCACCCTGCCCGCCACGCTCGGCCTGATTCTCAGCGGGCTGATCGCGGTCGCCGTGGTGCTGCTGGCCGAGGCCCGCCCGATCGCACTCGCCGTGGCGGCGGCGGTGTCTCTCACGGTCTCGGCCGCCCTCGGGCTCGTGCCGACGCTGCGCCCGGAGCACACCTTCGGCATCGTGGAACTCGCCCTGCTCTCGGTGGCGGTGATCCGCCTGGTCATGCAGCACCCGCTCCGGCGCGCGGCAGGTCCGGCCGCCCTGGCGATCCTCGCGATCGCCGTGCTGCCGACCCGGGTCCTGCTCCATCCGGTCAACGCGGGAACGATGTCGCAGTACGGTGACGTGCTGGTCGTCGCGCTGACCGCCTGGGTGCTGTTCCTGGCGCTGCTCGGCCTCTACCTGCGCCTGTTGGAGCGCCGCCGGGCCGACCTCGACCGGCTGGCCCGGCAGGCGGAACGCATGGACCACGCCCGCGACCTGCACGACTACGTCGCCCATCACGTGACCGCGATCGTCGCGCAGACGCGTGCCATCCGATTCGTCACGAGTTCCGGTGCCGCGCCGTCCGCCGATGACCTGGACAAGCTGCTGGCCGGTGTCGAACAGGCCGGCGGTCAGGCGCTCACCTCGATGCGTACGCTCGTCGGCATCCTGCGCGACGAGACGTCGGCGCCCGCGCCCGCCCACGGCACACTTGACGAGATGCTCACCGCTGTCACCAGCACTCTGCCGCCCGGACACCCCACGCCGACCGTCTCCGTCGACGAGGCGCTGTCGCACCGGGCCCTGCCCGACGCCACCCTCGATGCGGCACATCACACCGTGTTGGAAGCGCTGACCAACGTGCTGCGCCACACCACCGAGGCGACGCGAATCGACATCCGGATCCGGATTCAGGCCGACCGGCCCGATCTCGCCGAGGTGTCGATCCGCAACGACGGGAAGCCCTCCGGGTCGCCGCTGCCGGCCGGTGGCTTCGGCCTGACCGGCCTGAGCGAGCGGGTACGCGCTGCGGGAGGCGAACTCTCGGCCGGGCCGGCCGAGTCAGGATGGCAGGTCACCGCGACCCTCCCGATCAACGACCGGCCTTCGGGCAGCCGACGCCGGTTTCGCCCGTTCAGTCCCGAGGCCGGTGCCGAAGCGAAGGAAATCGCATGACGATCCGACTTCTGCTGGCCGACGACCAGGACATGATCCGTACGGCGTTCCGCATGATCCTGACCACCCAGCCGGACATCGAGGTGGTGGCCGAGGCGGCGGACGGCGAGGCCGCCGTGGACCAGGCCCGCCGGCTGCGCCCCGACGTGTGCCTGCTCGACATCCGGATGCCGAAGCTCGACGGCCTCGAAGCGACCCGGCTGCTGGCCGGTCCGGCCGTCCGGAACCCGCTCAACGTCCTCATCGTCACGACCTTCGACCTCGACGAGTACGTCTACCGGGCGCTGCGCAACGGCGCCTGCGGATTCCTGCTCAAGGACACCTCACCCAACCTGCTGGTGGAGGCGGTCCGCGCGGCCGCCGCCGGGACCTCGCTGATCTCGCCGGCAGTGACCGTGCGTCTGCTGTCGCACCTGGCGCCGCGCCGGGGGGACGAACCCGAGACGCCCGAGGCGCCGCCCGTCGAGCCGCTCACCGAACGCGAGCTGGCGGTGGTCCGACTCGTGGCGCACGGGCAGACCAACGACGAGATCGCCGGACGGCTCTTCGTGACGCTGTCGACGGTTAAGACGCACCTGGCCAACGTGCAGCGCAAACTCGCCGTCCGCAACCGGGTCGAGATCGCCGCCTGGGCGTGGCGCAACGACGTCTGCTCCCCGCTCTGACCGCGCCGACGTCCATCCCCTGACGCCGGTGCGGCGAACCGTCCGCACCGGCCAGGCGAACGCCCGGTCAGCCGACCGCGCTGGTGGCGGCCTGCTGCCCGTACGGTGCGAGGAAGACCTTGTCGGCGGTGCCGGACCTCTGCTCGGCCAGGGCCGCCGGCAGCTCGTCGAGCCCGAAGAAGGCCGGGGTCAGGCGCTCCAGCGGCAGCGCGGAGAGCAGCCCCACCGCCCGCTGGTGGGTGTACGGGTTGATCAACGCACCGATGATCGTCAGCTCGCGGGAGAAGATCTCGTTCGGCCAGATGCTCGCCTCGTCCTCGGGGTGGGCGACCCCGAAGACCAGGATGCGCCCGCCCCGCGACGCCATCGCCATCGCGTCGCGCAGGATCCGCGACGACCCGACGGCGTCGACGACGTACGGGAAACCGAACCCCCCGGTCAACGCCCGGGCCTCCGTCTCCGTCCCCGGGTCGGTCGGGTCGAACGCCGCGTGCGCCCCCATCGCCAACGCCAGCCTGCGCCGATCCGCACGGGGGTCCATCGCCACCACCGGCGCGCAGCCGGCGGATCGGGCCAGCGCCACCATCATCGCTCCGGCCGGACCGGCGCCGTAGACCAGCGCCGGCAGGCCGGAGACCGGCGCCAGCCGGTCCATCCCGTGTACGCAGCAGGCCAGCGGCTCGGTCAGCGCACCGATCCACGGCAGCGTCCCCGTCGGCAGCCGGTACGCGATCCGCGCCGGCACGATCTGCCGTCGGGTCATCCCGCCGTCCAACCGCACCCCGTAGCCACGACGGTGGTCGCAGAGGTGCTCCTGGCCGAGCCGACAGTACGCACAGGCGGTGCAGTAGCGGTGCGGCTCGACGGTCACCAGGTCACCGACGTCGATCCCGTCGACGTCCGCCCCGAGCTCGGTGACCCGACCGCAGACCTCGTGACCGAGCACGACCGGCCGGGCGGCGGGAAAGGAGCCCGCCACGATGTGACCGTCGGTGCCGCAGACCCCGACCGCCAGCGGGGCGAGCGCCACCTCGTCCGGCAGCAGGTCACGGGCGGGCACCCGGTCCAGCCGCACGTCACCCGGACCGTGGAACCGCACCGCCGCCGTGCTGCCGCGACCGGTCGCCGACACGGTCTCAGAGACTGTCATGCAGCAGCTCCTTGAGCCGGCGGATGTGCGCCAACGCGGCCTCGGCCGCGCCGTCCGCGTCACCGGCGCAGATCGCCTCGAAGATGGCCTGGTGCTCGTCGACGGCGAGCAGCATGCCGCCCTGGACGCTGGTGGAGCGCATCGCCAGCCGGACCCGACCCTGCACCCCGTCGAGCATCTGGGCGAGCACCGGACTCTGCGCGGCCAGCCGGATCTCCCGGTGGAACGCCGCGTCCAGCTCCAGATGCTGGGCCAGGTCACCGGCCTCGGCGGCAGCCCGATGCGCGGTCAACAGACCGAGCAGCGTACGCCGCAGTGCCGGGGTGTACCGCTCGGCGGCGAGCCGGGCCGCCGCCCACTCCAGCGCCTCCCGCGCCTCGTAGAGGCTGACCAGTTCGGCCCCTCCGATCCGGGCGACGACCGCACCCCGGTTCATGGTCTCGCTGGCCAGGCCCTCCTGGACCAGCCGGACGACGGCGTCGCGCACCGGGCTGCGGCTGACCGAGAACTCCTCGGCCAACGCCGGGACACTGAGCCGGGCCCCGGGCCGCAGCTCACCGGAGATGATCCGGTCGCGGACCGTCCGATAGATGACCTCCCCGGCTCGCACCGCCTCCTCGGCGGGCGGCCGGGCCGGCGCCTCGGTGGCGGTGCGCTGCTGCGCGGGGATCGACGTGGACGGCACAGGTGACCTCACTCGGTGGACGTCCCGGCCGACCCGGTGCCGGCCGTGGCGGTGGACGCGGCGGCCAGGAAGCCCGTGGCGAACCGGTGGTATGTGGCCGCCACCGCGGCGACGGCGTCCGGGCGGGCGACCGCGCCGGAGAGCAGTCCGCGCAGCGCGTCCCACCAGATGCTACGGCCGATGGCGAACCCGGTGAAGCCACCGGCCGCCGCCTCGCGCAGCCACCCGTCCACCGTCTCCACGGGAGCGTTGGCGCCCAACAGGATGCACTCGCCGCCGGTGGCGGCGGCCAGGTCGGCGGCGGCCCGGTAGTGCCCGACCTCGGCGAGATGCTCCAACTTCCACACGTCGACCGGGAACGCCTGCGACAGCTCCGTCATCCCGCGCAGGATCAGCTCGGGGCGTAGCTTACGGTCGAAGGCGGCGGTGTCGCCGTCGACCGCCGCGAGTTGCCCGGACGTCGGCGGCACCAGGAGTTCGACCAGGAACCGGCCGCCCGCGTCGTGGACCGCCGTGGCCACCTCGGCCAACCGGTCCCGCTGCACGGCGTTGCCCTCGCGGTCGCCGTCCACGTTGTACCGGATGAGCACCTTCGGCAGCGTGGGCGTGTGGTGACGCAGGAACGCGGGCAGGTCCGCCGGCTCGGTCTCGTAGACGTCGAGGCCACCGCGCTCCAACGGCATGCTCAGGGCGACCCGGTTGGCGTGGGCCCGTTCCGGCACGCCCGGCCCGAGCAGGTCGTCGACCAGCACCGCAGCGTGTTCCCGCAGCTCGGGCGCATCGGCCAGAGCGGAGAGCAGTCCGTCGAGGACCATGTGCTTGCCGTCAGCGATGGTGGCCCGCTCGGTGACGGTGGCGACACCGGTGTGCCCGTAGAGGGCCTTGGTCAACCAGGGACGCTGGTCCATGGCGAGGATCAGCAGACTCATCGGGCTTCCTCCGTGACGATGCAGGGCTTGACGTAGTCGCCGGCGACGAACTGGGCGAACGCCCCGGGCAGTTCGGCGAGGGGCAGCGGGTGGGTCAGGGTGTCGCGCAGGGTGGCGCCGACCGCCCGCAGCAGCGCCCAGTTCTCCTCGACCTCGCTGATCGGGAAGTAGAACGAACGCACCGTGAAGCAGTCCGTACGCCGCCACCGAGGCGTCGCCGGCATGGTGTACGGCTCGTTCGACTCGCCGAGCGCCACCACCGTGCCGCCGGGGGTGACCACCCGCTGAGCGGTCTCCCGGGCGGCAGCCGCCCCGGAGACCTCGACCACGAGGTCGTACTGGTTCTCCCGGCTCAGCTCCTCGGCGGTGGTGGGGACGGCGCCGAGCCGCTCGGCGGTGGCCAGCCGGCCGGGGTGCGGGTCGTACGCATACACCTCGCCGACGCCCAGCAGCGGCGCCACGGCGACCACACCCAGCCCCAGCGGGCCGGCCCCCACCACCAGAGCCCGGCCGCCGTCACCGACCCGGGTACGCCGGGCCAGCCTCAGCGCGTGCGCGGCGGTGCCGACGGTGTCCAGGCCGAGCACGGCGACGTCCAACGCGACGTCGTCGGGGACCGGCAGCACGCAGCGGGCGGGCACGTCAACGTGCTCGGCGAACCCGCCGTCGCGTTGCCACCCGATCAGCTCCCCCAGGGCCAGGCACTGGTTAGTCGCGCCGGCCCGGCAGCGGACGCACTCGCCGCAGTAGACGGGGATGTAGACGATGGCCCGGGTGCCGGCCGGCACGTCCACGCCCTCGCCCACCTCGACGACCGTGCCGCCGATCTCGTGGCCGGGCACCACCGGCGAGCCCGCGGCGAGCAGCCGCTTGTCCGACCCGCAGAGCGCGCAGACGTCGACCCGCAGCCGTACCTCGCCCGGCGCGACCGGGCCGAGCGACACCTGCTCGAAGTCGATCCGCCCGGCACCGGTGAACCGGGCCCGGGAACTGGTCGTGCTCACTTGACCGCACCTCCGGTGATGCCCCGGACCAGCCAGCGCTGCGCGAAGATGGTGAGCAGCAGCGCGGGGGCCGAGATCAGTGTGCTGGCGGCCATCAGGCCACCGAAGTCGTTCGATCCCTGGCCGATGAAGTTGAACGCGATGACGGTCAGCGGCAGCGTCTCGTTGTTCGCCAGCGCCAGCGCGAACAGGAAGTAGTTCCAGGAGAAGACGAAGCTGAGCGTCAGCGCCACCGACAGCCCCGGCAGGGCCAGCGGCAGAGCGATCCGGGTGAACCGCTGCCAGGCGTTCGCGCCATCGATCAGCGTCGACTCCTCGATGCTGATCGGGATCTCCTCGAAGAAGGGGATCAGCAGCCAGATGCAGAGCGGCATCGTGATGATCAGGTGCGCGACGATCAGCAACCCGTAGTTCAGCACGGTGTTCGACGGCGCGTCGATGCGTACCGACAGGACGAAGAGCGGCAGCACGAACAGCACGCCGGGGGCCATCCGGGCCAGCAGGGTGAGGAACCCCAGACCGGGCAGGTTGCGGCGGACCACGACGTACGCCGCGGGCACCCCCAGCAGCAGGCCGAGCAGGGTCGAGCCACCGGCCACGATGAAGCTGTTCACGATGTAGCGACCGAAGTCGAACCGCTCGAACAGGGCGGTGTAGTTCTCCAGGGTCAACGCCGACGTGACGGCGAAGATCGAGCCGGTGATGTCGATGTTGCGCCGCAGCGAGGACCAGAGCATGAACAGCACCGGGCCGAAGAAGATCACGGTGAAGACGGCGTACGCCGCATAGACACCGAGGCGACGGCGGCGGGGCTGACGTGCGGTGTCGGCGCTGGCCACGGTGCTCACTTCGCCTCCCGGGAACGCAGCCAGGTGAAGAGCCCGGCGATGCCGATCACCAGGACGAGCAGCGTGATCTGCAACGCCGCCGCGTAGCTGGGAGCCTGGTCGATGAAGGCGGCCCGGTAGCCGTAGACGTTCAGGGTGTTCGTCGCATTCACCGGACCCCCCTGGGTCATGATGTAGACGGTGTCGAAGAACCGGACCAGGTCGACGGTGCGCAGCAGGATCGCCACGGTCAGCACCGGTCGCAGCAGCGGCAGGCCGATGTGCCAGGCGGTCCGCCACGCGCTCGCCCCGTCGATCGCAGCGGCCTCGAACGGCTCCTCGGGCAGCGCCCGGATACCCGCCGAGATGATCAGCGCCATGAACGGCGTCCACTGCCAGATGTCGACGAGCGCGATGGACCACGGCGCGATGCTCGGGTCACCGAGCCAGATCACCGGGTCGATACCGACCGCGCCGAGGATCTGGTTGGCCGCGCCGAGCGTGGGATCCATGATCAGCAGCCACAGCAGACCGACCGCCACACTCGCGGTGATCGCCGGGATGAGCATCATCCCCTGGAAGATCCGCCGGCCGGGCACGTCGAGGCTCATCACGTACCCGAGCACCAGGCCGAGCAGCGTCTCGACGAGGAGACAGACGACGAAGAGGAAGATCGTCACCCGCAGCGAGTTCCAGAACTCGGGGGTGGCCAGCATCTCCCGGTAGTTGCCGAAGCCGAGCAGCCCGGCATTGGTGCCGTCGGGCCGCCGGTCGGTGATCGACAACCACAGGGTGTAGACGATCGGCACCAGCACCAGGGCGCCGGTGGCGAGCAGTGCCGGCAGGACGAACGGCATGATGCCCCGCGCGGTCGGATCGACCCGCCGTCGGCGGCGCTGCCGTGGTGCTGGGGGCGACGCCCCCCGCTCCGGCTTACCGGAGCGGGAGACGTCCGACGGACTTGTGGTGACCACTACGTCATCCCTCGTTCTTGGCCAACTGCGGGGCGAGACCGTCCTGGATCTGCTTGGCCGCGTCGGCGGCCGAGGCCCGATCCAGGATCGCCAGGCCGACCGCGTCACCGATGATCTTGCGCATCTCCGGCGCCGCCACACCGACCGGACCGACCTCGGTGGAGCCGGTGGTCTGGGCGGAGGTCAGCACCTCGTTCCACTCCTTGAGCAGATCGGTGTCGAGCGAGGCGGTGTACGACTCCGAAGCGGCCACCGAGGTACGCGGCGGGGCGATGCCCGACTCGGTCAGCTTCTGCTGGACCTCGGCGCTGGTCGCCCACTCGACGAACTTCCAGGCGGCGTCCTTCTTCTGTGAGAACGACGAGACCGCCAGCCCCCAGGAGAGGATCGTGGTGCGGGAACCGGCCTCCCCGGCGGGGAACGCCACCACGCCCAGGTCGTCGGCGACCTTCGAGCTGCCCGGGTCGGTGATGCTGCTGACCTCGTTGCTCGACTCCAGCATCATCGCCGCGTTGCCGGCGGCCATCAGCGCCGAGGACTGGGTGAAGGTGTTGTTGACCACGCCGTCTGGGCCGTACTCGCGGGCCAGGGTGGCGTACTGGTCGATCGCCTCGATCGCCCGCGGGTCGTCGAAGTTGGGCGTGACCTTGTCCTCCTTGGTCCACTCCACCCCACGCGCGTGCAGGAACGGACCGAAGGTGAACGGCAGCGCCGTCGACTGCCCCCGCAACGCGATCGGAGTGACCGCGCCGTTCGAGCGGTCCTTGATCGCCGCCGCAGTACTGGTCAGCTCCGCCAACGTGGTCGGCGGAGTGAGGTTGTACTGCTGGAACAGGTCCTTGCGGTAGTAGAGCACCACGGCCTCGACGTTGATCGGCGCGGCGATCTGCTTGCCGTCGACGGTCATGCCGGCCCGTACCGCCTCGGGAAAGTCCTCGACGTTGTAGTCGGCGGCACCGGAGACGTACGAGTCCAGCGGCTCGTAGTAGTTCGACCGGGCGAACTGCGGCCCCTCCCGAGAGGGCAGCGCCATGAACACGTCCATGGCGGAGCTGCGCGACTGGAGGTTGAGCTGTACCTTGTCGCGCATCTGCTGCTCGGCGAAGGTCTGCACCCGCACCTTCATCCCCGACTCGCGCTCGAAGTCGCCGATCAGCGGCTCGATCGCCCGCTGCCAGGGGTGGTTGGACATGATGAGGTTGATCTCGTCGGACGCTCCGGCGGAGTCGCCCCCGCCACAGCCGACGAGGAGCCCGCCGGTCATGGCCAGAGCGACCCCGGCGGTGAGGTATCTGCGCATGTCTTCCCTTCCGTGTTCTCGTGTCAGCCGAGCAGGGGTTCCAGCCAGCGGTGGAAGGAGTCGAGCTCGGTGGGGTGGGTGGTGCGCCACTGCTCGGGCACGGCCCGGGTCCGCCCGGCCACCTCGGCCAGCGGCACCGGGTCGTACCCGACGTCGTACGAATCGCCGGGCCGGCGGTGCAGCCCGACCATGACCCCGCCGACGCCCTCCGACAGCAGCCGGGCCGCACGCCGCCCGACCTCGGCGGCCTCGCGTCGGTCGGGCTCGGAGGCGAGGGAGGCGGCACTGCGCTGCGCCATCCCGAGCACCTCGCCCCGCGCGGCGACGCCGAGTCGCTCGCCGACGGTGCGGGCGAGCACCCGGGAGACGCCGCCGAGCAGGATGCGGGTGTGGTTGGCCGCCTCGAACGGCTCGTCGGTCAGCTGCGGCGCGGCGCCCTCGCTGACCACGACGAAGGCCCGACCGTGGGTGGTCAGGGCGTCGGCGACCCGGTCCAGGAAGACGGTCGTGTCGAACGGGACCTCCGGCAGCAGCACCAGGTGAGGTGCGTGTGCCGGGTCGTCGCCGTGCCAGGTCGCGGCCAGCGCCAGCCAGCCCACCGAGCGCCCCAGGGTCTCCACGATCCGGACCTGCTCCACCCCGGCCATCGCCGCGTGGTCGCGGGCCAGGTCCGGGACGATGCGGGTCAGGTACCGGGCGGCCGAGGCGTACCCGGGGCTGTGGTCGACGCCGACCAGGTCGTTGTCGACCGTCTTCGGGATGCCGACGGTGACCAGCGGCCGTCCCCGCTCGGCGGCCCGCTCGCCGAGGGCGTGCAGCAGGGCCATGGTGCCGTTGCCGCCGATCAGCGACACCCCGTCGACCTGGTGCCGGTCGAGCGAGTCCAGCGCGGCGTCGAGGTCGGCGACGGTCACCGCCCGGCGGCCCGCGCCGAGCCAGGACCCACCCCGGCGGGTAGCCGCCACCGGCACGTCCGCCCGGGTGACCTCGGTGAACGCCCCGCTCACCAGGGCGTCCGGCCCGCCGCGCAGGGCCAGCACCGAGTGCCCGTCGGCAGCCTCCAGGAAGCCACGGAGGCTGGCGTTGACCACGGCGGTCGGCGCTCCGGTCTGTCCGATCAGCAGGCGCATGGTCAGCCCTCGACCGGCCTGGTCGCCACGCTCTGGAAGCTCTGGAACGCTTCGAGGCCGGGACGTCCGCCCTCGTAACCGAGGCCGGAGTTGCCGAGCCCGCCGAAGGGCACCCACGGAGTGTTCGGCGTACCGGTGTTGACGCCGACGATCCCGGCCCGCAGCCGACCGGCCACCGCGCGGGCGGCGTCGACGTCGGTGCCGCAGACGTAGCCGGCCAGCCCGTACCCGGTGGCGTGGTGCAGGCGCAGCACCTCGGCGAGATCCCGGTAGACACGCACCGGCGCGACCGGCCCGAAGATCTCCTCGGTCATCGCACGGCAGTCGGCCGGGGCGTCCAGCAGCACGGTGGGGGCGGCGAAGTGCCCCGTCGTGGGCAGACCGGCGTCGGTGGTGACGGCACGAGCGCCCCGGGCGACCGCGTCGGCGACGATCGCGGCCATCCGGGCGGGGTCGTCGGCCGGGGCGAGTGGCCCCAGGTCGGTGGCCGGGTCGGTGGGATCACCGACGCGCAGCGCCCGGGTGGCGGCGACGAACGCCTCGGTGAACTCATCGGCCACCTCGGCGGCGACGAAGACCTGGTTGGCGGCGATGCAGGACTGACCGTTGTTGCGGTACTTGGCGACCACCAGGGTCTCGGCCGCCGCCGCCGGATCGGCGTCGGGAAGCACCACGAACGGCGCGCAACCACCCAGTTCCAGCACGGTACGCAGGAAGTGCGGGGCGGCCTGGGCGGCGACCAGCTTCCCGACCCGGGTGGAGCCGGTGAACGACACCACGCGCACCGCCGGGTCGGCCAGCCAGAGGTTCACCACGTCCTCGGGAGTGCCGAGGACGGTGGAGAGCAACCCCTCGGGCAGGTGCCGCGCACAGACCTCGGCCAGCACCAACGACGACAACGGAGCGAGTTCGCTCGGTTTGAACAGCACCGGCGCCCCGGCCGCCACCGCCGGGGCGATCTTGCGGGCCGGGATGGAGACCGGGAAGTTCCACGGGGTGAGTACGGCGGCCACCCCGAGCGGCCGGGTCCGCACCTCGTGCCGGATCCCCGGCACCACGTCGAACCGCTCGGCCGACTGCGCTTCCACCAGCTCGGCGGTGATCCGGAAGTACGCCACCGTGAGCCCCAGCTCGGCCCGGGCCTCGGCGAGTCGTTTGCCGGTCTCCCGGGTGATCAGGGCCGGCCACTCGTCCTCCCCCGCGAGTTGCTCGACGGCGTCGGCAACGGCCCGCAGCGCGGCGGCCCGTTCGGCGACCGGGCTGTCCGCCCAGCCGGCGGCGGACTGCTTGGCGGCATCGAGGGCGGCAGCGGCCTCGGCCGCCGCACCGAGGGTCACCTCAGCGAAGGCGACGCCGCTGGCCGGGTCGTGCACGGCCAACCGCGCGCCACCGGCGTCGGCGTGGCCGGCGATCCGCACGGCGGTGTCGGCGGCGAGGACCTGCGAGACGATGGGGTCGGTCACGGTAGCTGCTCCTCGTAGCGGTCGAGCTGGTCAGGGTCGAGGTCGATGCCGAGGCCGGGCTGGTCCGGCACCCGGACGGTGCCGTGATCGGTGAGCAGCGCATCGGCGGCAGCGCGCAGCGGGTTGGAGCGGATGTCCCACTCGACGAGTCGGGTGGCCCGGCTGGCGGCGGCGGCGCAGACCGTCGCGGCGGTGGCGACAGCGCCGTTGTACAGGTGCGGATTGACGGTGTGCCCGGTGGCGGTGGCGGCCGTCCGGACGGCGAGGAACTCGGTGATTCCGCCGACCTTGCTCAGATCGGGTTGGACGATGCGGACCGCGTCGTCACGCAGGTACGGCGTGAAGGCCGCCGCGCCGTAGAGGTTCTCCCCGGTGGCCAGGGGCATCCCGGTGCGGCGGGTCAGCTCGGCCAACTGCTCCGGGCGGTCACCGGCGAGCGGCTCCTCCAGCCAGGCCACCCCCAGGTCGGCCAGGGCGGGCGTGACGTCCAGCGCCTCGTCGAGCGACCACGCCTGGTTGGCGTCGGCGAAGACCTGCGCGTCGTCACCGAGGACCCGGCGGGCGACGCGGACGTTGGCCAGGTCGGTCTCGGCACCGAAGCCGACCTTCACCTTCACGGCGGTCAGGCCGAGGGCGGCGCAGCGTTCGGCGGTCTCGACGACCCCGGTCGGGCCGAGGCTGGAGCCGTAGACCGGCACCTCGGTGGGCGGCTCGGGGTGGTCGGCGAGCAGCCGGGTGAGACTCACCCCGGCGTGCCGGGCGGCGAGGTCCCACAGGGCCAGGTCGACACCGCTGACGGCCTGGTGGATCGGGCCGGGCGCGCCCCACTGCCGGCCCAGCGGTCGCAGTCGACGCAGCAGCGTCCGGTGGGCCTCGGCGGTGTCGGTGAAACGCCGACCGACCAGGAGCGGGGCGACGCCTTCGCGGATCGTGGCGATCCGTTCCCGCCAGGCCCAGGAGGGATAGTTGGCCCAGGTCTCGCCCACGCCCACCGAACCGTCGGCGAGCTCGACCTCGACCAGGATCATCACCCGGTGGGTCAGCGGGGCGAAGGACATGGCGATCTTCTCGTCGGGGCGGGCCCGCAGCACCCGGCAGCGCACGGCGGCCACGGCGACGTCCGGCAGCGCCGCCGGTGACGGCACGGTGGCCGCCGGTACGGAGGTGGGCTCCCACACGGCTGCGGACGTTCGGATCATTGTTCCCTCTCTCACAACTGCCACCAAGGTGCATGCAATCTTGGAGGCACGTGAAGTCCACGTCAAGGGCCCGTAACAAATGTGTTGCCTGTTGAGCGGGGCAGAGCCGCGATTCCGCCACGCCACGACCCGGCGCAGCAGACGGCCGGTCGAGTGCGGCCTGTGGTCACGGCCCGTCGGTCGAGTGCAGCCGGCCGGTGGTCACCGTCCGGCGCAGGTCACCGGCCGCGAATCAGCGCGGGGCAGTGCGAAGCGGACCCGAGCGCGAGTCGACGCGGCGCAGGCCGGAGCGCGAGTCGGGCAGCGCAGGCCGGAGCCCGGGTCGGCGCAGCGCGGGTCGGGGCGGCGGTGGTCAGGCGCGGACGAATCGGGTCCCGGCGCGCCGGGCGGCGTCGGCCACGGCCGGCGGCAGGTCGACGTCGGTGACCAGGGTGTCGATCCGGTCGAAGGCGCAGACCCGGACCGGGGCGCTGGCGTCGAACTTGCTGCCGTCGGCGACCAGGACCACCTCGTCGGCGATCTCCATCACCGCGTGCTTCGCGGTCAGCTCCACCTCGGAACGCACGTAGACGCCACGGGCGTCCACCGCGCTGGCGCCCAGGAAGAGCATCCGCACCCGCATCCGCTGCAGCAGATCCAGTGCGGCGAAGCCGACCATCGCCTGGTTCTCGTGCAGCACCTCGCCGCCGAGGCCGATCACCCGAACCCGAGGTCGACCCAGCATCTGCGCCAGCACCGGAACCGAGTGGGTGACCAGGCAGCCGTCGAAGTCGTCGGGTAGGCAGTGCGCCACGGCGGCTGCGGTCGTACCGCTGTCCACGCCGATCGTGTCGCCGGGAGCGACAAGCGCCGCGGCGGCGCGGCCGACGACGAGCTTGGCCTCGGGATTGACCTGCGCCCGGTGCAGATAGCTGGGGCCTGCGGCACCACCGGGAGGCAGGCTGACCCCACCGTGGACCAGCACCGCCTCGCCCCGCTCGGCGAGCCTGCGCAGGTCACGACGGACGGTCATCGGGGAGACGCCGAGTTGCTCGGCGAGGTCGGTCACGGAGAGGAAGCCCGACCGGCGCAGCGCCGCCATGATCTGGGTCCGGCGCTGTGGCGCGCCGTCGTAGCGCAGGGACTCCAAGGTCACGCCGGGCGCCTTCCTCTCGGGCGAATGGGTGAAGTCTAGAGCACCAACCCATCTGGTTGATTTCTAACAACGGATGTTAGTTTTACCATCCGTTGTTATGCCTTCCCGGGAGGATGAGCTGTGACCGACTTCCCCACCTCAAGCCTGGCCCGCCCCTCCGGCGGTTACGCGATGCTCGCCGTCGACCAGCGTGAGGCCCTGCGGGCCATGTTCGCCGCCCACCAGTCCGCTCCCGTCACCGACCAGCAGTTGACCGACTTCAAGGTGACCGTGGCCCGGGTGCTCAGCCCGTACGCCTCGGCCCTGCTGGTGGACAAGCAGTTCGGCTGGGACGCCGTGGTGGCCAGCGGCGCCGTCGCCCCCGACTGCGCCCTGATCGCCGCTGCGGACGCCTTCACCGGCAGCGCCACCGAGTTCGTCGCCGACGTGGCGATCGACCCCGCCGTCGTCCCGGCCACCGTCCGCGCCGAGGGCGCCAAGGCCCTCAAGCTGCTCCTGCTCTGGCGTCCGGACGAAGACCCCGAGGGCCGGATCGCGCTCGCCACCGACTTCATCGAGCGGTGCCGCAAGCACGGCCTGGTCAGCATCATCGAGCCGGTCAGCCGGGGCCCGCGCGACGGCGGCGAGTACGACCACGAGGCCGGCATCCACGCCGCCGCCCGGGAACTCGGCGCGCTCGGGGCCGACCTGTACAAGGCCGAGGTCCCCACCCACGGCAAGGGCACCGAGGCGGAGATCCTCGCCGGCTCCCAACGGCTCACCGAGGTCATCGACAGCCCCTGGGTCGTCCTCTCGTCCGGCGTACCGGCGGAGCGCTTCGGCACGGCCGTGCGGACGGCCTGCCGGGGCGGAGCCTCCGGCTTCCTGGCCGGACGTGCCGTCTGGGCCTCGGTGATCGGCAGCCCCACCCTGGAGTCGGACCTCTCCACCGTCTCCGCCGACCGGCTGCGCCGACTCGCCGACCTCGTCGACGACGCCGTAACCCGCTGAGCCGTGCCGGTCGGCGATCTGCTCGCGGTGGTCGCCGTGGCGCTCGGCGCCACGGCGCAGCGCCTCACCGGTCTGGGATTCGCGCTGGTGGCGGCCCCCTTCCTGGTGGTCCTGCTCGGGCCGCACACCGGGGTCACCCTCGCCAACGTCCTCTCCATCGCGATCTGCCTGATCGTGCTCGCCGGGACCTTTCGACACCTGGAACGGCGCCTCGCCGCGACCCTCGCCGCCGGTGCCGTCATCGCCGTGCCGCTGGGCGCGCTGGTGGTCCGCACCCTGCCCACCCCGGTGCTGCTGATCGGGGTGGGCACGCTGACCGCCGGCTCGGTGCTCTGGGTGGTCGCCGGGCGGGAACTGCGGCTGCTCCGCCGTCGCGGTGGAGCCGTCGTCGCCGGTCTGGCCTCGGGCTTCTGCAACACCACCGCCGCCACCGGCGGCCCCCCGTTGGCGGTCTACGCCGCCAGCACCGGCTGGCCGCAGCGCGCCTTCGTGCCCAGCGTGCAACTCGTCGGACTGGTGAGCAACGGGCTCTCGGTGGCCGCGAAGGGACCGCCGGCGGTCTCCCTGCCCTTCATCGCCATCTGTGGGGTGGCGATGGCGGCCGGGTTGCTCGGCGGGCAGTTCCTCACCCGACGGGTCAGTGAGGCCCAGGCACGCCGGGTGATGCTTCTGCTGGCCCTCGGCGGCAGCCTGCTCGCCGTCGGCAAGGGGGTGACCTCGCTGTGACCGGACGCCAGGGCACCGAATCCACCCTCGCGCCCGCCGACCCGGACGACGTACCCCGCGCCGACGCGGTCCGCCGACCCGGGCGACTCTTCGCCGTCGGCACCGACCCCGATCCCCGGTTCACGTTGGCCAACGAGCGCACCTTCCTCGCCTGGATCCGTACGTCACTGGCGCTCTTCGCGGCCGGCATCGCCCTGGAGGGCCTGAACCTGCCCATCCACCCGGGCTACCGGCTCGCCGCCGCCGTGCTCCTGATCGCACTCGGCACGCTCACCCCGGCCCACGCCTGGTTCGGCTGGCTGCGCACCGAGCGGGCACTGCGACTGAGCCGGGGACTGCCGCCGCCGACCAGCATGGCGGTGCCGCTCGCCACCGGGCTGCTGACCGTCGGAGTCCTGCTCACCGTCGGTCTGCTGCGGTGAGCAGAGCGGGCCTGCACGTCGAGCGGACCAGACTGGCGTGGCGTCGTACCGCCGCCGCCTACGCGTTGGCCGCGCTCGTGGTCGGTCGGATCCTGGCGTTCGACCTGGGGCACGCCGCATTGGCGTTCGCGGCCCCGTTCGCCGCGGTGGCGCTGCTGGTGATGATCGGACCGCTGCCTCGTCGGGCCTCCGCGGCCCGGGTTCCCCGCCGAGCCCCTACCGCTCTGCCGGCCGGGCCCGCACCGCCGACCGCACCGGCGCCCGTGTTGCTCGCGCTGGTAGCCGCGATGACCGCCCTCGCGGGGCTGGGCGGGGCGATCGCCGTGCTCCTGGCATGACCGAACACGTCGACCGTCGTCACACGAGTCGTGTCCACGGGAGACCTCGCCGTCCCGCGCACGCGACGGACGCCCGCGCTGACCGAACCCGCCCTACGCCGCCGCCCGGTCGACGAGCGCCGCGCCGCGTGAGCCGGGCAGGGCGCGCGCCGCGTGAGCCGGGCAGGGCGCGCGCCGCGTGAGCCGGGCAGCGCGCGCGTTACGTGAGTCGAGCAGGGCGGACGGAGATCAACGCGCGCCGTAGGCGCGGATGAAGGCGCGTACGCCGTCGATCATGGTCTTTCTGACCCGGTCGGGATCGACGCGGGCCGGGTCGGGCTGCTGGTTGTAGGCCAACAGGACGGTCAGCGCGAAGAGGTGCTCGGTGGCCAGACGCGGGTCGTCGGTCTCCAGCAGACCGGCCTCGGCGAAGCCGGCGACGTACTCCGCCATCAGCTCCTCGGCCACGTCGGTGGACACGTCGTCGCTGGCGCTGGGGGTACGCAGGCGCTCCTGGGCGGCGAGGGCGAAGGCGGCGGCGTAGTCGGCGGAGCCGACCATCGTCGTGCCGAAGTCGACGAGCAGTGCGGTCATGGCCTGTTCGAGTCGGGCGACCGTGGTGATCGGCACCTCGGCGGAGAGGTGCTCGTCAAAGGCGCGCTGCGCGGAGGCCAGCAGCGACTCGGAGGCGTCCGCGAGGATGGCCAGGAAGAGGTGACGCTTGTCGCCGAAGTAGTCGTAGACGGTGGCCTTGGAGACCTTCGCCTCGGCCGCGACGGCGTCCATGCTCACCCGGTCGACGCCCTGCCGGACGAACAGCTCCCGCGCCGCCGCGAGGACCGCCTTCCGCTTCGCCGCCGACCTCTCCCGCATCGGCTTCTCCATCTGACCTGCGCCCACGGACCGCGCTCCTCGTGATCGTCGTGCCCCACCCGCCTGAACTCTGAACTATACCGTTCAGTCTTGTCTAACCATACTGAACCGTTTAGTTTGGTTTCGGGTCGGCCATGACGCCACCACCCGACGGAGAGAACGTGAGAGATCCATGCCCAAAGCACCAGCCGTGTTGGGAACCATCGCCGAAGCCCTGCTCGGACGCACCGGCCGCGTCGAAGACGTCATCGAGCCCTTTCCCGGCTTCCTCGACGTGAGCCTGCGCGCAGACCCACCACAGGGCGGCTGGCACCCCACCCAGGAACTCCAGTTCCGCGTCACTCCCACCCGCAGCCGCCGATACAACGTCCGCACCGTCGACCCCGGCCACGCCGACCGCATCGGTCTGCTCATCGCCACCCGCGCGACCGGACCGGGCACGACCTGGGCGAAGCAACTGCGCGCAGGAGCCGAGACCACCATCCTGGCGGGCCGGCACATCCCCTTACGGCTGCCCGGGACCCGGCGGCTCTATCTCGGGGACAGCTCCGCCCTCGGCACGATCGACGCCCTCACCCACGACCGCACCGGTCACCTCGTGGCCGTCGAAGTCCCGCCGGCTGCCGTCGCGGCACTCGCACAGCGATGGCCCCGCCACCACTTCATCCCCGCCACCCCACTGCCGGGCGACGCGCTACAGCACTGGCTGGACGCGACGACCGACGCCGGCACCCTCGACGGCATCGACGGCGCCCTGTTGCTCGGACATGCGCAGTCCCTGCAGCGCCAACGCAGACACCTCCTCCAGCACCAGGTGCTCCCCCGGCGAGCCATCGTCACCAAGCCGTACTGGGCAACCGGCAGAGAGGGCCTGTGACCGATCACCGTGGCCGAGGATTGCGCGGCGCTGTCCACCGAGGCCGGGCCGCACCGACTTGCGGCGGGTCGCGCCCGCCCGGCCCGCGGGCCGCGTGTGGCGTCCGCCGGTACGGGTAGACGAGTCGCACGGCACGTGACACCGCGTGTGGTCACCCGCTGGGACGGGAGGGACGATGAAGGTCAGGAGTTCGTTGCGGTCGTTGACGCGGAAGATGAACTCGATCGTGGTCCGCCGTCGGGGCAAGGTCGTCGTGGTCAACAAGAAGGACCCGCGCCAGAAGGCCCGACAGGGCTGACATTCCCCGCCACCCCGGAACGCGACATGGCGGTGCAGACACCGTACGACAGGAGGCGACCGTGAGCTACAGAGCGCGCGACGGCGAGCAGCCGGTCGATCCGGAGCACGCCGAGGACGCGGCTGGTCAGGTACCGCTCGTCCAGGTCGAGGCGGACACCGACGTGCCCGCGCCGGACGACACCGACGTACGGCCGGACCTGGTGACCGAGGACAACGGGTCGGGGATGACCGGCGGCTCCTCGGGCAGCAGTGGCGGCGGCTCCAGCATGCCCGGCCACCCCGACGCCTCCCACTGACGCGAGCCGGCGGATGCCTCAGCACGGCCGTCACCACGACACCGGGCACGCCGCACACGACAGGCACGCCGGCCACGACAAGCACGCCGGGCACGCCGGCCACGACAAGCACGCCGGGCACAGCAAGCACGACAAGCACGCCGGGCACGATCCGGAGGCGTTCCGCCGCAAGTTCTGGCTGAGCCTGGCGCTGACCGTGCCCGTCGTGCTCACCAGCCCGATGGTGGTGGACTGGTTCGGCTACCGGGTGGACTTCCCCGGCGTCGACCTGGTGGGCCCGATCCTCGGCACGGTGGTCTTCGGCTACGGCGGCTGGCCCTTCCTCCAGGGCGCGGTACGCGAGCTCCGGGACCGCGCCCCCGGGATGATGCTGCTGATCGCGATGGCGATCACGGTCGCGTACGTGGCGTCGCTGGCCACCGCGTTCGGCGCGTTCGACCTGGACTTCTGGTGGGAACTGGCCGCGCTGGTCACCATCATGCTGCTCGGACACTGGCAGGAGATGAAGGCGATCGGCCAGGCCCGAGGTGCCCTGTCGGCGCTGGCCGCGTTGCTGCCCGACGACGCGGAACGCCTCGACCCGGACGGCCGACCGCAGGCGGTCACCGTGGCCGACCTGCGCGTCGGCGACCTGGTCCTGGTCCGGCCGGGCGGCCGGGTGCCGGCGGACGGGCAGATCGTCGACGGCGCGGCCGAGCTGGACGAATCCATGATCACCGGGGAGTCGCGGCCGGTGTCCCGCTCGCTCGGCGACCGGGTGGTGGCCGGCACGGTCGCCACCGACGCGGCACTACGGGTACGGGTCGACGCGGTCGGTGACGACACCGCGCTGGCCGGCATCCAACGGCTGGTGGCGCAGGCACAGCAGTCCAGCGGACGGGCGCAGGTGCTCGCGGACCGGTTCGCCGCGTGGTTGTTCTACATCGCCACCGCGACCGCCCTGGTCACCCTGCTGGTGTGGACGGTGCTCGGCAACCTCGACCAGGCGGTCGTCCGTACGGTGACGGTGCTGGTCATCGCCTGCCCGCACGCGCTCGGCCTGGCCATCCCGCTGGTGATCGCACTCTCCACGGCGGTCGCCGCGAAGGGCGGCATCCTGGTCAAGGACCGGCTGGCGCTGGAGCGGATGCGCACGGTGGACACCGTGCTGTTCGACAAGACCGGCACGCTGACCCGTGGCGAACACGTGGTCACCGACGTCGCCGCCACGCACGAACACCGCCCGGCAGCGGGCCACGCCGGAAGCCGCCGCCCGGACGACACCGGAGGCGACCGGTCGGACGGGACCGGTGACGGTGAGCGGGACGTACTCGCCATCGCGGCGGCGGTGGAGGCGGACAGCGAGCATCCCCTGGCCCGAGCCATCGTGGTCGCTGCCGACCGGCAGGCGGACCGGCGGACGGCGACCGGATTCCGGTCGCTGACCGGCCGGGGCGTCCGCGCCGAGGTGGACGGGGTCACGTACGCGGTCGGTGGGCCGGCGCTGCTACGCGAGTTCGGGGTCACCGTGCCCGACGACCTCGCCCGACGGCAGCGGGACTGGTCCGATCGCGGCGCGGCGGTGCTGCACCTGCTGCGGGTGCAGGGCGACGGGGCACGGGTGCTGGGTGCGCTGGCCCTGGAGGACGAGGTACGCCCCGAGGCCCGGCAGGCCGTCGCCGACCTGCGTGCACAGGGCATCCGCAAGATCGTGATGATCACGGGTGACGCCTGCCCGGTGGCTGAGGCGGTCGCCGCCGACCTCGGGTTCCGCCCCGGCGAGGACGAGGTATTCGCCGAGGTGCTGCCGGCCGACAAGGACGACACGGTGGCGGACCTGCACCGACGCGGACTGCGGGTGGCGATGGTCGGTGACGGGGTGAACGACGCCCCGGCCCTGGCCCGCGCGACCGTGGGCATCGCGATCGGCGCGGGCACCGACGTGGCCATTGAGTCGGCCGGGGTGGTGCTCGCCTCGTCCGACCCGCGCGGCGTGACCGGGGTGATCCGGCTGTCCCGCGCCGCGTACCGGAAGATGATCCAGAACCTGGTCTGGGCCGCCGGCTACAACGTGGTCGCGCTGCCGCTCGCCGCCGGGGTGCTGGCCTGGGCCGGAGTGGCGCTGAGCCCGGCGGTCGCGGCGGTGCTGATGTCCGCCTCCACCATCGTGGTCGCGCTCAACGCCCAACTGCTGCGCCGGGTCCGACTCCGGCCGCAGGACCAGACGGGTGCGCGGCTCCGGCCGCAGGATCAGAGCGGTGCGGCCGGGTAGGCACGGGTCTCGGCGGCCTTGACCGCCGCCCAGACCGGTTGGCCCGGGGTGAGCGCGAGCTGCGCGGCGGCGGCCGGCGTGACGTCGGCGGCCACCTCGATCGGGCCGGTGAGCTGGATACGCAGGTTGTCGCCGTGCCGCTGCACACCGGTGATGGTGGCCGGCCAGGTGTTGCGCGGACTGCCGTCGGGCTGCCGTGGATGCAGCGCCACCGCAGACGGTGGGAACGCCACGAACACGTCGCCGTCCTGTGGGTCACCGGCGGTCAGCCGGAAGCCGTCGGCGAGCCGGACCTGATGCCCGCTGGCCTGCCCCCGGTACAGGTTGAGCCCGACCAGACGGGCCACGTAGTCGGTGCGCGGTTGGGCGGTGATGGTGGCGGCGCTGCCCTCCTGCACGACCTCACCGTGCTCGACGATGACCAGCCGGTCGGCGAGCACCAACGCGTCGAGCGGGTCGTGCGTCACCAGCAGGGTGGCTCCGGTGTGCGCGGCGAGGTGCCGCTGCAACTGGGCGCGAGTGTCGAGCCGGGTCCCGGCGTCGAGCGCGGCCAGCGGCTCGTCGAGCAGCAGCAACGCCGGTTCCACCGCCAGCGCCCGGGCAAGGGCGACCCGCTGGGCCTGCCCGCCGGAGAGCTGCCGGGGCTTGTGCCCGGCGTGTGCGGTCAACCCCATCCGGGCCAGCCAGCCGGCGGCCAGGCTGCGTGCCTGCCGACGGTTAAGGCCCTGTCGGCGCGGGCCGAACGCGACGTTGTCCAACGCGGTGAGGTGCGGAAAGAGCAGGTAGTCCTGGAAGACCACGCCGACGGACCGGCGCTCGGGTGGGGTCCAGATCCGCCGCTCCGGGTCGTCGAGGTCGCGGCCGTCCAGGGTGAGGTGTCCGGCCGAGAGCGGGAGCAGCCCGGCGAGCGTACGCAACGCGGTGGTCTTGCCGGCCCCGTTGGGCCCGAGCAACGCGACCACCTCGCCGGGGCCGATGGTCAGCGGCAGGTCCAGCCGGAAGTCGCCGCGCGCCACCGTCAGGTGGGCGTCGAGCAGTGGCGACCCGGCGGCTGGTCGCGGTGGCGACCCGGCGGCTGGTGGCGGTGGCGGTGGCGGGGCGGTCATGGCGAGCTGATCCACCGGTCGCGCAGGCAGGCCAGGATCACGACGGAGACGGTGAGCAGGATGAGGCTGAGCACGATCGCGGCCTCCAGGTCGGTCTCCAGCGCCAGATAGACGGCCAACGGCATGGTCTGCGTCCGGCCGGGATAATTGCCGGCGAAGGTGATGGTGGCACCGAACTCGCCCAGCGCACGGGCCCAGCAGAGCACCGCCCCGGCCGCGATGCCGGGTGCCACGAGCGGCAACGTGACGTGAGTGAAGGTGGTCCACCGGCCGGCACCGAGCGTGGCGGCGGCCTCCTCGTACCGGGTGTCCGCGCCCCGTAACGCCCCCTCCACCGCGATGATCAGGAAGGGCATGGCCACGAACGCCTCGGCGAGCACCACCGCCGTGGTGGTGAACGGCAGCGTGATGCCGAACGTGCTGTCCAGCCAGGAGCCGACCAGCCCGCGCCGACCGAAGACCAGCAACAGCGCCACGCCCCCGACCACCGGAGGCAGCACCAGCGGCACGGTGATCAGGGCGCGCACCACCCGGCGGCCGGGGAACGACACGCGGGCCAGCAGCCAGGCCAGCGGGATGCCGAGGACCAGACAGAGCAGGGTGGCCAGCGAGGCGGTCTGCACCGACAGCCGCAACGCGGTCAGCACGCCCGGTTCGGTGAGTCGCTGCGGCAGCGTGCTCCACGGTGTCCGGGCCAGCAGCCCGACCAGCGGCAGCACCAGGAAGACCATCCCGAGCGTCGCGGGCACCAGCAGGGCGATCGGAATCCGCCCGGTGCGCCGGGTACGGGTGGGCACGCTGGTCACCGACTACGGCGCCTGGAATCCGGCCTCGGTGAGCACGGCCTGCCCGGTGTCGGAGCGGACGTACTCCACGAAGGCCCGCGCGGTCGTCGCGTTGCGGGCCTCCTTGAGCACCAGGATCGGGTAGTCGTTGATCGCCCCGGCCGACTCGGGGAACTCGACGCCGTCGACGTCCGCGTCGGCGGCCCGCGCGTCGGTCCGATAGACCAGCGCGGCGTCCACCTCGCCCAGCCGCACCTTGGACAACGCGGCCTTCACGTCCTGCTCCAGGGTGACCGGGGTGAGCGCCACGCCCGCCGCGTCCAGCACCGTCCGCGCCGCCGCCCCGCAGGGCACCTGCTCGGCACAGAGGGCCACCTTCGCGCCGGGTCTGGTCAGGTCACTCAGCCCGGTCACCCGGTCGGGGTTGCCCTCGGGTACGGCGATGACGAGCTGGTTGCGCACGAAGGTGACCGGCTCGCCGTCGCCGTTGCCCGCCTCGGTGACGGTGGCCATCGGGGCGGGGGCGGCGGAGGCGAACACGTCGGCGGGTGCGCCCTGGTTGATCTGGGTGGCCAGCGCGGAGCTGCCGGCGAAGCTGAACGTCACCTTCACGCCCTGGTGGGCCGCTTCGAAGTCCCGCCCGATCCGGGTGAACGACTCGGTCAGTGACGCGGCGGCGAAGACGGTCAGCTCACCGCCGATCCCGGTGCCGCCGGTCGGCGGGTCGACGGCGTCCTCGGCGCATCCGCCGAGCAACGCGAGTGCGGTGACGGCGGCCAGCAGGCGTACTGCTCTCACGAGTGGGCCCTCCCTCTGCTGCCGGCCGCCACGGCGGGCTTCTCCACCACGACGGTGGTCGACTTGATCACTGCTTCCGCTACCGACCCGACCTCCAGGCCGAGGTGGTCGACCGCTTCCCGGCTCATCAGCGAGACCAGCCGGAACGGCCCGGCCTGGATGTCGACCTGGGCCATCACCGCGTCCTTGGCCACGGCGGTGACGATGCCGCGCAGCCGGTTGCGTGCCGAGGACTCGTCAGCCCGCCCGCCGGGTTCGGCGGCCTGGGCGCGGACGAACGCGGCCAGCTCGACGCCGTCGATCACCCGGTGGCCGTGCTCGTCACGGTCGGCGGTGAGCCGACCGGCGTCCACCCAACGACGCATGGTGTCGACGCTGACCCCGAGCAACTCGGCCGCCTCACCCATCCGGAACATCGTCACGGACGGATCGTAACGGCCGCAGGTGCGGCTCGAAAGACCCGATCACGGCCGCATCCACGATGACTTTTGCCCGTTCACTGCCGAACCTGCCGCGTCGGGGGGCCCACCGTGATCCGGGTTACCTCGCGGTCCGGAACTTCCGAGACGTCGGAGCCGACCAAGCTCACGAGATCGCTCATCGAGGGGAAGCCCATGCCCAGCACCGCCTCCCGCCGGCTCGTTCGCCCGGCACTCCTGCTCACCGGCGTCGTCCTGGCCGCCGTCGTCGCGGGCTGCGGCTCGTCCGACGACGCGTCGACCGCCGCCCCCGGCCCGTCGGCCACCCCGGCCGCCGCCGCGCCGAGCGAGGCCGCCGGCGTGCTGGGCGTACGCGACCCGTGGGTCAAGGCCGCCGACGACGGCATGACCGCGGCGTTCGCCACGCTGGTCAACGACGGCACCACCGACGTCACCCTGACCGGCGCCAGCACCGAGGTCTCCCCGATGGAGGTGCACGAGATGGCCATGCGGGACGGCAAGATGGTCATGCAGGCCAAGACCGGCGGTGTGGTGATCAAGGCCGGTGGCGAGCACAAGCTGGAGCCCGGCGGCGACCACCTGATGCTGATGAACCTGACCGCACCGGTCAAGGCCGGTGACGAGCTGGTCATCACGCTCACCTTCGCCGACGGCCGGACCCAGACGTTCACCGCCGTGGCCAAGCCGTTCACCGGCGCGCAGGAGAGCTACGCCCCGGGGCACGGCGAGCCGATGCCGCACACCTCCCCCAGCCCGGCGTCGTGACCCCGACCCGTCGGCCGGTGAGCCGGCGCGGACTGCTCACCGGCGGCGCCCTGGCCGCCGGCGGCACGCTGGCCGGTGCCGCCGCGGTCGCCGTCGGCCGGGACGACCCACCGGCGGTACGCCCCGAGCCGGTGGCGGTCACCGTCGGCGCGGCGGTCGAGCCGTTCCACGGCGTACACCAGTCCGGGATCACCACCGAACCCCAGTCGCACGCGGCATTCGTCGCCTTCACCCTGCGCCCCGGCACCGACCGGGCCGCCCTCGGCCGGATGCTGCGACTGCTCTCCGACGACGCCGCCCGGCTCACCCAGGGCCGTCCGGCGTTGGCCGACACCGAGCCCGAACTGGGTCTGCTGCCCGCCCGGCTCACCGTCACCTTCGGCTTCGGCCCGGGTCTGTTCACCGCCGCCGGCCTCGACGACCGCCGCCCGCCCTCGGTCGCCGACCTGCCCGCGTTCCGGATCGACCGGCTGCAACCCCGCTGGTCCGGCGGGGACCTGCTGGTGCAGGTGTGCGCCGACGACCCGATCACGGTCGCGCACGCCCAGCGGGTGCTGGTCAAGGACAGCCGTCCGTTCGCCACCGTCCGCTGGGTCCAGCAGGGTTTCCGGCGGGCCGCCGGTGCCGAGCCGGGCCGCACCCAACGCAACCTGTTCGGCCAGCTCGACGGCACCGCCAACCCGAAGCCGGGCGCCCCGGTGGAGACTGCGGTCTGGGTGCCCGACGGCCCGGACTGGCTGCGGCACGGCACCACGCTTGTGGTGCGGCGGATCAGCATGGACCTGGAGACCTGGGACCTGCTCGGGCGCGTCGACCGGGAACTGGCCGTCGGCCGGCGACTGGGCGACGGCGCGCCGCTGACCGGGGCGGACGAGCACGACGAGCCGGACTTCGCCGCCCTCGGCCCGGACGGGCTGACCGTGATGCCGGACTTCTCCCACGTCACCCGGGCCCACGTCACCGACGACCGGTTCCGGATCCTCCGCCGTCCCTACAACTACGATGGAACACCGGCCGCCGACGGCACCGCCGACAGCGGACTGATCTTCGCCTCCTACCAGGCCGACATCGACCGCCAGTTCCTGCCCATCCAGCGGCGGCTCGCCGAGCGGGACCTGCTCAACGAGTGGGTCACCCCGATCGGTTCCGCCGTCTTCGCCGTCCCGCCGGGGTGCCCGGAGGGCGGCTGGATCGGCCGGCAACTGCTCGACTGACGAGGAGAATCACCCGCATGTCCACCCGCCTCCGCCACCGGGTCACCGCCGCACTGGCCGCCTCGCTGCTGGCCGCCACGACGCTGCTCGCCACTCCCGCCTCCCCCGCGTACGCGCACAACGTGCTGACCAAGGCCACCCCGGCGCAGGACGCCGAGGTCACCAAGGCGCCGACCAAGGTCACCCTCCAGTTCCTCCAGCGACTGAACCCGGACTACACCACGATCACGCTCAGCGACGCGGACAAGGAGAAGGTGGCCACCAGCGAGCCGGAGGTGGACGGCACCAAGGGCACGATCACCATCGACGAGCCGCTGGTCAACGGCGTCTACACGGTGGCGTACCGGATCGTCTCCGCCGACGGGCACCCGGTGCAGGGGTCGTACGAGTTCACCGTGGCCGACCCGACCGCCACCGCCGAGCCGACCCCGACCCCGAGCCCCACGCCCAGCCCGGAGCCGACCGAGACGACGCCGTCGGCCGCACCGACCGTCTCCGCCAGCCCCGCCGCGAGCGGCACCGACGACGACTCGGCCCCGGTCGGGTTGCTGGTCGGCGCTGGGGTGCTGGTCATCCTGGCCATCGGTGCGGCGGTGTTCCTGCTGCGCCGTCGCCGCACCGCAGGGTAGTTCGGTCCCGGCTCAGCGCAACAGCACCGGCCCGGCGTCGATCCGGGTCCGGAACAGCGCGTACGGCTTGCGGCGCAGGTCCTCGCCGCGCTGGTAGGTGGCCTGCCGGTGGAGTTGGTTCGCGGTCACATAGAGGTGCCCGTCGACGGCCACCGACATGGTGTCCGGCCAGAGCAGGCGGGGATCGTGCACCACCGTCTCGTAGTCGCCGTCCCTGCGGCGGCGGAGCACCGCGTTGTGCTCGTACGAGGTCAGGTAGATCCGGCCGGCGTCGTCGCTCTCCAGGCCGTCCGACCCGGTGCCCTTGTCGCCCTCGTGCCGCACCGTGGCGGCCACCTCGTCCTCGCCGCGCGAGACGTCCACGAGGGCGTCGGTGGCCACGCTGTACCACTGACGTGAGGCGAGGGCACAGTAGTAGAGCCGGGTTCCGTCGGCGGAGATGGCGATGCCGTCCGAGCCGACGGTGACCGGTTTCGGCGGCCCGTCCGCCGGCCGCTCCAGGAACGGCCGGCCCTCCACCACCGGCCGGAAGCGGGACAGCGGCTCCGGCTTGGTGGACGGGTGCTCGTGCAGTCGCCGCCACGAGACGCCCGTGTCGAGGTCCACCACGATGATCCCGTTCGCCCCGACGACCGCCGAGTCGGTGACGTACGCGATCCCGGCGGCACCGAGACGCAGGTCGAACCGTACGTCGTTGAGGTAGGTGGTGGGCAGCGCCACGTCCGGCGGAAAGGTGATCACCTGGGCGACCGTGTCGGTGGCCAGGTCGACGCGGACCAGTTTGGGGCCGCCGGGCCGGGTCGGCTGGAACCTCGGGCTGCCGGTGTCGAGCACCCAGAGCCGGTCGGCCGGATCGACCACGATGCTCTGCACCGAGACGAACGCCCCCGCGTCGTCGTCGCCCGGCTGGTTCCATTCCGGGTCCGGGTACGGCACCTCGGCACCGTCGCGCAACTCGACCACCGTGGCGGGGACCTCGTCGCCCCAGCGGGGAAAGTTGACGAAGATCCGGCCGGTGTGCGACACGCTCACCCCGGTCGGCATCGGCCCGGTGAACGCATGGACCAGTTCCAGCTCGCCGACGGGCTCGTCCGACACCGGTTCGCTCATGCGCCGCTCCTGACTGTCTGTGCCAGGTCCCGTTCCCGCCGCCGGAGGCGACAAACACGAGGTCGTGCGCTCTGTCCCGGCCCGCCGATCGCCCCGGCAGACCACCCGGGTCAGGCGTCGGTGCTGTCCGAGGCAGGCGCGGAGTACGGGCGCGGACCGGGCACCCGGTCGACCGGGGCGTACCCGGCCGCCTGGAGGGTGAACAGGTCGGCGTAGCGGCCGGCGGCGACCATCAGTTCGTCGTGGGTACCGGCCTCGACCAGGCGACCGTGATGCAGCACGAAGATCCGGTCGGCATGCCGGACGTTGGCCAGCCGGTGCGTGATGAGGATCGTGGTCGCCCGCCCCTGCCGGTCACGGATCGCCTGGAACAACGCGTCCTCCGCCCTCGGGTCGAGCGCCGAGGAGGGCTCGTCCATCACCAGCAGTTCCGCGTCGCGGAGAAACCCACGGGCGGCGGTGATCCGCTGCCACTGGCCGCCGGAGAGATCCTGCCCGTTGGCGAAGGTCCGGTCGAGCAGCGTCTCGTACCCGTACGGCAACTCGCGGATCATCTCGTCGGCGACCGCGCGGGCCGCCGCCGCCTCGATCCGGTCCTGCCGCACCTCGCCCTCGATGTCGCCGATGGCGATGTTCGTGGCGGCGGTGAACGGCCACTTGTGGTACTCCTGCGTGACCACCGCGATGCGATCCCGCAGGCCGTCGCGGTCCCACTCGGTCAGGGCCCGCCCGTTCCACCGGATCGCCCCCTCGGTGGGGGTACGCAGGGAGGCGATCAGCGCGGCGAGCGTGCTCTTGCCGGAACCGTTCTCCCCGACGAACGCCACGGTCTGCCCCGCCTGGACCCTCAGCGTCACCCGATCGACGGCCAGGTCGTCCCGGTCGGGGTAACGCAGGCTCACCCCGTCGACGGTCAACTCCCGCAACCGCTCCGGCGGCACGGCGGCCACCGCCTCCGGCAGGTACCCGGCCGCCCGGGTCATGAAGCCGGTGTAGTCGCGGAAGTGCTGGCCCTCGGTGTATACCTGGTCGATCTGGTAGGTGATCATCGAGAGCGAACGCTGGGCCGCCTGCACCGCGATGACGCAGGTCGCGGCGGCGGCGAGCGGGATCTGCCCGTCGATGAGCAACAGGCCGAGCAGGACGTAGACCAGGCCGGTGGCGACACCGCCGATCACCGACCCCACCGTGGTGGTCGTGGTGACCCGACGGGCCAACGCGAGCTGGATGTCGGTCTCCACCGCCATCACCCGGTCGTGCTGGTCGAGCAGGAACCGGCGCAGCCCGTACGAACGCAGTTCCGGTGCCGAGTCCCGCTCGGCCATCAGTCGGTGCAACAACCACATCCGCCGTCGCCGCACCGACCCGGCGATGTAGGTCCGGTAGTGCAGGTGGCCAGCGCGCAGCGACGCCCAGGTGTTCGGCACCGTGGCGACCAGCAACGCCAGCAGCAGCAACGGGTGGATCACCACCACGGCCACCGCCACCGCCGCCACCCCGACCAGCCCGGCGAGCAGGTTCATCGAGGCCGGCACCAGGTCGACCGCCGACTCGGTGCCCCGGGACGCGCGTTCCATGTCGTCGGCGAACGCGTCGGCGTCGAACGCCTCCAACCGCACCGCCGTGGTCACCTCGAACAGGCCCCGCTCCACCTCCCGGCTGACCCGGGGCGTCAGGCCGTTCAACGCGTACCCGGTGGCGATCGCCATGCCGGACCGCACGGCGGTCGCCGCCGCCAGCACCGCGAGCGCCGGCAGCGCGGCCACCACCTTGTCCCCGGTCGGCCCACCGGCGAACAGCTCCACCAGCACCCGCTGCGTCGCCAGCAGCCCGAACGCTGACATCACCCCCGCGCCGACCGTCGCCACGGCCACCACCGAGGTACGCGCCCGGTCGGCCCGCCAACTGATCCGCAGCGCCGCCCAGACCAGCTTGGGGAGTTCGGCGAAGACGGCGAACAGGCCGGCCTCCGTGCGGGCCCGCATCCCGGTCTCCCACCATGTCGTCCGCATCTCGGGCAGCACCGACTCGGTGGTCACCGGCTCTGAGCGTGGGGCGCGGACACGACGTCGGGTCGGGGTGACGGCCATGGGCGTACCTCCTGGGGCGGCTGAACGGCGCGGCGCCCGGTGTCAGGCACACCGGACGATGGCCACCGGCTTCGTCGCTGAAGGCGTTCGGACCGCTACCTATAGTCACTGTGGAGGTGTCGCCGGTCCAGCCCCTGTCGGCGTGCCGACCCACGATGTCGACCGATGCGGCGTTCGGGATCGGCGACGCGACGCGCGATCGCGTCAGGACCCGGCGTACTCCGGGAGCCGACGGGCCACCTCGTCCGGGCCCGGCATCGCGGCGATCTCCCGGGCCAGCGCGGACGCCGCGTCGCGGTGGTCCGACCGACGCGGCAGCAGGCGCGCGGCGTGCTCGGCGACCGCCTCGGCGGTGACCTCGTCCGGCCGCAACCGCAGCCCCGCACCGGCGGCCACCACGGCGTCGGCGTTGGCGAACTGGTCAGCGCCCTGCGGGAGGACCAGTTGCGGCACACCGGCGGCGAGCGCACCGAGCGTGGTGCCGCTGCCGCCGTGGTGCACCACCAGGTCCGCCCGGGGCAGCACCTCCGCCTGCGGCACCCACTCCCGCACGACGACGTCGGCCGGTACGGCGCCGATCTCCTCCACCGGTACCCGCCCGGCGGCCACCACCACCCGGGTCCCCAGCCGGGCCAGCCCGGCGACGGTGGTGGTCACCAGGTCAGCGGAGCCGAAGGCGGTTCCGAAGGTCAGATAGACCAGCGGCCCCGACCTGTCGTCGTCCCAGGTCGGCGTCGGCCCCGGTGCCGAGAACGGGACGGGCCGCAGCGCGATCCGCTCGGCCGTCGCGGCGAACGTCGCGTCCTGCAACGACGGTGGGCAGATGTCCAGGTGCGGCCGTCCGGGTGCGGCAGCGATCGCGGTCGGCGACTCCAGTCCGATGTGCGGCGGGAACATCCGGCCGAAGCCGTGCCAGAGTCCGGGGACGCCGGCCTGCGCAGCGGCGACGGCCGCTCCGGGTACGCCCCAACCGTGCACCACCAGGTCCGGGGCCAACCGCTCCAGATCCGGTGCCAGGTCCTCGGCGTACATCTCGTAGAACGTGTCGGCGGGGCGGAACGGCCGCAGCCCGTTCGCGGCCAGCGGCGTGTGCACCGCCTCCCCTGCGGCGAAGTGCACCTCGTGCCCGGCCTGTCGGGCGGCGACGGCCAGCGGGATCATCGGATAGGCGTGACCGACCGAGGCCAGGCTGGCGAAGATCAGGCGCATCGAGGTCTCCTACCCGTCAGGCGCCGCGTGGGGCATACATGATCACGGCCACGCCGAGCAGGCAGATCGCCGCGCCGGTGACGTCCCAGCGGTCCGGCCGGAACCCGTCGAAGATCATTCCCCAGGCCAGCGAACCGGCGACGAACACCCCGCCGTACGCGGCCAGGATGCGCCCGAAGTTCGGGTCCGGCTGGAAGGTGGCCACGAAGCCGTACGCCCCGAGGGCGAGCACCCCGGCGGCGACGAACCACAGTCCACGGTGCTCCCGCCAGCCCTGCCACACCAGCCAGGCCCCGCCGATCTCGGCGACGGCGGCGAGCACGAACAGCAGCACGGAACGCAGCACGGTCACGGCCCGCACCCTACCCGGATGTAAGCAGGGGACCCCTGCTATACACCAGGCGTTAGTACGGGACCCTTCCTTACGCCCCGGCCTAACCGGCCGGATGGGCCATGGTGCCGGTGAGCGTGACGGTGCCGGGCAGCCGGGAGTCCTGCCGCAGGAACTGCACCACCACCGGCACCGCGGAGTGCACCACGCAGCCGTACGGGCGGTCCAGGCGGACGGCCTCCGGATCGATCAGGTCGTTGACGCGTACGTGCCGGACCCGTCGGGCGCCGACGGTGAAGTGGTACGGCCCGACCGGCTCGGCGTCCTCGTAGTAGAAGGTCAGCGTCAGGCGGGCCTCGGCGTCGGAGGTGTTGAGTACGCAGATCTTGTCGAAGCTGGTGAACTCCGGTTCCGGCCCGTTGCTGTCGAGCGGGATGTGCCCGCCCGGCACCACCCAGACGCGCCCGCCGAGCTGTCCCATCACGCCTCCTCCAGCAGTCGGGCCAGATCGGGTGCGAGGAACACCCCGTCCGGGTCGAGGCGACGCCGCGCCTCCTGGAAGTCGTCCCAGTGCGGAAAGAGGGGGCGCAGTTCCCGCGCGGTCAGCCAGTGTCTCTTGCCCCAGTGCGGTCGGCCACCGTACTGCCGGAAGATCGCCTCCATGTCGCGGAAGTACTCCTCGTACGGCAGCGAGGTGTTCTGCAGGCAGGCGATGGTGGTGGTGGGACGGCCGTACGCGTTGCTGAGCCAGATGTCGTCGGCGGCGATGGTCCGCACCAGCACCCGCCAGCCCACGATGCGCCGGTGCCGGCTCAGGATCCGCTTGCGGACCTCGGCGAAGCAGGCCGAGAACGCCTCGGCGGGAAGCATGTACTCGATCTCCTCGAAGCGCAGGTCCCGGTCCTGCGGAATGGTCCGGTGGGTCGGGCCGGTCTCCAGCTCGCGGGGTTCGGTCCACGGGGTCGACTCCAGCGCCTGGCGGGCCGTCCACATCTGTCCCTCGGGTAGGTCGTCGGCACGGTTCATGGTGCGGACCTGGGTCAGGTCACTGCGCGGGTACCAGTAGAAGTCCATGTTGCGGTTGGTGTGCTGCAACTCGGCCAGGTGGTCCAGGGTCCAGTCGACCGGCGCGCACCAGGCCCGTCGGCGCAGCTCGTAGCGGGGCTGCGCGTCAATGGTGATCTTGGTGACCACGCCCAGGGCACCGAGTGAGAGCCGCGCGGCGGGCAGCAGGTCGGCGTTGCTGTTCGGCGAGATATCCAGCGACTCGCCGGTGCCGGTCACCAGCCGCACCCCGGCGACCTGGGTGGAGAGGTTGCCGAAGCGGACGCCGGTGCCGTGCGTACCGGTGGCGGTGGCACCCGCGATCGACTGGTAGTCGACGTCACCGAGGTTCTCCATCGCCAGACCGGCGTCATAGAGGCTCTCACCGAGCGCCTTCAACCGGGTGCCGCCCCAGACCGTGAACTGGTCACCGTCCTGGTGGACGACCCCGGTGAGCCGGTCCAGGCTGACCAGCGTCCCGTTGGTGCGGACCAGCGGGCTCGACGAGTGCCCCGAGCCGACCGGCCGCAGGTGGGTGCCGGATTCCCGGGCCCGCAACACCAGCTCGCGCACCTCGTCCTCGTCGGTCGGCTCGGCGTTGCCACCGGGGGTGAAGGAGAGGCTGCCGGACCAGTTCACGAACGGGCGTGACATCCGCTACCCCCTCTCCCGGCGACACGGACGCTTACCCCGGGCCAGGCTGGGTAGTCGTAACCGGGACCTCCCCGGCCATGTTGCCGGTAACCACGTCCTTCCGGAGCTGCGATGACCTATCCCCCGATCGACTCGTACGCCTTTCTCTCCGACACCCACACCGCCGCGCTGGTCGCCGCCGACGGCGCGGTCGAGTGGTTCTGCGTGCCGCACTTCGCCGGTGACGCCGTCTTCGCCCGCCTGTTGGATCGAGAGGTCGGCGGCGCGCTCGACCTCACCGTGGCCGGCTGCGACACCCCGACCCGGCGGTACCTGCCCGACACGCTGGTGCTGGAGAGCCGGTGGTCGACGCCCGACGGGGTGGCGGTCGTCAAGGACTTCCTCGCGGTGGCGCCGGGGGACGCCGCCCAACCGCTGCGCGCGGACAAGGTGCTGGTGCGCCGGGTGACGGTGGAGGAGGGCTCGGTCCGGCTGGCCCTGCGGATCCGGCCCCGACCCGACCACGGCGCCCGGGACACCACCTGGGAACAGGTCGACGGGCGCTGGCGGGCCGCCGACACCCCGCTCTGGGTGCACACCGACCTGCCCACCGAGAGCGGCGGCGGGGTGCTGCGGATCGAGGCGGAACTCTCCGCAGGTCAGCAGACGGCCGTGCTGGTCGGCTACGACGAGGACGCCACCTGGGACGTCGATGCCGACGAGATGTTGGCGCGTACCTGCCGGACCTGGCAGGAGTGGTCCACCCGCAGCGACTACGCGGGCTTCGGCGCGGACCAGGTCCGGCACAGCGCGCTGGTGCTGCGCGGGCTCGCGTTCGACGAGACCGGCGCGTTGATCGCCGCGCCGACCACCAGCCTGCCCGAGCACATCGGCGGGGTACGCAACTGGGACTACCGGTACGCCTGGCACCGGGACTCCGCGCTGTTGCTGCTCGCGTTGTTCCGTCTCGGGCACGCCGAGGAGGGTCGGCGCTACCTGCACTTCCTGCTCTCGGTCTGCACCGGTGACCTGCTCACCCCGCTGATCGGCATCCACGGGCACGTCGACGAGGAGCGCGAGCTGGAACACCTGGAGGGGTACGCCGGCTCCCGACCGGTCCGGGTCGGCAACGAGGCCGTCGAGCAGGTGCAATTCGACACGTACGGGCACATCCTGGACGCCGCGCTGGTGTACCACGAGCTGACCGGCGAGCTGACCCAGGACCAGTGGGCCCTGCTGCGCAAGCACGTCGAGGTGATGGCCGACCGCTGGCACGAGCCGGACCACGGCATCTGGGAGATCCGTGCCCCGCGCCAGCACTACGTCAACGCCAAGGTGATGACCTGGGTCTGCCTGGACCGGGGCATCCGGCTGGCCGAGCTGCTCGACGACAAGGCAGCGGACGTCGAACACTGGCGTACGGCTCGCGACGCGGTCCACGCCGAGGTGCTCGAACGCGGCTACGACCCGGAGGTCGGCAGCTTCGTGATGGCGTACGGCTCCACCGAACTGGACGCCTCCCTGCTGCGCATCCCGCTGGTCGGTTTCCTGCCCGGCGACGACCCCCGGATGCAGTCCACCATCGACCGCATCCGGCAGGAGCTGGAGGTCGGACCCGCCCTGCTGCGCCGCTATCGGGCCGACGACGGGCTGCCCGGCGAGGAGGGCGCGTTCCTGCTCTGCTCGTTCGAGCTGGTCTCGGCGCTGGTGCTGGCCGGCCGACGGGACGAGGCCCGCAAGGCGTTCGACCAGCTCCTCAGCTACGCGGGCCCGCTCGGCCTGTACGCCGAACAGCTCGACCCCGACGGGACGGCGCTGGGCAACTACCCCCAGGCGTTCACCCACCTGGCCCTGATCGAGGCGGCGATCAACCTCGACGAGGCCGGTGACCGGGACGCTTTGCACGCCTGGGCCGCCCGGGGCGGCTCCTGACCCGCAGGCGACCCGGATGTAAGGAGGGGTCCCCTGCTAACGCCTCGTGCATAGCAGGGGACCCCTCCTAACCCGCCGGAGCCGGAGCCGGAGCCGCAGCACCGCCAGAGCCGAGCCGCAGCACCGCCGGAGCCGCAGCCGCAGCCGTGTCGGAGTCCTGACCTCGGCGCTTTCCGTTCCGGCGGGAACCATGCGGGGTCGGGGAGCGACTACGGATACATGGGGTGTGAGCAGTGGCGGGAGATTCTCTCGGCGCAGTTGGACGGCGAGGCGACGGCGGATGAGCAGCGCGGGGCGGACCTGCATGTGAGCAGGTGCGCCGGCTGCCGCCGGTGGTTGAACACGGCGGCGACGGTGACCCGGCGGGCGCGTACCCAGGTGGTGTCCGCGCTGCCGGACCTGACCGCGACGATCCTGGCCGCCGCACCGCCGCCGCGCCCGGGTTGGCGCGTCCGGCTCGCCGCCGTCACGCCGCGTGGTGACCTGTTCACGTCGCTGGCCGGACGTGCCCGGACGATCACCGGGCTGCGCGTGTCACTGGGCCTGCTGGGCGCGGTGCAACTGGTGCTCGGGCTCGCGCAGATCGGCCGGGCCGAGGTGGCCGAGCACGTGCACGCCACCGGCCAGCACCTGTGGCACGAGTCCGCCGCCTGGAACGTGGCGGTCGGTGCCGGGTTCCTCTTCGTCGCGTTGCGCCGGACCGCACCGTCTGGGCTGCTGCCGATGCTCAGCGCCTTCGTGGCCACCCTGGTCCTGCTCTCGGTCAACGACCTGGTCGCCTCGCAGGTCGCCGTGGAACGGCTGGTCAGCCACGGATTCCTGGTGGTCGGTTACCTGATCACCGTGTTGCTGGCCCGCAGCCTGCGCCGACCCGGTGACCCCAGTGACCGACAGCGACCCGAGCGCTCCCGCTGGCGGCTGCGTCTCGACGAGGTCGACGAGCCCGCCCCGCTGCGACTGCTGCCGCCGCACTCGGCCCAGGCCCGGCACGGCCGCGACCACCGCCGCGCTGCCTGACGGCGCGGCCCCCACGGGGGCCGGGACGGCACCGCGTCAGCCGGCGGTGCCGTCCCGGCCCCGCCGTCGATGCGGGGTCGCGGTGTCCATCGCCGCGACGAGGTCCTCCCGGGCGCGGGCCACCCGGGACCGGATCGTGCCGACCGGTACGTCACACACCTGGGCCGCCTCGGCGTAGGAGAGCCCCAGCAGTTGGGTGGCGACGAACGCCTCGCGCCGCTCGTGCACGAGCCCGTCCAGCAGCCCGCGCAGCACCACCTGCTCGTCCACGGCGGCCTCGACGCCGGCCGAGGTCGCCTCGGCGGCGGACTGCCAGTCGACGAGGTTGGCGGTGCGGGGCCGCGACACGGCCGCCCGCACCTGGTCGACGGCGACCCGTCGGGCGATGGAGAGCAGCCAGGTCCGGGCACTGGAGCGGCCGGCGAACGAGGGCAACGCGCGCCAGGCCCGCAGGTACGTCTCCTGGACCAGGTCGTCGACCTCGCGCACCCCGGGCAGGTGGGCCAGGAACCGCCGTACGTCGTGCTGCGTCGCGCGCACGAACGCGGCGGCGGCAGCCTGGTCGCCCCGCCCCGCGGCGAACGCGTACCCGCTGATGTCGTCGGTCACGGCAGTCATCGCCGTATTGGTCGCTCCGGCACCCGGGTTGGTTCCCGGCGACATCCGAAAAATCATCGACGCACACGACACCGCCGGGCCGACGATCCGGCCCGGCGGTGTCGTGTGACGTACTCCGGTCAGCTCCGGAAGGCGTCCTTGATCTTCTCGCCCGCCTGCTTGATGTTGGCGCGCATCTGGTCGCCGCGACCCTCGGCCTCCAACTCCTTGTTGTCCGTGGCCCGGCCGACGCCTTCCTTCACCTTGCCGGTGGTGTTCTCGGTGGTGTTGTTGAACTTGTCCTCGAAGCCCATGTCAGCCTCCCGGGGTATCGGCTCAGCTCTTGCTACACGGATCAGGTACCCAGCCGAACCGCACCGGAACCATCCCGGTTTGAAGAAATCGGACGGAACCGCCGCAGCCGCAGACTGTTGGCCACCACGAAGACCGAGGAGAAGGCCATCGCCGCACCCGCGATCATCGGGTTCAGCAACCCGGCGGCGGCCAGCGGCAGGGCCGCCACGTTGTAGGCGAACGCCCAGAACAGGTTCCCCTTGATCGTGCCGAGGGTGCTGCGGGCGAGCCGGATGGCGTCCACCGCGGCCAGCAGGTCGTCGCGGACCAGGGTCAGGTCGGAAGCCTGGATCGCCACGTCCGTACCGGTGCCCATGGCGAGCCCCAGGTCGGCCTGGGCGAGCGCGGCGGCGTCGTTGACCCCGTCGCCGACCATCGCCACCGCCCGACCCTCGGCCTGCAACCGCGCGACCACCGCGACCTTTTCGGTCGGCAGCACCTCGGCGATCACCTCGTCGATGCCGACCTCGGCGGCGACCGCCCGGGCGACGGTGGTGTTGTCGCCGGTGAGCAGTACCGGGGTCAGGCCGAGCGCGCGCAGCCGACGGACCGCCTCCCGGCTGGTCGGCTTGACCTGGTCGGCCACCGCGAGCATGCCCCGCGCCCGCCCCGCCCAACCGACCAGCACGGCGGTACGCCCGGCCGCCTCCGCCTCGGTCGCCGCCCGCACCAGGTCCTCGGGTACGTCCATTCCCCGCTCGCGCAGCAGCCGGGTCCGCCCGAGCAGCACCTCACGGCCGTCCACCGTGCCGGTCACGCCCAGCCCCTCGACGTTGGCGAAACCGGTGACCGGCGGCAGCTCGCCCAGCTCGGCGGCACCGGCCACGACCGCCCGGGCGACCGGGTGCTCGGAGCCGGACTCCAGCGCGGCGGCCAGCCGCAGCACCTCGGCCCGTTGCTCGCCCTCACCGGGGTGGACGTCGAGCAGCGTCATCCGCCCGGTGGTGACGGTGCCGGTCTTGTCCAGCACCACGGTCTCCACTCGCCGGGTGGACTCCAGCGCCTCCGGCCCCTTGATCAGTACGCCGAACTGCGCACCCCGCCCCGTGCCGACCAGCAGTGCGGTCGGCGTGGCCAGGCCGAGGGCGCACGGGCAGGCGATGATCAGCACCGCCACGGCGGCGGTGAAGGCCGCCGTCGGCCCGGCGCCGGAGCCCAGCCACCAGCCCAGTGTGCCGGCGGCCAGGGCGATCACGATCGGGACGAAGATCCCCGAGATACGGTCGGCGAGCCGCTGTGCGGCGGCCTTGCCGGTCTGCGCCTGCTCGACCAGCCGCGCCATCTGGGCCAGTTGGGTGTCGGCACCGACCCGGGTGGCGGTGACCACCAGGCGGCCACCGGCATTGACGCAGCCACCGACCACGGTGTCGCCCACGCCCACCTCGACCGGCACCGACTCACCGGTGACCATGCTGGCGTCGACCGCCGAGGAGCCCTCGTGCACCGTGCCGTCGGTGGCGATCTTCTCGCCGGGCCGCACCACGAACCGGTCCCCCACCGCGAGCTCGTCGACCGGGATCCGGGTCTCCACCCCGCCGCGCAGCACGGCGACGTCCTTGGCACCCAACTCCAGCAAGGCCCGCAGCGCCGCACCCGCGGTCCGCTTGGCGCGGGCCTCGAAGTACCGCCCGGCGAGGATGAATGCGGTGACCCCGGCCGCCGCCTCCAGATAGATGTTGCCGGTGCCGTCGGTCCGGCTGATCGCGAAGCTGAACGGGTGGGTCATGCCGGGCGTGCCGGCGGTGCCCAGGAACAGCGCCCAGATCGACCAGCCGAACGCGGCGAGCGTGCCCACCGAGACCAGGGTGTCCATGGTCGCCGCGCCGTGCCGCAGGTTGACCAGGGCGGCCCGGTGGAACGGCAGCCCGCCGTAGACCACCACCGGGGCGGCCAGCGTCAGCGACAGCCACTGCCAGTAGGTGAACTGCCAGGCCGGCACCATGGCCAGCACGATCACCGGCACGGTCAGCACCACCGACACCCACAGGCGGGTACGCAGCACCCGCAGCTCGTCCACCGGCTCGGCGGTCTCCGGCGTGTCCTGTCGGGGTGGTGGCACCGCCGCCGTGTAGCCGGTCTTCTCGACCGTGGCGATCAGCTCCTGCGGGGTGACCGGATCGGCGTAGGAGACGGTGGCCTTCTCGGTGGCGTAGTTGACGCTGGCCTGCACGCCGTCCAGGCGGTTCAGCTTCTTCTCGATGCGGGCGGCGCAGGACGCGCAGGTCATGCCGCCGATGGACAACTCGATCAGGTTCGCTGCCGTGGGCAGGGGTCGACTCGCGGTCATGGCTGGTCCCTCAGTCGTGCCCGTGTCCGGGCGTACCGTGCCCGTCGTCCGGCGCGGCGGTCGGGCCGACCGGGACGTGCACCGGGTCCCCGACGTGCACGGTGAACTCGGCGGTGCGTACCACCCCGCCGTGGCGGAAGTCGAGATAGAGCCGGTAGGCACCGGCGGACGGGAACTCGGTGGCGAAGCTCACCCGTGGTCCGGGTTCGGTGCGCCCGTCGTCCGGCACCCCCTCCGGGTGCACATGCAGGTACGCCAGGTCGCCCTGCCGCAGCGCGACCAGGTGCCCGTACGCCCCGAGATACGGCTCCAGGTCGGTGACGGGTACGCCGTCGCGCTCGACGGTCAGCGTCAGCGTGGACGAGCGGCCCGGCTGCGGCGCGCCGTCCAGGCTGACCGTGTAGCCGTCGACCGTGGCGGTGGGTGCCGGGGCGGGCAGCGGACGTTCGGTCAGCGTGCCGGGGACGGTCACGTCGACGCCGAGCGTCAACGGCTCGCCACCGGTCGGGGTGAAGTCGGCGAACGCCCGCCACACTCCGGGCGCGGTGAGCGGCGTGGCGACCCGCCAGGTGCCGTCCGGCGCCAGCTCGGGGTGCACGTGACGGAAGCCGGAGAGGTCACGCCGGGCGACGATCAGGTGCATCGGCTTGTCGTGCACCACGTCGTACCCGGTCACCGGCCGGCTGTCCGGGCCGGTGATCCGGAAGGCGAACTCGCCCGCCGGGGCCTCGACCGGCACGAGGGTGTAGCCGCGCTCGGAGACGAGCAGCCCCCCGGGCAGGTGCCCGGCCGGGCCCGCGTCGTGCCCGGCGTTCCCGTCGTGCCCGGCGTTCCCGTCGTGCCCGGCGTTCCCGTCGTGCCCGCCCTGGTCCGGGCCGTCGCCGTGGCCCGCCGCGCCGTCGTGGCCAGCCGCGGTGACCGGGACCGTCGGGCCGGTCACCTGGCCGACTCCGTACGCGGCGGCGAACACCGCCGCGAGGCCGAGCGCGAAGCCGCTCAACTTCGTCGCCGTGTTCATCGGTACACCTCGGTCTCCGGTCGCCTCAGGCGGCGACCAACTCGTAACCGGCCTCGTCGACTGCGGCCCGGACGGCGGCCGGGTCCAGCGGCTGCTCGCTGGAGACGGTGACCTGGCCGCTGGCCAGATCGACCTGGACCTCGTCGACACCGGGGATCGCGCCGACCTCGGCGCTGACCGCGCTGACGCAGTGGCCGCAGGTCATGCCCTGCACCTGGTACGTCGTGGTGACCATGGCAACTCTCCTCTCCAGGCCCGTCCACGCGGGCCGGGCACCCCGTCGAATACCCTCGGGGGGTATCCACAACCGTGACCGTACCATACCCCCCAGGGGTACGTTATCCTCGTGTTCATGAGCACACCCGCGCCGATCCGCGGCTACACCGCCAGCAAGGACCAACTGCTCGCCCGGCTACGTCGTGTCGAGGGGCAGGTACGCGGCGTCGAGAAGATGGTCGACGAGGATCGCTACTGCATCGACGTGCTCACCCAGATCTCCGCGATCCAGGCCGCGCTGGACAAGGTCGCCCTCGGCCTGCTCGACGGACACGCCCGGCACTGCATGCACGAGGGCGCCGCCGAGGGCCGCGCCGACGAGATGGCCTCCGAGATGATGGCCGCCGTCGGTCGCCTGATGAAGCGCGGCTGACCCACCCCACCCGCATACCCGCCACGGGTGTCGGCTCCGACGCCCGGCATCCGACACACGCTCGCGACCTGCGTTCCGATGCCGACCTGGCTACCATTCGCCACGATGGCCAGCCGGTCCCGCCCTCACGGTACGCAGCCATCCTGCCACGCTCGGGCCATCCCGGATGCCCGCAGCAGCGGCCGACCGACGGCGCTGAACCTTCTCGCTCGCCGGTACGTAGTTCGCCTTGGAATCGTTGGGAGACAATGAATGGGCGCCGACCACACCCGTTCCGCTCCGCCCACCCCACCCCGGGTGCGGCGGATCCTCATCGTGACGGTGGTCCCCCTCTTCCTCGTCACCCTGGTCGCCGCGCTCGTGCTCTGGCCCTCGGACCCGCCCCGACCCGAGGCCGCCGACGACACGCCTCGTTACCACGGCACGGTCACCCGGGTGGTGAACGAGCCCTGCCCACCGAACCCGGTCGTGCCCGAGGGCACCCCGACCACCGCCGGGCAGCAGTGCGGCACGGTGACCGTACGAGTCGACAGCGGCCCGGACGCCGGCGAGGACGTGCAGACGCCGCTGCCGGACGGGCCGGGAGCGCCCCAGGTCAGCGTCGGCGACGAGATCATCCTGGTCTCCCTGGCCGATCCCGAGGACCCGTCGATCAGCTACTACAACATCGCCGAGCACCAGCGGGGCAAGCCGCTGATCTGGCTCGCGGTGCTGTTCGCCGCCGCCATCGTGGCCTTCGGGCGGCTTCGCGGCCTGGCCGCGCTCGGCGGTCTGGCGGCCAGTTTCGCCATCCTGATCACCTTCGTGCTGCCCGGTATCAGTGCCGGCCAGCCGCCGTTGGTGGTCGCCATCGTCGGCGCGGCACTGATCATGTTCGTGGTGCTGTACCTGACACACGGCATCTCGGCACAGACCTCGGTGGCCGTCCTCGGCACGCTCGGCAGCCTGGTGCTCACCGGCCTGCTCGGGCTAGCCGCCACCCGGGCCACCCACCTGACCGGCTTCGGCAGCGAGGACGCCACCACGCTGTCCATGTTCCGGGGCGACGTCGACCTGCACGGCCTGCTCCTCGCCGGCATCATCATCGGCTCGCTCGGCGTGCTCGACGACGTCACGGTGACCCAGGCCGCCGCCGTGACCGAACTGCGTCACGCCAACCCGAGCTTCACCCGCCGGGAGCTGTACCGCTCGGCGACCCGGGTCGGCCGGGCCCACATCGCCTCGGTGGTGAACACCATCGTGCTGGCGTACGCGGGCGCGTCGCTGCCGCTGCTGCTCCTACTCACCGCCGACACCCGCGCGCTCGGCCAGATCGTGACCAGCGAGTTCCTCACCCAGGAGATCGTCCGCAGCGTGGTGGCCACGCTGGGGCTGGTCGCCGCCGTACCGCTGACGACCGCACTGGCCGCGCTGGTGGTCACCGCCGGACGGCGGGACACGCCGGAGCCCGGCGGGCCCGGCGGGCACGACGACGGGCCGGACGGCGACGGCCCCACTCCCCCGACTCCCCGGCCCGGCACGGACCGGACCGAGGCCCTGCACGCGCTCAGCACCGCGCGTGCGCGTGACACACTCCCCGCCACCGGATCGCGGTGGCCCGACCCGGACAGGAGCACGGACACCACATGGTGACACCCCGCAGCGTGACCGCCCCTGCCGACACGGTTCGTGCCCGTGTCGTTGGTCACTCATCGCGATTACGAAATGACGTATCTAGCCGGGTTCGGGGCGTAGATACCGACATCGACCGTCGGGTAACCTCACTGCCGGTCACCGCCGAAGGCGCGCACCGGCGCCTGCGGTGCCACCGCCCAATCGCCGTGAGGCGAGCCGGGGACCCAGGTAGGTGGGGTGAATCCGCGTCAGCGGTAGGGGCCACTTCCGTTCCGAACCCGTCAGCTAACCCGGTCGGCGGTCGATGGAAGGGAAAGAAGTGACGGCACCCCTACGCCGCTGGATGACACCCGTGGTGGCCGTGTTCGCCGCGTTCGCCGTGTTCGCCGGCCCCCTGCCGGCCATGGCCGCGCCGAACCCACCCGCGCCGGCCGAGCACGACGACGACCCGCCGATGCTCAACGACCTGATCGAGTCGGCGAACCGCGACTTCTCCAAGGCCAAGAACCAACTGGACAAGTCCAAGAAGCGGCAGCTCAAGCTCGATCTCGAACTGCGCCGCGCAGAGGCCGACCTGGAAGCGCTCAGGCCGCAGGTCGCCGAGATCGCGACGCAGTCGTACCGGACCGGCCGAGTGGGCGCGATAGCGATGTTGTTGCAGAGCAACGCGCCGGACTCGTTCATGGACCGGGCCTCCGCCCTCGACGAGTTGAACCTGTTCAACGACAAGAAGCTGGGCGAGGTCAACACCGTCAGGGAGCGCGCCGACCGGGCCAAGCTCGCGTCCGACGCCGAGGTGCGCGAACAGCAGAAGCTGACCAACGACATGGCGCGCAAGAAGACCGAGGCGGAGAAGTCACTCCGCCTGGTCGGTGGCGAGAGCCTGACCGGCGGCCTGGTGGCCGCGACCTCGCCGGTCGCCCGGGTCGCGCCGAACCGCGCGTCCGACGGGAGTTGGAAGCCGGAGTCGTGCAACCAGAACGACCCGACCACGTCGGGCTGCATCACGCCGCGCACGCTGCACATGTACAAAGAGGTCAAGCGCGCCGGCTTCAACCGCTTCGTCGGTTGCTGGCGGCCCGGTGACAAGTTCGAGCACCCCAAGGGCCGGGCGTGTGACTGGTCGTTGCAGAACAGCGGGTTCAGCCCCTGGCACAACAACGACACCCGGATCTACGGCAACAACCTGGCGGCCTTCCTGGTCCGCAACGCCGACCGGCTCGGCATCTACTACGTGATCTGGAACCGGCAGATCTGGTTCCCGACCGAGAACAGGTGGCGGTCCTACAGCGGCCCGTCCAACCACACGGACCACGTGCACGTGTCGCTGTACTGAGCACCGTCCGGGTGACCTGCGAGGGCCGCTCCGCCGTCTGGCGGAGCGGCCCTCGTCGTCCGTGTCGGTGACAATCCGGCGGGTCAGCCCACGGGCGTGACCACACCCGCCATCTCGGCGGGCTCCGCCGCGACGGTCCGCACCTCACCGGCGGCCAGCCGGTACGACATGCCCACCACCGCGCACCCGCCTGCGGCCACCTCGGCGGCCAGCGCCTCGGAGGACTCCAGCATCGCCTCGACGGTCTGCGCGATGTGGATGTCGACGATCGCGTCCAGGTCGTCGACCCCCGCCTGCTCGGCCCGGCGCAGGCTGGGCACCACCGCGTCCACCACGGCACGCAGGTGCCCCGAGGGCGCGGTGCCGGTGGCCGCCGCGGCCCGGGCCGCCTGGACGGCACCGCACGAGTCGTGCCCGAGCACCACCACCAGCGGCGTACGCAGCACGCTCACCGCGTACTCGACGCTGCCCAGCACCTCCGGGCCGATGGTGTGCCCGGCGGTCCGGACCACGAAGAGATCACCCAACCCACGGTCGAAGATGATCTCCGCAGCGAGCCGGGAGTCGGAGCAGCCCACGATCACCGCGAAGGGGTGCTGCTCGGCGGCGACGGCGGCCCGGTGGCTGGCGTTCTGGTTGGGGTGCCGGAGCGTGTCGGTGACGAAGCGGCGGTTGCCGGCGATCAGCTCGGCGAGGGCGCGCTCCCGCGAACCGGGAAGGTCTGCGGTCAGGTACTCGCGTTCGGGACCGGGCTGCGCTCCGATCGTTCCGGGTCGACTCATCCGGCGTCACCTCGCCTCTCGGTGGAATGCCTGGTCATCCCGGCCGGCGCTGGCCACGGGCTGCCACCAACCGTCACACGCAGCGCAAGGCACGTCAAGCTATGCGTGATCTGCATTTCATGTATTCCAGAACGCTTGCCAATCGAGACGAGGGGGAGCGAGCGCAGCCCCGGAGCACGACAGGGGCAGGCCATACGATGGCGGGCATGGCGACCTCAGACGAGCGAGAAAGTACCCGCAACTGGACTTTCCTGACAAACCACGCACACGTGCTGCTCGCCATCGCCCGCAACCCCACCGCCCGGCTGCGCGACGTCGCCAGCGAGGTGGGGGTCACCGAACGCGCCGCCCAGGCCATCGTCGCCGACCTGGAGGCGGGCGGCTATCTGCACCGCACCCGAGTGGGGCGCCGCAACGAGTACACCCTCAACCCGGCCGGCCGGTTCCGCCACCCGGCCGAGGCCGACCGCCAGGTCGGCGACCTGCTCGCCCTGTTCACCGACTAGCCGCCACCGTCCACAGTCGACTACGTGGCGTGGTTCACCGACCGGATCCCACTCGCGCCCATGCGTTCTCGGCACGGGGACGATAGGTTGAACACGTGTCGTCCGTCGCGCTCGCCCGTCCCTTGTGGCCGACGACGCTGCGCACGCTGCGGGAGCTGACCCGACTGGCGCTGGCCGCCCTCGTGCTGGCCGTCGGTCTCGGCACGGCCGCCGCCAACCTGCCACTGCGCCAGGCGGGCGACCAGCCGATCCACGCTGTCGCCGATCATCGCGCCTGGTCCGTCACCGCCGACCTGCCGACCTGGCCGGGCACCGTCGCACCGGTCGCCGAGCAGGTGCGGGCCTCCGGCACGCTGGCGACATCACCGACGCAGCCCACGGTCCCGACCCCGCCGCCGGCTCGCCCCGAGCCCGCCGCCGAGTCCGGCGCGACCGCCACCACGGTCCACCAGCTCGCCGCGCCGCGCCCCACCGTCGGCAACGGTGAGCCGACCCGTCGCGGTCCACCGGCCGCCTGACCGACGGCCCGCCTCAGGACGCCCCACCGGCCCACGCGACCGTCCGCCGCCCCGGCCCGACCCCGGACACGGCCACCGACCGTCGCCGAGCGCCCCGGAGCACACCGCCGTCGCGGACCCGCCCGGCCCGGCCCGGCGTCCTGTCGCCGACCTCGGCGACCACAGACCTTCCCCGAAGTCGACGACCCTCATCCGACCGCGCGAGGTGTTGATGATGCGAACCGCTCTCTCCTACGTCCTGCCCGACGTCCCCCTGGCCGCCGTGATCTGGCTGAGCCTGCTCGGCGTGGTGATCCTCGCCATCGCCGCCCTGCTGCTGCGCCCCCGACACCTCCTCCGGTTCGACGCGGGCGCCCGGATCCGCGAGGCGGCACTGCCGAGCCGCACCGAGCACACCGAGGAACAGCGGGACCAGGACCGCTGGGCGGAGGAGGTGGCCGTGGCCGCCGACCGGGCCGACGCCACGGCCCGGCGACGTCGCGAGGAGTGGCTCACCGCGCAGGACGAGGCCGAGCGGGCGTGGCAGGCGTACGAGACGGCGGAGGCGAACGTCCGCCGGCTGTCCGCAGCCACCGGGATGCCGCTGCCGCAGACTTCGCGCACCCCCGCCGAGTACGCCGACCGGGAGCGGTGGCTGCACCGGGCGGCCATGGAGGCGTACTGGCGGCGGGAGCTGTCGGTGGAACAGCTCAGCGATGTCTTCGCCCACCGGGGTTGGGACCCGCGACTGCACCCGGTCGAGCAGGAGCTGGCGCTGCGCCGGGCGGTACGCGACAACCTCTTCACGCGCCAGCAGGCGGCCCACGCGCAGGAGCAGGAGCGCTGGCGGGCCGCCGAGCTGGCCACCGCAGCGGCACGCAGCCTGCGCGACGAAGCGCTCTCGGCACTGCTGCCGCAGGTCGAGGAGCGCGAGTCGGTGCTGCCGTTGACCGCGTTGGGTGGCGTCGAGCAGACCCGCGAGATGCCCACCGTGGTCGGCGGGCGGGCGGCGCCCGCGTACTGACCGGTTCTGCCGCGACAGGCAGATAGCGCGAACCTCCTCCGGCGCGTCGGGCGGGAACCTAGCGTGGGACCGGTGTCGGACGGACACCGGCCGGGTACGACCTCGCCGGGAAGAGGAGGCCGACGTGGTCGCACGGGGTGACGGGCGCAGGGCCGGGGAGTCGACACTGCGGGGCGCCGGGCCGAGACAGACCTGGGCGGCCCTGCCCTGGCTGGTGCGTACGGCGGTGGTCTGGAGCGCCTGCCTGGTGGTGATCGCCGCCGGGCTCTATCTCTTGGCCCGGATCACGATGCTGGTCACCCCGCTGGCCATCGCGTTGGCCGCCACCTTCTTCCTGGCCGCGCTGCTCGATCCGGTTCAGCTCGCGCTGCGCCGGCTGCGACTGCCCGCCGCACTGGCCGCCCTGCTCACCGTCCTGCTCCTGCTCGGCGTCCTGTCCGGCGTGGGTGTGCTGGTCTGGAACATGACCGCGGGCCAGTTCAGCGAGCTGGGCGACGAGCTGCGGGAGGGCCTGGAACGCAGCCGCGACTTCGTCACCTCCACGCTGCCGGTCACCAACGAGCAGCTCGACGGCCTCGTCGAGCAGCTCCGCCAGGCGTTCAGCGAGCAGGAGGTCGACCCGGTCGCCAGCGCGCAGACGGTGGCCGAGGTGTTCGGCTCCATCCTGCTCGCCCTGGTGCTGCTCTTCTTCCTGCTCAAGGACGGCCGGTCGATGTGGCACTGGACGTTGCGTCGGGCGGGCGGGCCCAACCGGGAGATCGCCGCCGAGGCGGGTCGGGTCGGCTGGCGCACGCTCGGCTCGTACAGTCGGGGCACCATGCTGATCGCGGCGATCGACGCCATCGGCATCGGTCTGGCGCTGGTGCTGCTCGGTGTGCCGTTGGCCTTCCCGCTGGCATTGATCACGTTCTTCGGCGGCTTCGTCCCGATCATCGGCGCCACCGTGGCCGGGGCGGTCGCGGTGCTGGTGGCGCTGGCCGCCAACGGACCCACCACCGCCCTGCTCACCCTGGCCGCGGTGATCGCCGTCCAGCAGATCGAGGGCAACCTGCTCGAACCGCTGATCATGAAGCGGCAGGTCCGGCTGCACCCGGTGGTGATCCTGCTCGCGGTCACCGCCGGCACGCTCATCGCCGGCATCCCGGGTGCCTTCGTCGCGGTCCCGATCGCCGCCGTCGTCTGGCGGGTCATCGACAGCGTGCAGCAGCAGCGCACAAGCGCCGCAGCGAAGCGACGGTGGACGAGGATCATCCGGGGGCGTACGGCTCAGGCACGCGCCCGCAGGACGGTCCGCAAGGTCTGACCTCAGTTCGGCGCGGATACCGGGGTCGGCCGGGGATGCAGGTGGTCGCAGAACCAGCCGGCCGCCGCGTCGGCCACCTGTTCCAGCGTCCCGGGTTCGGCGAAGAGGTGCGTGGCACCGGGGACCACCCGCAGCTCGCTCGGCGCGGTCATCCGGTCCCGGGCCTGCTCGTTGAGCGTGATGACCTGCTCGTCGAGGCCACCGACGAGCAGCAGGGTGGCGGCGCGCACCTCGCCCAGGGCGGCTCCGGCCAGGTCGGGCCGCCCGCCCCGGGACACCACAGCGCGCACCACGTCAGGCCGCCGCGCCGCCGCGATCAGGGCGGCGGCGGCACCCGTACTGGCACCGAAGAGGCCGATCGGCACCGCACCGAAGGGCCGCTCGACGGCCAGCCAGTCCAGGGTCGCGACCAGCCGGTCGGCCAGCAGCCCGATGTCGAAACGAAGCTCGGCGGTGACCGCGTCCACCTCGTCCTCGGCCCGGGTGAGCAGGTCGACCAGCACGGTGCCGAGCCCGTCGGAGGTGAGCCGGTGGGCCACCGAGACGTTGCGGGGGCTGTGCCGGGAACTGCCGCTGCCGTGCGCGAACAACACCGCACCGGTCATTCCGTCCGGTGCCAGCAGGTCGGCCGACAGCTCCACCTCACCCGCCGGGATCGTCACCTCACCACCGCGTACGTCCATCTCGCCTCCCGGTCTCACGCATACCCCGCCCGGTGCACCGCACGCGCGTTTGTCGCCGGGGGCGGCGGGTAGCCGACGGGAGACCGCAGACGGACCGACGCCCGTGGCGTCGGCGAGCAGATCGCGAGGACCGTCATGGCGCAGCACCAGCGTGAGCCCGTGCAGAAGGCCGCCGACCGCGAGCGGCGCGAACAGGACACCCGGCGCGGACGGGACTGGGCGGACGAGGCGGCCCAGGCACGTGACGCCGACGATCCCCGGGCGAGGACGCCGCACGACGCCACCGGCCGCCCCTCCCAGGGCGAGCCGATCTGAGCGGCGTTGACCGACGGGCCGCTGACGAGCAGGTCGGCGGGCCGCTGACGAGCAGGTCGGCGGTCTGCCGGTCGAGCAAGTCGGCGGACCGCTGACGAGCAGGTCGGCGGGCCCTGTCGAGCTGACCGCGTCGACGGATCGGCGCGAGGGACTCAGGTGGGCGGCTCCGGGAGCCGCAGCAGCGGTGCCCGGCCCGGGGCCTGCTCAGGCGTCGGCAGGTCGTCGGCGGCCGGCGGGATCGGTACGGTGACCGACTCGTCGCAGGTGACGCGGATCGACGTGCCGTAGTGGCGGACCTCCATGACCGCGTCGTGGGCGGCGTGGTGCAGCGCGTACGTCGTCTCGTGCGGACGCACGTCGACCCGTAGCCGCATCCCGCACCACTGGAGCGAGAAGGCCAACCGGCTCAACCGGCTCGACAGGCGCGGCGCGAACGACGGCACCCCGTCGTGGTCCCGGAGTCCCCCGAAGCCGGCGACCAGCGCGATCCACGCCCCGGCGAGGGACGCCATGTGCACCCCGTCGCGGGTGTTCTCGTTCAGGTCGTGCAGGTCCATCAGCGCGGCCTCGCGCAGATAGCTGTGCGCCAACTCGGGATAGCCGACGTCGGCCGCCAGCACCGCCTGGGTGCAGGCGGAGAGCGAGGAGTCCCGGACGGTACGCCGCTCGTAGTAGAGGAAGTTGCGCAACTTCTCCTCGGATGTGAACGCGTCCCCGCGCCAGTGCATCGCCAACACCAGGTCGGCCTGCTTGACCACCTGCTTGCGGTAGAGGTCGAAGTACGGGTAGTGCAGCAGCAACGGGTACTTGTCCGACGGTGTGTCGACGAAGTCCCACTCCTGGAGCCGGGTGAAGCCCTCCACCTGTTGGTGCACGTCGATCTCGTCGTCGTACGGGATGTGCATGGCCGAGGCGGCGTCGCGCCAGGCGGCGGCCTCCTCGTCGGTGACACCGAGATGGAACGCCTCGTCGCGGTAGCGCATCGCCACCTCGGCGGCGGTCTGGAGGTTCCGCTGCGCCATCAGGTTCGTGTAGATGTTGTCGTTCTTCACCGCGGTGTACTCGTCCGGGCCGGTCACCCCGTCGATGTGGAACTGGCCGTTGCGGTCGTGGTGCCCGAGCGACCGCCACAGCCGCGCGGTCTCCACCAGCAGGGTCAGCCCGATCTCCCGCTCCAGTTGGCGGTCGCCGCTGACCAGCACGTAGCGCCGCAGCGCGTCGGCGATGCCAGCGGCGACGTGGAACGCGGCGGTGCCCGCCGGCCAGTAACCGGACGACTCCGACCCGCCGATGGTGCGCCAGGGGAAGGCCGCACCCTGGAGGTTGAGCGTCCGGGCCCGCTCGTGTGCCTGCTCCAGCGTGGAGAACCGCCAGTACAGCGCGTCCCGCACCGCTGCCGGATGGGTGTACGTGAGCACCGGTAGCACGAACATCTCGGTGTCCCAGAAAGCGTGCCCGTCGTACCCGGGGCCGGTGAGCCCCTTGGCGCTGATCGGCCGACGTTCCGCGCGGGCACCGGCCTGGAGCACGTGGAACAGCCCGAACCGGACCGCCTGCTGCACCTCCGGATCGCCCTCGACCTCCACGTCGGCGGCGTCCCAGAACTCGTCCAGGTATTCGCGCTGCTCGCGGACCAGCCCGTCCCAGCCGTCGAGCTTCGCGGCGGCGAGCGCGGCACCGACCTGGTCCCGCAGGGCCGGCAGCGACCGGCGGCTGGACCAGCCGTAGGTCAGGTACTTCACCACGCGGAGCGTCTGGCCCGGCTCCAGCACACAGCCGACGGTCGTGCGCACCCAGTCCTCGTACCCCTCGGACTCCACCGTGGTCCGTGCGGGCGAGCTGACCTCGTGCTCCATCGCGGCGGCGACCCGCAGGCCGGACACCTTGGTCCGGTGGATCAGCAGCCCACCGTCGGCGGTGGTCAGCTCCTCCTCGGCCTCCAACGGCGACTCCAGCACCGCGGCAACCCGGGGGTCGCGGCTCTGCGGCGGCAGCGTTTCGTTGGCCACCAGCTCGGACTGGACGATCAGCCGCAACGGTTGACCGTCGGCCACTTCCACCTCGTACCGGATGGCCGCGACCGAACGCTGCCGGAAGGAGACCAGCCGGGTGGTGTTCACCCGCACCTCGCGCCCGGCCGGCGAGCGCCAGTGCAGGGAGCGGTGCAACGTGCCGGCCCGCAGGTCGAGCACCCGCTCGTGGGCGAGCACCTCGCCGTACCGCACGTCGAGCGGCTCGTCGTCGACGAGCAGCCGGATCAGCTTGCCGTTGGTGACGTTGACGATCGTCTGACCGGACTCCGGAAAACCGAAACCCGCCTCCGCGTACGGCAGCGGGCGCAACTCGTAGAACGAGTTCAGGTACGTGCCGGGCAACCCGTGCGGCTCGCCCTCGTCCAGGTTGCCGCGCAGCCCGACGTGCCCGTTGGAGAGGGCGAAGACCGACTCGGACTGGGCGAGCACGTCCATGTCGAGCCGGGTCTCCCGCACGTGCCACGGCTCGACCGGGTACGCGCGCTCCCGGATCATTCGTGCCGTCCGGCGAGCAGGTCGGCGAGGTCGGCGACCACCACGTCGGCGCCGTGTTTCCGCAACTCGTCGGCCTGACCGGCCCGGTCCACCCCCACCACGAACCCGAACCCACCGGCCTTCCCGGCGGCGACACCGGCCAGCGCGTCCTCGAACACCACTGCGTTCGCAGGATCTACGCCGAGCAGCTTCGCCCCGGCGAGGAAGGTGTCCGGCTCCGGCTTGCCGCGCAGCCCCTCGGCCCGTGCGGTCAGCCCGTCCACCCGGGCCTCCAGCAGTGACTCCAGCCCGGCGACGGCCAGCACGTCCCGGCCGTTGGCGCTGGCGGTGACCACCGCTCGGCGCAGCCCCGCGTCGCGTACCGCCTTGAGGTACGCCACCGAGCCCGGATAGACGTCCACTCCGGCGCTGCGCATCCGTGCCAGCACCAGCTTGTTCTTGCGGTTCCCGAGGCCGTACACGGTCTGCGCGCCCGGCGGGTCCTCCGGCGTACCCTCCGGCAGCGTGATGCCCCGCGAGGCGAGGAACGTGCGTACGCCGTCCAGCCGGGGCCGCCCGTCGACGTACCGGTGGTAGTCCGGACCCGGATCGAACGGGCGGAAGGGCTCACCGGTGGTGGCCGCGTGCCGCCGCAGGAATTCGTCGAAGGTCTCGGTCCAGGCGACGTTGTGCAGCCGGGCGGTCTGCGTCAGCACACCGTCCAGGTCGAAGAGACAAGCGGTCACATGATCAGGCAGGCCGAGCACCGTACCAATCTATCCACGGTCACCGGCCCGCAAACGCACTTCGACCGACCCCGGCGCGCCGCCCGCTGCCGGCAACCGGCGCCCGAATGCTCCGATTGACCAGCTTCGTTCCCGCAATTCGCGCCTTGAGTTGCCGAAGGTGAGGCAGGCTCATACGTTCCTCGCAGCAAGCATCGTGAAACGAGTCATCACGGGGAGTCTCGTTGTCCAGCATTGTTTGCGGGCGCCCATGAAGGCGCTCGCCATCGTGTTCTTCACCCTCCTTGCGGCCGATGCGACGTGCCCGCTCGCCTCGTCGGGCCGATCTCGGATCGGCACTCCTGAGGTCACTGCCACCAGGGAGGAACGGCGATGACGAGTAGCGGCATCGCGTTGCTGTTACCGGTCGCCTTGGCGGCAGCGATCAACGTGGCCCTTCCCGTGCTCGCGGATGACGGCACCGTCGTCCGCACGGTCCCCTGGACCACACTGACGCTCCTGACTCTCGCCTCCGTGCTGATGGCCGTCACCGGCCGCGTCGCCCTGAAGAGGTCGCAATGAGACGGCGCCAACTCTGGGGCGCGGGGCTGATGCTGGCCGCGTTCGGCCTGATAGCCGGATGGATGCTGCTCACCGATTACTCCGGGACCGTGCGAAAGGCAGGATCGATACTGATCGTGTCCGGCCTGCTGATCGCAGGTGTCGGCCTGGCCCGACGCGGAAGAAGAGCCCGCTCCGACTCCACGCCAGCGGGCGCACCGCCCACGTGGCGCCTCTGGCCCGTGATCGTCGTGTCCATCGGCCATCCCCTCTGGATGGGCCTGGTGGCGGGAGCCCCCGTCATCGCGGTGGCGGCGCTCGTCGTGACGACGGCACCGAGACCGTCGAAGCGCGAGGAGGTCGACCGCCTCGGTTGACGCAACCAGATAGTTGCCATACCTTCTGTAGCAACCGGCTGGTTGCTACAGAAGGGGCGCGACGATGGGATTTCCCGACCGGATCGAACGCACCGTGCGGATAGCCCGCCCGGTGGACGACGTGTGGGCGGCGATCACCACCGCCGAAGGGCTCGGCACCTGGTTCGGTCAGCGCGCCGAGGTGGACCTGCGCGTCGGTGGCATCGCCACGGTCGCCTGGGACAGCGGCGAGCGGTCGCAGTTGCGGATCGAGCGACTCGAACCGAAGACGATCTTCGGCTACACCTGGCCCGTGCACGGCCTGCCCGCCGACGACCCGCGCCGCACGTACGTCGAGTTCACGCTGACCCCCGACGGCGACGGCACCAGTCTCACCGTGGTCGAGACCGGGTTCGCCCAGCTCGGCCCGGACGAACACGACGTGGCGTTCGCCGGCAACACCCGGGGCTGGGCGAGCGAGCTGGACGAGCTGGTCGCCTATCTCCATGACTGACCCCGCGTCCGAGGCCGTCGCGGAGGCCGTCTTCGTCGCCCTGGCCGACCCGAACCGACGCGCCATCCTCGCCGCCCTGGCCGAGGGCGGCCCGGCCACCGCCACCGACCTCGCCACCCGGCTGCCGATCACCCGGCAGGGGATCGCCAAGCACCTCGCCCTGCTCGCCGAGGCGGGCCTGGTGAGCGCCGAGCCGGGCGAACGCCGCCGCGTCCGGTACCGCCTGCGATCCGCGCCGATGCAGGTCGCCCAGCAGTTCCTGGCCGCCCTGGCCCGCGACTGGGACGGCCCGCTCGCCGCCCTCCGCACGCACCTCGAATGACACCGATCGAAGGACAGGACCCATGACCGAGCAGAGTTTCACCACGACGTTCGTGGTCGACCAGACCCCGATGCAGGTGTTCGACGCCGTCAACGACGTACGCGGCTGGTGGTCGACGGACATCGACGGGCCGACCGACGTCGCCGGTGCCGAGTTCTCCTACCACTACCAGGACATCCACCGGTGCCGGTTCAGGATCGTGGAGTTCGTGCCCGGCGAGACGGTCGAGTGGCTCTGCGTGGAGGGCTACTTCAACTTCACCGCCGACCCGCAGGAGTGGACCGACACCCGGATCCGCTTCGACATCACGCCGGAGGGCGACGGCACCCGGCTGCGCTTCACCCACGTGGGTCTGACCCGGCACCACGAGTGCTACGACGTCTGCGCGAACGCCTGGGGCGGCTACGTGGGCAGCAGCCTCAAGACCCTGATCGCCACCGGCAGCGGCGACCGCGACAACGAGGTACGCAACGCCGAGGCGTTGCAGCAGCGCCGCTGACCCTTCTCGCCAGTCCGGCCGCAGACCGTTCCGTCAGTCCGACCGCAGACCCTTCAGCCTGCGCTCGGCGCAGGCCCTTCGGCCGACGCCGAGCGCAGGCCATTCGGCCCGATACCGGACGCAGGGCCTTCCGTCAGTTCGGGCGCAGCGTCCAGACGACGGTCATCTCCGAGGTCGGCTTGCCCTCCTCGGTGACGATCTCCACGCGTACCGGGAACTCCGGTCGCTCGCCGGCCTCCAGCTCCGCGATCACCTCGGCCGGCGGGCGACCGAGCCGCGCCGTCGCCAGCACCGCACCCATGGCGAGCTTGCGGTACGCGATCTCGGCGCGCACCGCGAGCGGCGTGGCCCGGTCGAGCAGGTGACCGAACGCGGCCATCACCACCGCGCCGGAGGCGGTCTCGCCGAGCGTGAACACCGCCCCGGCGTGCGGCCCGCCGACGTGGTTGTGGGTGGCCGGCGAGTCGGGCAGCCGGACCACGGCCCGGACCGAGCCTTCCGCCTCCGGTGCCACCTCGACGAATTCGAAGCCGAGCGTACGGGCGAAGGGCACCGCCTGGAGCATGCCGGCGGCCACCTGCCGCGAGTCGATGGTCATAGTCGAACGCTACCGGTAAGTAACTTAACCGACAAGCCGGGACCGGTCAGCCCACGCTCCGCCCGCTCAACGCGTCTTGGCGAACTTCACGAAGGCTCGCCAGGTCTTGGGCGTGAAGGTGAGCACCGGTCCCTGCCGGTCCTTGCTGTCGCGCACCCCGACGACCTGCGCCAGGTTGTCGGCCACCTCCACGCAGTCGCCCTGGTTGCCACTGCTGCGGGTGCTCTTGCGCCAGATCGCACCGGTCAGGTCCATGCTTCCGCCGCCTCCGAGATCATCTTGAGGGTGGCCCCGTGGGGCAACGCCTCGGCCCGAACAGCCTCCCAGTTCTGCCGAAGGGAGTTTACGTCCACAGTGCGCTCCACGATGGTGCCGCGCATCTGGTTGTCGAGGTAGGCGATGTCGTCACCCTCCGGCGGGGTGGCGATCACGAAGGCACCGTTGAGCCCGGGGTAGGCGCCCACCCCCTTGGGCACGATGTGCAGGTGCACCTTGATCCGACGCCCCACCTCCACCATGTGTTGCAACTGCTCCCGCATCACCTTCGGCCCACCGACCGGGCGCTCCAGCACCGTGTGGTCGAGCACCGCCACCAGCAGCGGCGGATTGGGTCGGGCGAGCACCTTCTGCCGGGCGAGCCGGGCGGCCAGCGGCGCCTCGACCTGGTCGCCGAAGAGCTGACTCGCGCCCTCGTAGAGCGCGCGGGCGTACCCCTCGGTCTGGAGCAGGCCCGGCACCACCAACGGCTGGAAGCTGCACAGTGAGGTCGCCTCCTGCTCGATCGTGACCCACTCGCGGAACCACGGCATCAGGCTCTCCTTGAGGATCGCCTCCCGGACCCGGACCAGGAGCCCTTCGCCGTGCAGCACGTCGTCGCAGCGCACGGTGAACTCCTCCCGGGGAGCCCGGCGACACTGCTCGACCGAGGCGACGAGCGAGGCCGAGTAGCTGATCTGCTGGCCGAGCGCCTCCTGGGAGAGACCGGCCTTGGTCCGCAGGCGGCGTAACTCACCGGCGAACAGTTCCAACATGGGTAACCGATCCATCTGCACACCTCTGCACTTCGGTGACGGCCGGCTCGTACGGCCGGGCTGGTGGGGGGTGAATCCCTTCCGAAAGTAGTGGTGTCCTCACCAGACTGTCACGTAGAAAGTTCCCCGATTGCGGCAGATCGTGGGGATTTCTGTCGGGGCCCGTCCGCTCGTCCCCCGCTTGGACGGGCCCCGACCCAGGTCAGGCGCTCCGCCCGGAGCACAGCATCCGCGCAGAGGAGTTTTTGATGATCACTCACCAGTTGCCGCAACCGGGTGACGGGCCGACACCGGACCGGCCGCGTGCGTACCCGTTGCACGAGAAGCCGCACACCCCGCTGCGGCCGATGTGGTGTTGCCGGGCCTGCGGGCACCCGTGGCCGTGCGCCACCGCGCGCATCCTGCTGAAGACCGAGTACGGCCGCAACGAGATCGGCCTGTCGATCTACCTGTCGGGTCTCTTCTACGAGGCCACCCGGGACCTCTACCGCCTCAACCCCGACGACGGTCCCACGCCACGTGACCTGTTCACCCGCTTCGTCGCCTGGTCCCCCTACCGCCGCCCACTCGTCGAGCCGCGCTAGCGAGGTGTTAGCAGGGGACCCCTCCTATACCGGAGGCGTTAATAGGGGGCCCTTCCTTACATCAGCGCCAGCCGACGTCGATGCGGTCGCCTCGGTCGTCGAAGAAGTGCAGGGCGTCCATGCGGACCTTGACGCTGAGCGGGTGCCCCGCGGAGACCGCCGGATACGGCGCCAGCCGGACGGCCAACTCGGCCGGGCGGCGGTGGTGGCGGCCCGGATCGTTCAGGACGCTGGTGTTGGTGCCGCCGTTCGCGCCCTGCTCACCCTGATCGACCGCGACCCGACCGGTGAACCGTTGCATCATCTGGCCGAACCGGCGCAGGCCGCGCTGACCGAGCGGGACGTCGCCGTCGGCCGGGGCGCCGACCTCGTCGACCACGATCGCGGAGGCCCCGATGTCGAGGAAGGCCAGGGACTCGTGGCCGTGGTGTTCGAGGTAGCGGATCCGGCCCTGCAGCACGTCTCCGGAGGTGTCCGGCGCGACCGGGGTGAGCGCCTCCGCGCGCATGCCGACCACGATCCGCTCCCCGTGGTAGTGCGCCACGGCCCGGCTACGGATGTCGTTCCAGGGCAGATAGAGCGCCTGCTCGCCGAGGGTGAGGGTGATGTACCGGTCGAGGTGGACGTAGACCGACGCCTCCAGCAGGTTCATCCGGGGGCTGCCCAGGAACGCGGCCACATAGAGGGTGGCCGGGCGGCCGTACACCTGGGTGGGGGTGCCGACGTCCTGGAGGACGCCCTTGCGCATGATCGCGACCCGGTCGGCCATGGTCAGCGCCTCGGCCTGGTCGTGAGTCACGTACACGGTGGTGACGCCCAGCTCGCGGGTGAGGCCGGAGATCTCCGCACGCAGCTCGGCACGAAGCCCGCTGTCCAGGTTCGACAGTGGTTCGTCCATAAGGAACAGACCGGGCCGACGGACGATCGCCCGACCCATCGCGACCCGTTGCCGCTGCCCGCCGGAGAGCTGACCGGGGCGTCGGGCCAGCACGTCGCCGATGCCGAGGGCGCTGGCCACGTCGGTGACCCGCTCACCGCGCGGGGCCGGTTCGACGCCGGCCAGCTTGAGCGGGAAGGCGATGTTGTCGTTGACGCTCATGTGCGGATAGAGGGCGAAGTCCTGGAATACCATCGCGATCCGCCGTTCCCGAGGCGGCAGCTCGTTCGCCAGCTCGCCGTCGAGCATCACCGCGCCCGAGGTCGGTTCCTCCAGTCCGGCGATCATCCGCAGCACCGTGGATTTGCCACAGCCGGACGGCCCCAGCAACACCAGGAACTCGCCGTCGTTGACGTCGAGGTTGATGGTGTCGACAGCGACGGTGCCGTCCCGGAAGACCTTTGTCACATCCTTGAGCGCGACGGTTGTCACCGTCTCCTCCCCCAGCTCGTCGGCGAACCCGGAATGACTGTGGCCAGGATCATGCGGTGAGCACATCGGGTAAACGTGCCATGTTCGAATCGTGACAGACCTATTACGGTCCATCGAATGACGGCGATTGCACGGAAAGAGGAACTCAGTCGGCCGTCTCGCCCAGGAAGACCCGTCGGGCCACCCGCTCGGCGGCGTGCCCGTCCTCCAGCGAGCAGAAGCGTTCCCGGAACGCGGCTCGCGCCCGGTCGGCCTCCGGCGTCTCCAGCGCGCCGGAGCGGAACACGTCGAGCAGGTCCGGAAAGGTGCGCGCCACCGCACCGGGCGCCTCGGCGGTGACGTCGAAGTAGACCCCCCGGGTCAACCGGTACGCGTCCCAGTCGGGCGCGTAGACGACGATCGGCCGGTCCAGGACGGCGTAGTCGAACATCGCCGACGAGTAGTCGGTGACCAGCACGTCCGCCGCGAGATAGAGGTCCTCGACCCGGGGATGGTCGCTGACGTCGACGATCCGGGCCCGGCTGCTCGGGCCGGGCGTCCGGCGGTCCCGGTCGTGGAAGTAGTGGCTGCGCATCAGCAGCAGGCCGGTCGGGCCGAGCGCGTCGAGGAACCGCTCCGGGTCGAACGGTGGTCGGTAGCCGGGCAGGTGCTCGCGGTGCGTCGGGGCGTACAGCACCACCCGCTCGCCGAGGCCGGCGCCCAGCTCCGCGCGCAGCCGCAGGACCTCCTCGGCGGTCGCGGTCACCAACCGGTCGTTGCGCGGATAACCCACCTCCAGAGTGGTGTACGCGGCCGGATAGGCCCGCTCCCACATCTGAGTGGAGAAGCTGTTGGCGCTGACCGAGAAGTCCCACCGGTCCACCCGACGCAGCAGCCCGGCGAAGTCCATGCCGGTCGCGCCCAGCGGGTACCGCTGCTGGTCCAGCCCCATCACCTTGACCGGGGTGCCGTGGTGGGTCTGCACGTGCACCGTGCCCGGCCGCTTGCGGACCGAGTCCGGGAAGTTGACGTTGTTGATCAGCCACCGGGCCCGGGCCAGCACCCGGTGGTACGCGGGCGTACCGGCCACCACGTACTCGACCCCGTCGGGCAGGGTGTGCACCCGGTCCGGCCGGACGATCCACACGCCGCGCACGTGCGGCGCCAGCCGCCGCGCCGCCTCGTACACGGCGGCCGGGTTGCAGGCGTACCCGCGATACCAGTACGCCGCGTACACGGCCAGGTTCTCGTCGACCGGCCGACGGCGCTCGACCCGCTGGTACTCGCCCAGCGCGACGTCCCGGGCCAGGCGTACCCCCTGACGGGCCGGCGGGCCCAGGCGGTGTCGAGCCCGGCGGGCGACCCGACGGGCCGTCTCACCGACGCGGCCGGTGGCCCGCAGCGCGCTGAACGTCTGCCACCGACCGGCCGCGACCAGCCGGTGCTTGAGTCCTTCGATCCCGTCCGGAACCCGATGACCGCCGGGCGGGCGGAAGCGGGCGTGTTCGATCGTGATCCGGGCGAAGAAGGTCGGCCGCAGCTCCGCCGGAATCCGCTCGTCGGTGCCGAGCACGGTCAGGTAGTGCCACATCATCCGGGCGAACACCGCCGACCGCAGTTCCTCGGCGCCGAACCGGTCCAGTTCCCGGAACACCCGGTGCCACTGGCGGAACACCTCGAAGTGCCGCTCGCCCTGGGTCTTCGTGATCGCCCCGGCCCGCCGCTGCCGGTAGTTGACGCAGACCACGTCGAGCACGCCGATCCGGTCGGCGGCCAGCAGCGCCGGATAGCTGAACGACACGTCCTCGTACCAGCCGGGGGCGAAGCGCAGCCCGGCGTCGACGAGGAACTGCCGACGCAGCAGCCGATTCCAGGCCGTGTGCAGCAGCTCCAGCGTCTCCGGTCGCTCGGCCAGCCGGAACGTCTCCGGCCCCGGCGGCTCCGGGAAGACCTCCGGCATCGCGCTGGCGCTGACCCGGTCGTCCCAGTACGTGCGGACGTGGTCGACCAGCAGCACGTCGGGGCGGGTCTCGCGGAGCCGGGCGGCCACCTCGACCAGGCAGCCCGGCGCGAGCCAGTCGTCACCGTCGACGAACCAGACGTACTCGCCAACGGCCAGGTCCAGCCCGACGTTGCGGGCCGGACCGAGCCCGACGTTGCCCTCCAGCCGGACCGCCCGGACCCGGCCGTCGCGGGCGGCGTACTCGTCGAGGATGTCGCCGACCGCGTCCGGAGAGCAGTCGTCGATCCCGATCACCTCGATGTCGGCGATCGGCTGGCCGAGGATCGAGTCCAGGCACTCCCGCAGGTAGCCCTGCACGCGGAAGGCCGGGACGACGAAGCTGATCAGCGTCATCGTCCCGGCCTCCCGTCAGAGCGTCGCGCCTTGTCGCGTACCCGCCGGCGCCCGGGTGGGACGGCTCGGCCGGACGAACCAGGCCAGCACCACACTTGCCACGAAGAGCACCAGAAGGTAGATACCGAGTGTAGCCAGACCAATACTCACGATTCCGGCGATCGCCGTCAGCGCCAGCAGCACCGACCGCCCCTCCCAGCCCAGCGTGGCCGCGTGCAGCGGCGGGGCCGGTTGCCGCTTCTCCAGCCGGGCGACCAGGTCGTAGTGGTGCAGGGTGAGCACGAAGACGTACCCGAAGATCAGCCACGCGGGCGCGCCGCCGATCACACCGACCGCGACGGCGAACAGGAACTCGGCGGCCCGCAACGCGGCCGGCACCAGCCAGTCCAACGGCCCGTTGTGCGCCGCCCCGGTCCCCGCCGCAGCGGCCAGCAGCACCAACAGCACCACCGGCACCGCCGCCCAGCGCAGCCAGGCCGCCGGATCGCCGCCGTCACCCAGCAGCGTCACCAGCACCAACCCCGCCGCAGCCAGCGCCGCGACCACCGCGAGGACCAACGGCCCCGGCCGGCGCAGCACCGGCAGCCGGGTGGCCAGCGGGCCGTCGTCGCGGTGCAGGGTCGCATCGACCGTGTCCAGCACCGGCACCCACATCCAGCGGGCCCGCAGGGTACGCAACGCACCGGTGTAGCCGAACGCCAGCACTCCCCAGGTCAGCACCGCGAACAGGGCGACCCGCTGGTCGAACAGCGCGGCGGCGAGCGCGATCAGCGCCCAGCGTTCCCCGATCGGGAAGACCACCGTGCGCTTGAGCCAGTACGACAGCGACCCCGAGTCGGCCTGCACCCGGTTGGACGCGGCGTTCAGCCGGTCACCGATGCCGCCTCCCCCGGTGCCCTCCGCCTTCGGTCGACGGGCCGCCTCGTCGTGCAGCACGCCGTACCACGCGTCGGTCATGTGCCGCACCGTCTGGAGGGTCATCGCGGCGATGGCCAACGCCCAGCCGTACCGGAACCCGGCCGCCGTGGCACCCCACCCGAGACCCGCGTAGACCAGGTACTCCTTGGCCCGGTCGGCCATGGTGTCCAGCCAGCCGCCCCAGGCGCTGAAGTTGCGCGTGTAGCGGGCGAGCTGACCGTCCACACAGTCGAGCACGAACCCGAGATAGAGCAGGACCGCACCGCCGACCAGCGCCGGCCGGCCACCGGTGGCGAACAACGCGGCGGCGGCGACCGCGAAGGCCACCGAGATCATGGTGACCGCCGTCGGGCTCAGCCCCAACCGGGCGCAGACCTTGGTGACCTGCGGCGACCAGGTGCTGACGAAGTACGTGGTGAAGAAGTCGTCCTTCTCCTTCACCGAGAGCCGCAACTCGGCCCGGTCCTCGTCGACGGCGGCCACCGCCGCCTCGGCAGCGGCCAGCCCGGTCGGGTCGTCGACCCGGTGCGCGACCAGCAGGCGTACCCGCTGGGCGAAGACCAGCGTCCCCTGGCCGGCGAGGCCCGTGAAGACCTGGTCCACCGCCGGGCCCGGGGCCTGCCGGTCGGTGCCGGCCGCGCGGGCGGCGACGACGAGCGCCGGTACGTCGTCCCGACCGACCCGCACCGCGCCCCCGAAGACGCCGGTGGCCTCGCCGTCGAGCCGTTCGACCGGACCGGCGTCGACCACCTGGCCGCGCTCCTCGCGGACCACCGTCCGGCCACCGCCGGGCGGGTCGGTGAGCACCAGCGCCACGGTCGGTCCGACCGGGCTGGTCACCAGATGCCGCAGTACGGCGGTGTGCGCCACCAGGTCCGCGCCGCTGAGCACCACCGGGCCGCCCGCCGTGGCCGCCAGGTCCGCCACCTCGTCCAGGGTCGCGGCGAACCGCACGTCGGCCACCCCGGCCCGGCGCCACTGCTCGGCCAGCCGGTCCGTCAGGGCGCCGCCCGGCACCGCACCCGTCGGCAGGCTCGCGGCCGGCGAACCGGCGGCGAGCACGATCGCGAGGGTCACCGGGGAACCGCGTCGTGGTACGCGGCCAGCGCCTCGGCGATGGTGCCGTCGACGCTCAACCGGCCGCCGTCGAGGAAAAGCCCTCGACGACAGAACCGGGTCAGGTCCTTTTCGTTGTGTGAGACCAGCACCAGAGTGCGCCCCTCCCCGAGCAGACGATCGATGGTCGTGTAGCACTTGTCGCGGAACTCGGCGTCGCCCACCGCCGTCACCTCGTCCATCAACAGGATGGGGTGCGGCAGGTGAGAGATGATCGCAAACCCGAGCCGGACCTTCATCCCGGACGAGTAGTGCCGTACCGAGGTGTCGATGGCACCTTCCACCTGCTCGCCCGCGAACGAGACGATCTCGTCGAAGTGCCGCTTCAGGTACTTCGACGACAGCCCGTGCAGGCCACCCACCAGGTACAGGTTCTCCCGACCGGTCAGGTCGTTGGAGAAGCCGGCGGAGAGTTCCAGCAGCGGCGCGACGTCGCCCCGGACCCGGATCCGCCCCTCGTCGGGGATCAGCACCCCGGCGATCAGGCGCAGCAGGGTGCTCTTGCCGGTGCCGTTGCGGCCGATCACCCCGAGCGTCTCGCCGGGCGCGACCGAGAAGGAGACGTCCCGCAGCGGCCAGAAGCGGCCGTCGGAGGCGCCGCGCGTACCCCGGTGGATGAACAGCTCGCGCAGCCGCAACTGCCGGCGGCGGTTGCGGACGAACCGGATGCCGAGGCCCTCCGCCTCGATGATCGCGTCGGCCATCAGAGTTCCTTGAGCACGGCGGGTTCGAGCCGACGGAACGTCCACCAGCCGACCACCAGGACCAGCAGGCTGATGCCGACGGTGGTGGCGAGCATCCGGGCGTCCGGGAACTCGTCCGGATACCAGACCGCGTGGTGGAGCTGGAAGATCCCGACCAACGGGTTGAGTTCGTAGCCCGACTTGAGCCAGCCGGGCAGGCCGGAGTCGCGGACCAGGCTCAGTGGATAGATGATCGGCGTGGCATAGAACAGCACCCGGATGATCAGACGCATGAACCGCTCCACGTCGCGCATCAGCACGTTCGCCGCCGACAGCAGCAGCGCCAACCCGACCAGCAGGGTGGCCTGCACCAGCACTGCCAGCGGCAGGGCGAGCAACGACCAACCCGGGTCGATCCGGTCGTCGGCCGCGTACCAGATCGCGATGGCGCCGAGGATCGGCAGGCCGGCGGCGTACTCGGCGAAACGCCCGGTGACCCGACCGATCGGGAAGACCTGCCGGGGCACGTTCATCGTGGTGATCAACCGGGACTGACCGGTCAGCGCGTTGGTCGCCTCGCTCAACGCCGAGCTGGTCCACATCCAGGCGAAGATCCCGGTGATCAGGAACAGCGGGTACGACCCGGCGGCCTCGCCGAGGTGCCGATTGGTGTCCCGGGAGTACAGGACGCCGAAGACGAACCAATAGATCGCCCCCATGCCCAGCGGCTCGATCAGCGACCAGAGATACCCCAGCACGGACTGCTGGTACTTGACCGCGAGATCACGTCGGACCAGGATGCGCAGCGAATTGCGGTGCGACCACAACGCCCCCACGCCAGAGGTCACCGCCGTCTCCCGCCTGCTGAACGGACGACAGGTTAGCAGCCGGTGAATGTCATCCGCTCAGCACTCGATCACGTTGACCGCGAGGCCCCCGCGCGCCGTCTCCTTGTATTTGACCTTCATGTCGGCACCGGTCTCACGCATGGTCTTGATGACCTTGTCGAGCGACACGGCATGCACCCCGTCACCGCGCAACGCGAGCCGGGCGGCGGTGATCGCCTTGATGCTAGCCACCGCGTTGCGCTCGATGCACGGGATCTGCACCAGGCCCCCGACCGGGTCGCAGGTCAACCCGAGGTTGTGCTCCATGCCGATCTCCGCGGCGTTCTCCACCTGGGCCGGCGTACCGCCCAGCGCCTCGGCCAACCCGGCGGCGGCCATCGAACACGCCGAACCGACCTCGCCCTGGCAGCCCACCTCGGCCCCGGAGATCGACGCGTTCTCCTTGAACAGCACCCCGATCGCCCCGGCCGCCAGCAGGAACCGCAGCACCCCCTCGTCGGAGGCCCCCGGCACGAACCGGGTGTAGTAGTGCAACACCGCCGGGATGATCCCCGCCGCACCGTTGGTCGGCGCGGTCACCACCCGGCCGCCGGCCGCGTTCTCCTCGTTGACCGCCAGGGCGAACAGCGTCACCCAGTCCATCACGTGCAGCGGATCCCCGTCCGGCACCACCGTGTCGGTCTCCAGGCTGCGGCGCAGCTCGGCCGCGCGGCGGCGCACCTGCAACCCGCCCGGCAGCGTGCCGTCCCGGGAACAGCCGCGCTCCACGCACTCGCGCATCACCCGCCAGATGTCCAGCAGACCGGCCCGTACGTCCGACTCGGCCCGCCAGGACACCTCGTTGGCGAGCATCACCTCGCTGATCGACAGGCCGGTCGAGGAGGTCACGTCGAGCAGTTGCGCGCCGGTCAGGAAGGGATACCGCACCGTCGTGGCGTCCGGCTTGATCCGGTCCGCGCCGGCCGCCGCCTCGTCCACCACGAACCCGCCGCCGACCGAGTAGTAGGTCCGCGTCCTGACCTCGGCTCCGCTCGCGTCGAAGGCCGCGAAGATCATCCCGTTCGGGTGGTACGGCAACGACCGCCGCCGGTGCAACGTGAGATCCCGGTCCGGGTCGAACTCGATCTCGTGCGTGTCGAGCAGCGCCAGGCGGCCCTCCGCCCGGATCCGGGCCACCCGCGCGTCGACGCTGTCGGTGTCGACCGTCTCCGGCGCTGCACCGCCCAGCCCGAGCAGCACCGCCCGATCACTGCCGTGCCCGTGGCCGGTGGCACCGAGCGACCCGAACAGTTCCGCCCGTACCCGGACCACGTCCGCGAGCAGCCCGTCGGCCTTGAGCCCCGCGACGAACGTACGCGCCGCCCGCATCGGTCCCACCGTGTGCGAGCTGGACGGCCCGATGCCCACACTGAAAAGGTCGAACACACTGATCATGACTGCACTTCCTCGCCCTGCCCCGGGATCACCGGTCAGCGGCCCGCCGAAAGAGGTGGCCGCCCCCATCCGGACGCGGCCCGTCATACGCCCTGGTGAGAGCGCCCAACCCGCCGACCCTACCCCGCCCCACCCACACCCCGCCCCACCCGCCCTCACCGCCCCCGCCGCCCTACCCCACCCCCGCCCGCCCCGCCGCCCCCGCCCCGCACCGCCCGCGCGATCATGGACTTGTGGTCGAGGTTTCGGCCGAGTATGCACCTTTTGCGCCTACCACGACTCCATGATCGACGGGCCCTCGACACGGCGGCGGTTACCACCACGGGTCCATGATCGACGGGTCCTCACCACGGCGGCAGCTCCCACCACGAGTCCATGATCGGCGAGCCCCAGCCACGACTCCTTGATCGACGGACCCCGCCGCGGCGGTGGCGCCCACCGCGACTTCTCGATCGACGCCCGGGGTCGGGGTTGCTCGGGGATGGGTGGCTCGGTGGGGACGCGGGTAAGTACCTACGGGTGCGCGCGGTGAGGTTCGTTCTCGCGGGCGAGGGCGCGGGGGCCATCCGCTCCTAGCGTTGATGACATGGAGCGGCGGATCGCCGCAGAGGGGAAGTACCACCATGAGTCGCAAACTGGTCCGGCCCCGGCAGGGGCGCATGTTCGCCGGAGTCTGCGCCGGTCTGGCCCAGCGCTTCGGCACCTCCGCCGGGCTCATCCGGCTGCTGTTCCTGCTGTCGCTGCTGCTGCCCGGCACTCAGGTCGTCATCTACCTGGCACTCTGGATCATCATGCCCAACGAGGACCGCTACCTCGTCGCAGGCCACTGACCGGTCCGTCCTCCGCACGCGAGGCCACCCGGTCACCGGAGGTGCCGTCGCGCAGGCTGCCACCCAGGCCAACGACACCCCACCAAGGCCACCCGGACCGCCGGCTCACGTCGGCGGTCCTCGGCTTTCCGCACCACCGAACTCAGGCCCAGGCCACGCAACTTCAATGATATTGCTGCCTCACGCCGCTCTGGAGGCAGCAACAACCATGAAGTTGCTGCTTCGATCCACGCCCGAAGAAGGCGCCGCCCCGCCAGAAGGCATCCGGCGGGGCGGGGCAGTGCAGGGGCGGGGCAGTGCAGGGGCAGGGCAGTGCAGGGGCAGTGCGGCGGGTCAGGGTGCGGTATAGGTGATGGTGACCTGCTCGAAGCCGAGCGAACCGAGCAGGCCGGTCAGCATCTTGCGGGTGTTCTCCTCAGCACGGGCGTTCAGGCCGCTGTCCCGGGCGGCGGCGGTGATCCGGTCCTCGGCGAGCTGGTAGACCTGCTGCTGCCGGTTCGGGTCGCCGCCGATCAGGTCGCCGACGCGGTTGAGCAGCCCGCGCTCCTCCGCGAAGACGTAGCTCTTGTCGAGGTCGAGGTTGGTCTCGGCGAGCTGCGGTGCGGGCAGTTTGACCTCGACGGACTTGCCGTCGGCGGACTGCACGATCGCGCCTTCGCTGAGGGCACCGAAGTCCACGTACGCCTCGACGCTGCCGGACCCGACGAACAGGGTGCGCTGGTTGAGCAGCCAGTCCGGCACGTTGCGCCGGTCGTTCTCCAGGTCGACCACGACCTGGAAGTTGCCCTCGGCGGCCACGTAGCGGCTGAGGTCCTGCATCGACTCCAGCAGCGCGGGCTGGGTGCGGTCGGTCTGCTCCTTGCTGAACGGGTTGCGGAACTCCGGCAGGATGCCGGTGGTCTGCACGCCGAGCAGCACCACCACCCCCATCGCCGCAGCGCCGAGCACCCAGAGCAGGGCCCTCGCGGCACCACCACCGCCGCCCGGTGGCACCGGCGGGGCGTCCGGCCGGTCCGTGCTCTCGTCGCCGGCCTGGTAGTCGGCAAACGTGCTGGTGGGCTCGTTGATGTCGCTGTCGCGTGCCATCGCCCTCACCGTCCTTGTCAGACGCGTTGTCTGTTGATGACGGTAAGCCCCCGGTACGACAGCCGCTCGTCGAGTCGCCCGAACGTGTGTTTCCGCAGGTCAGAGGCGTGAAAGATCAGGTGAACGCGGAGACGCCGGTGAGCCGCTGCCCGATCACCAACTGGTGGATCTCGGAGGTGCCCTCGTACGTCAGGACGCTCTCCAGGTTGTTGGCGTGCCGCATCACGGGGTAGTCGCCGGAGACGCCGTTCGCACCGAGGATGGTGCGACACTCACGGGCGATGGCCAGCGCCTCCCGGACGTTGTTGAGTTTGCCCACGCTGACCTGCTCGGGGCGCAACCGGCCAGCGTCGGCGAGCCGGCCGAGGTGCAGCGCCAGCAGGTAACCCTTGTGCCACTCGACCGCCATGTCGGCGAGCTTGGCCTGGGTGAGCTGGAAGCCGGCCAGCGGGCGACCGAACTGGGTGCGGGTGGTCGAGTACGTCAGGGCGGTCTCCAGGCAGTCCCGGGCCGCGCCGAGCGCACCCCAGACGATGCCGTGCCGGGCCTCGGTCAGGCAGCTCAGCGGGGCCTTCAACCCGACGGCCTCGGGCAGCCGGGCGTCCGCCGGCAGCCGGACGTCGTCGAGCGCGATCTCCCCGGTCACCGAGGCGCGCAGGGACATCTTCCGGCCGATCTCGCGCGCCGTGACCCCCGGCGTGTCCATGGGTACGGCGAAGCCGCGTACGCCCTCGTCGGTGCGCGCCCAGATCACCGCGACGTCGGCGATCGGGGCGTTGGTGATCCACATCTTGGTGCCGTGCAGGATCCAGTCGTCACCGTCACGGCGGGCCCGGGTGGTCATCGATCCCGGGTCGGAGCCGTGGTCCGGCTCGGTCAGCCCGAAACAGCCGATCGCCTCGCCGGCCGCCATCGCCGGTAGCCAGCGCTGCTTCTGCTCGTCGCTGCCGTAGCGCCAGATGGCGTACATGGCCAGCGAACCCTGCACCGAGACCAGGGAGCGGACGCCGGAGTCGCCGGCCTCCAACTCCAGGCAGGCCAGCCCGTACGCGACGGCCGTCGAGCCGGCACAGCCGTACCCGGTCAGGTGCATGCCGAGCAGGCCGAGCGCGCCGAACTCGCGGGCAAGTTCGCGGGCCGGCACCTCACCGGCCTCGTACCAGCCAGCGACGTGCGGGCGTACCCGCTCGTCCACCACCCGGCGCACGACGGCGCGGATCTGCCGCTCCTCCTCGGTCAGCGACGAATCCAGGTCGAGCAGGTCCACGCCCACCACCTTAACGAAGGCTCAGCAGGAGGTGTCGGGTCACTCGATCGCTTCGGCGAGCACGAACACCCGGGCGTGGATCTGGTTGCGCTGTTGCAGGGCGGCGCGCAACGCGCGGTGCAGGCCGTCCTCCAGGTAGAGGCCGCCGTTCCACTGCACCACGTGCGGGAACAGGTCACCGTAGAAGGTGGAGTCCTCGGCGAGCAGCTTGTCCAGCGCCAGCTCCCGCTTGGTGGTGATGAGCTGGTCCAGCCGCAGCGGCCGGGGCGGGATCTCCGCCCACTGCTTGAGGGTCAGATTGTGTTCCGGGTAGGGACGCCCGTCCCGGACCGCTCTGAAGATCACGACGGCACGCTCCTCCCCCTGGTCGGGCCGAGCCACGACGCCGGGCCGGGCCGGGTCGCGGCAGGGCGCCGCACACCGCGGCGCCCGTGACCGTGCCAGCGTAGCCGCAGCACGCACCCCACGTTCTGCTCCTTGTTGCCAGTTTCGCTACCGGTCGTCCGGTTCGGCACCAGACAAACCTCTGGTTTCGGTCAGCTCCACCGGCCCCGGCGGACGACCTCGTCGACCGGACGACGCCCCCGACGCAGTGACGGTGACCGGTGGTCGGGGGCACGGTAACCGATCGTGAGCGCCCCGATCGGGTGGTACGCCTCAGGCACGCCGAACGCCTCCCGGTAGGACGCCAACCGCTGCGGCGGGATGCCGAAGAAGCACGAACCGAGCCCCTCGTCCACGGCGGTCAGCATCATCAGCAACGCGGCGAACCCGGTGTCGACGTACCAGTACGGCACCGGCCACCGGTCCGTCGACCGGTCCTCCCAGCCCTTGTCCGACTCGGCGTACCGTTCGAGGTAGACGGAGCGGTTCGCGTGCGGCACCACGATCAGCGGAGCCCGCCGCATCCCGGTCAGCCAGCGTCCCGTACCGCCGTCCTCCGGGGTGCTGGCCGCCCAGAACCGCTCCCGGTCCGCCGGCTCCTCCAGCACCAGGAAACCCCAGCCCTGCGAGAAGCCGGCCGACGGCGCGCGGACCGCGTGGTCCAGCAGCCGGTCCACGACCTCCGGCGGGACCGGACGGTCCGGGTCGTAGTTGCGCACCATGCGGCGTCGCCGGACGACCTCTGCGAACTCCACGTCGCTCCTCCTCGCCGGCTCAGTTGCCCGGCCGGACACCCCAGTCGCCGCGCCAGGTGTCGCCCGGCGCCAGCGTGATCAGATCCCGGCCGGAACGGAAGGCGTCCGGCGGGCAGGTCATCGGCTCCACCGCCACCGACCGGCGGAAACGCTCCCCGGTCAGCGTGTCACCGGTGTACACCTGCCACCAACCGAACTGGGCGTCGGCCCAGATCGTCAGGCCGTGCGACCGGTCCGGTGCGGTGAGCGTCACCGCGGAGCCGCCGTCGGCGTCCCGGATCACCTGCCCGAAGGCCAGGTCCAGCACCGCGTCGCCGATCCGGCGCGGCTCGGTGTAGTCGTACTCGGTGCCGGCGACCTTGGCCACGCCGACCGGCAGTAGCCGCCCGTCCAGCAGCAGCCGGGTCTCCCCCGGCACCCGCATCACCACGTCGTCCACCGCCACCCCGGGCAGTCGCAGGTACGGGTGCACGGAGAAGCCGAACGGCACCGATTCCACGCCGACGTTGGTCACCTCGTGCGCGGCCCGCAACCCGTCGGGCCCCACACTCCACCGGGTACGCAGCCGCAGCGGCCACGGGTAGCCCGGCTGCGCCGGCATGTCGAGCCCGACGACGACCTCGTCCGGCCGTTGCTCGATCAGCTCCCAGCGGGCCCAGTTGACCAGGCCGTGGATGGCGTTGTGCCGCTCCGGCTCGGTCAGGTGGAGCTGGTACGACTGCCCGTCGAAGGGGTACACGCCGTCGCGGATCCGGTTCGGCCAGGGAGCCAACACCTGTCCGGCCGAGCCGGGGCACAACTCGTCGGCGGCGTACCCGTCGAGGTGCTCCACCCCGTCCTGCCGGTAGGAGCGGACCCCGCCGCCCACCTCGACGATGACCGCCTCGTGACCGGCGGCGGAAATGGTCCACTGTGCCCCGGACAGGGGACGGGGCTCACTGCTGCTCATGTCGCCAGACCCTAGCCCCCGGAACCGCTGTCCGCTCGCCGTGCCGGGTGGTCTTCGTAAGCGCCCTCGGCGGTCGACGTGACCGGCGGCCGGTAACGCCGCAACGCCGGGAACGCCACCGCGAGAACCACCGCCAACCCCGCCGCCACGAGACCGCCGCCGACCCAGGCCACGCCGCTGCCGAAGCCGGTCGCCATGGCACCCGCGCGCAGGTCACCCAGACGCGGCCCACCGGCCACCACCACGGTGTTGACGCCCTGGAGCCGACCGCGCATCCGGTCCGGCGCATAGATCAGCAGAATCGACTGCCGCACCACCGAGCTGATCAGGTCGGCCGCCCCGGCCAGCACCAGCAGGGCGATGACCAGCCAGAGCTGCCGGGCCAACCCGGCCAGCGCCACCGCCAGGCCCCAGCCCACCACGGCGAGCACCAGCACCAGCCCCTGCCGGCGTACCCGGCCGATCCAGCCGGAGACCAGCCCGGCGAGCAGCGAGCCGATCGCGATCGAGCTGTACAGCCACCCCACCGCCGCACCCCCGCCGAACCGCTCGGCGGCGACCTCGGGGAACAGCGCCCGGGGGAAGGCGAACACCATCGCGATCAGGTCGATGGCGAAGGAGAGCATCAGCACCCGGCTGGCGAGCAGGTAGCGGAACCCGTCGACGACGCTGCGCAGCCCGGCCTGTCGGGGCGTACCGTCCGGGTCCGGCTCGGGCGGCATGGCGGGCAGCCGTAGCGCCGCCCAGACCAGGGCGACCAGCAGCACGGCGTCCACCGCGTACGCGATCGGCAGCGCCACGTCGAGGTGCCAGGCGGCCAGGATCAGGCCGGCGGCCAGCGGCCCGAGGACCGAGGTGGCCATCGCGGTGGTGAAGTTCAGCGTGGTCGCGGCGGGCACCAGCTCGGCCGGGACCAGCCGGGCCACCAGCGCGCTGCGCGCCGGCCCGCTGATCGCGTACGCGACCGAACTGAGCGCCACCAGCCCGAGCAGCAGCACCGGGCTGCCCACCCCCAGCAACGCCTGCGCCAGCAGGCCCACCACCGAGACCCAGAGCAGCACCGAGCCGGCGGTCAGCACCAGCCGACGGTCGATGGCGTCGGCCACCGCCCCGCCCCAGAGCCCGAACACGAGCAGCGGCACGAAGGCGGCGATGCCCAGCAGCCCGACCCAGAGCGAGTCCTGGGTGAGGGCGTACATCTCCACCGGCACGGCGACCGCGGTGAACTGGAAGCCGAACATGGCGATGCCGTTGCCGAGCCAGAGCCGCCGGTACGCGACCACCCGCAGCGGGCGCAGGTCGATGGCCCAGCGCCGCCGTTCGCGGGGCCGGTCCGTTTCGGTCGAGGTCACGGCGCCAGCCGCTCCACGACCCAGTCGTCGGCGTCGCGGCGAAACCGCAGTCGGTCGTGCAGCCGGCTGGCCCGGCCCTGCCAGAACTCCACCGAATCGGGCCGGACCCGCAGCCCGCCCCAGTGCGGCGGGGTGGGGATCGGGTCCACGTCGGCGAAGCGCTCCGCCACCACCCGGTACGCCTCGTCCAGCGCCGCCCGGTCGGGCAGCACCGACGACTGGGCGCTGGCCCAGGCGCCCAGTCGGGAGCCGCGCGGCCGGCTGGCGAAGTACGCCTCGGTCTCCGCCCGGTCGACCCGTTCCAGTCGGCCGGCGACGATCACCTGCCGTTGCATCGGGAACCACGGGAACACCAGGCTGGCGTACGGGTTCACCTCCGCCTCGACGCCCTTGCGCGACCGGTAGTTGGTGAAGAAGACGAAGCCCGCCGGGTCGTAGCCCTTGAGCAGCACCGTCCGCGCGCTCGGATGGCCCTCGGCGTCGGCGGTGCTGACCACCATGGCGTTGGGCTCGGGCAGCCCGGCGGCGACCGCGTCGGCGAACCACCTGTCGAACTGCGTGTGCCACTGCGCCGCCAGGTCGGCCTCGATCAGGCCGGCGTCTGCGGCGTACTCGTGACGCATCCCCGCGGGTGGCGGTGTGTCGCCCGTCACGTTTCCTCCCTCTGGATCGGGCCGCTCGCCCCCGCGACCAGCCCGTCGGGGCCAGTCTTACCGAGGGCCCCACGGCGCCTGCGGCCGGGGATGTCGTCAGCAGCACATCCGCAGCGGGTCGCATACCCGATCACCAGCAGGCAAGATGTCACGAACACACATCCGGAGAGGGTCGCCTGAAGGCGCTCACCCGGCCGGGGCCGGGACACCGAGCCGGGCGGGCGCGCACCGACCACACACCAGGAGTAGTGAGATGGCCGACTTCAAACCCGGGCTCGAAGGCGTCGTAGCGTTCGAGACCAAGATCGCCGAACCGGACCGCGAGGGTGGCGCGCTGCGCTACCGGGGGGTCGACATCGAGGATCTGATCGGCCAGGTCTCCTTCGGCAACGTCTGGGCGCTGCTGGTCGACGGCCGGTTCGGCCCCGGCCTACCGCCGGCCGAGCCGTTCCCGGTGCCGGTGCACTCCGGCGACATCCGGGTCGACGTGCAGTCCGCGGTGGCGATGCTCGCCCCGTACTGGGGCCTGCAGCAGATGCTGGACATCTCCGACGAGCAGGCACGCGAGGACCTCGCCCGGGTGTCGGTGACCGCGCTCTCCTTCGTCGCCCAGTCCGCCCGTGGCCTCGGGCTGCCGGCGGTGCCGCAGAAGGAGATCGACAAGGCGGAGACGATCGTCGAGCGCTTCATGAAGCGGTGGCGCGGCGAGCCCGACCCCCGACACGTCAAGGCCGTCGACGCGTACTTCATCTCGGCCGCCGAGCACGGCCTGAACGCCTCCACCTTCACCGCCCGGATCGTCGCCTCCACCGGCGCGGACGCCGCCGCCTGCATCTCCTCGGGCATCGGCGCGCTCTCCGGCCCGCTGCACGGCGGTGCCCCGTCGCGGGTGCTCAGCATGCTGGAGGCGGTCGAGCGCAGCGGCGACGCGGAGAGCTACGTCAAGGGCGTGCTCGACCGGGGCGAGCGGCTGATGGGCTTCGGCCACCGCGTCTACCGGGCCGAGGACCCGCGTGCCCGGGTGCTGCGTCGCACCGCCAAGGAGCTGGGCGCGCCGCGCTTCGAGGTCGCCGAGGCGCTGGAGCGGGCCGCGTTGGCCGAGTTGCAGGCCCGCCGCCCGGACCGGGTGCTCGCCACCAACGTCGAGTTCTGGTCCGCCGTGGTGCTCGACTTCGCCGAGGTGCCGGCGCACATGTTCACCTCGATGTTCACCTGCGCCCGGATGGGTGGATGGAGCGCGCACATCCTGGAGCAGAAGCGGCTCCAGCGGCTGGTCCGTCCCTCCGCCCGGTACGTGGGCCACAGCCCGCGCAAGCCGCACGAGGTGGAGGGCTGGGACGCCGTCCCGCACGACGTCTGAGGCGTCGGCGCCGCCCGGCGTCTGAGGTGTAAGGAAGGGACCCTTTCTACCGTCTCCGGTAGTACAGGGGTCCCTTTCTAACATCCAGGCCCGGCGCCCAGCGCAGCGAGCGCTGCGCGGCGGGCGGGCGGCAGGCGGGCGGCGGGGGTGTGGGCGACGCCACGGGCTGTGGCGGACGCCTCACGGTTGGGGCTGGGACCAGCACCCGGCGGGGCGTCGACGGGTGCAAGGATGAATTCCGGCAGCGCCGCCCGATGGGCTAGACCCCGGCTTCGACCGTGCACCCGCACGCGCCCGCCGTCGGTCCGCCCCACCTGCTCACCCGGGCCCCGACCCATGCGGAAGGATCTTTACGACCGTGGCTGACGCACCGACCATCCGGATTCCCGACGAGATCAAGCCCGCCGACGGCCGCTTCGGCTGCGGGCCGTCCAAGGTCCGTCCGGCGGCGGTCTCCGCGCTCGCCGAGGTGGCGACCAGCTACCTGGGCACCTCGCACCGGCAGAAGACCGTCCGCGACCAGGTGGCCCGGCTGCGCTCCGGCATCGCCGAGTTCTTCTCGCTGCCCGAGGGGTACGAGGTGGTGATCGGCAACGGCGGCACCACCGCGTTCTGGGAGGTCGCCACGTTCGGCCTGGTCCGCGACCGGGCCCAGTTCGCCAGCTTCGGCGAGTTCGGCGCCAAGTTCGCCAAGTCCGTCAAGGACGCGCCGTTCCTGGGCGAGCCGACGGTCCGCAAGTCGGACGCGGGCAGCGCGCCGACCCTGACCGCCGAGGCCGGCGTGGACGTCTACGCCACCCCGCACAACGAGACCTCGACCGGTGTGGCGGTGCCGATCAGCCGGGTGGCCGGTGCCGACCCGGGCTCGCTGCTGCTGGTCGACGCCACCTCCGGCGCCGGCGGCCTGGAGGTCAACGTCGGCGAGACCGACGTCTACTACTTCGCCCCGCAGAAGTGCTTCGGCTCCGACGGCGGGCTCTGGCTGGCCCTGATGTCGCCGGCCGCGCTGGAGCGGGCCGCCGAGATCAAGGCTTCCGGCCGGTACATCCCGGCCTTCCTCGACCTGGTCACCGCGATCGACAACTCGCGGCTGGAGCAGACCTACAACACCCCGGCGCTGGCGACGATCTTCCTCGCCGCCGAGCAGACCGACTGGATGAACTCCCAGGGTGGGCTGGCCTGGGCGGCCAAGCGCACGGCCGAGAGCGCCGCGACGGTGTACGGCTGGGCCGAGCGCTCGACCGTCGCCACCCCGTTCGTCACCGACCCGGCGCTGCGCTCCAACGTGGTCGCCACCATCGACTTCGCCGACGGGGTGGACGCCACCGCGATCGCCAAGGCACTGCGCGCCAACGGCATCGTGGACACCGAGCCGTACCGGAAGCTGGGCCGCAACCAGCTCCGGGTGGCGCTCTTCCCGGCCGTCGAGCCGGCCGACGTGGAGGCGCTGACCGCCTCGATCGACTACGTGGTCGAGCGACTCTGAGTGAACACACGGTGACCCTACGGGCCCGGTCGACCCACTGTGGTCACCGGGCCCGTGTCGTACTGCGACAAACGCCACTGTCGCGCTCGCGGCACTGACCCGCCGCACAGCGCTCAGCAGCGGGGAATTAGGCTGCTCAGCTCGACTTGCCCGGGCGTGGCGTCTCCCACCAGGCTCCGGATGGGCGTACCGTGGAGCGCAACGCCCCGGGTGGCCGGCTCGTGGCGTAACGGCCAGCGAAGCGGGACGGAGGCAACGCGATGCGCCCAGTACGCTTCGTCGCCCTCTCCGAGGACGGCCAGGCCCTGGTGCTCGCCGACGAGGTCGGGCGCCTGCTCGCCCTGCCCATCGACGAGCGTATCGCCGGAGCGATGCAGGCCGAGCCGGGTGCGCCCACGCTCGCGGTGGCACCGTCCACCGCCGACCCGGTGCCGTCGCTGTCCCCTCGGGACATCCAGGCCCGGATCCGCTCCGGCGAGTCCGCCGAGGACGTCGCCCGGATCGCCGGAGTACCGGTCGACCGGGTGCTCCGCTACGCCGGGCCGGTGCTCCAGGAGCGGGCGATGCTCGCCCAGCACGCCCGCCGTACCCGGCTCAAGGGTGCCGAGAAGCCCACGCCCCTCGCCGAGGTGGTCAACGGCCGACTCGCCCAGCACGGGATCGACACCGAGAAGATCTCCTGGGACGCGTGGCGCCGCGACGACGGCACCTGGCGCATCGTCGCCACCTGGCCGTCCGGCAAGGCCACCGCCCAGGCGGTCTGGGATCTGGACAAGACCCGGCAGTCGGTGGCCCCACACGACGACATGGCGCAATACCTCTGCGCCGAGCGGCCCGCGCCGCTCCTCGGCCAGGAGCCGGCACCGGAGCGGGGCGGGCACGCCCTGCCCGGCCCGTCGCGCGGTGAGCCGAGCCGAGGTGGGCACGGGCTGCCCGCGCCGACCGATCAGAACCGCTCCGGCCGGGATCCGATCCGGGCCGGCCGGGACGCGCTGCTCGCCTCGCTGGACCGTCCGCTCGGCTCCACCTCGGGCCGGGGCCTCGAGCCCCGCTCGCCGGCCGCGCTCGCCGGTGGCCAGGACACGCCGCGCCGGGCCGTCGGTGGCGGGGCAGCCGCCCTGCTCGGCGGTGGTCAGGGCTCCGCCTTCGACGACGACGCGGACGCGCCCAAGGAGGTCCCGGCCGTGCCGTCGCTGGCGGTGCTGCGACCGCGCCGCACGGGTGCCCCGGCCGCCACGGCCAACGAGTCGACCGAGGCCGGTGCCAAGCCGCGCAAGCGGCTGCCGAGCTGGGACGACGTCCTGTTCGGCAGCGGTCCCGCGGCCCGCGAGTCCTCCTGACCGGGCACCGGCCAACGCGCCGGTGCCCGCCGAGGGCGCTGAGCTAGGACAGCGGCCACGCCGCCTGAGCTAGGACAGCGGCCACGCCGCGAGGCGGTGGTGGGTCGGCTGAGGCCCCAGTTCACTGCGGGTGAGCACGAGTTCCCCGGCCGTCCATTCCGGGCCCTGGTAGTCCGCCAGGGCGGCGAGATCGGCGTCCGCGTCAGCCGGTGAGAGCCGGTCGCCGGGTCGGGCCACGGTCAGGTGCGGACGCAGCGGCTTCTCGTCGTACGGCAGCCGGGCGTGACGCAGCCGGGAACGGACCAGCCGCCCCACCACGTGCAGTGCCTCGACCTCACCGCCCACCCCGACCCAGAGCACGGTGAAGCGTCCCCGACCGAACCGCCCGCCGCCGGCCAACCGAAGCAGAGGTGCGGCGGTACGCCCTTCCCGCGCCCACTCGGCGGCGAGACCGAGGGCGCTCTCCACCTCGACCAGCCGCCCCGCGTCGACGTCACCGAGGAACGCGAGGGTGAGGTGGGCCCGCGCCGGATCGAACAGTCGGACGTTGGTCCCGGCGGCAGCGGCGGCACCGAGCCGGAGCCGGGCCACCCGGTCGGTCAGGTGCGCGACCGCCTCGGTCGACGGATGGATCGCGGTGAAGAGTCGCACCTAGTGAAGGATCGCAGCTAGTGCGGTGTCCAGGAACGTTGGCGGTGTCGCGGCGAGGTCCAGGCGGCGGTCCGGCAAGGCGGAGTCGGGCCTGGATACCGGTGTTGTATCCAGG